>JAXJVR010000001.1:0-8645 GCA_036308405.1 Acutalibacteraceae bacterium
AATTATAACCTCAATATCGTTTTCAAGTGTCTGCTTGCGCTCGCTTGCTTTTTGGTCGAAAGCGGTTGTAAGCTCTTTTTCCTGAGCAGTAATTTTTTGTATGCTTGCCTGAGCAGAGTCAATAATTTCGGCGCTTTTTGTTTTAGCCTCTTCAACTATTTGGTCGGCAAACTTTTGAGCACTTACCAAAACATTTTGTATATTACCCTGACTGTTTTTATAATCTTCCAACTCTTCTTTGAGTTGATTGATTTTAGCATTCATTTCGCGCAGAGTGCGTTCAAACTGTTCATAATCCGACTCTACTTTGTCAAGAAGAATATCAACCTCTTCTTGCTTGTATCCGCCCATTGCCTTTGAAAATCTTACATTCTTAATCTCATTTGCGCTTAACATTTTAATATGTCCTCCTTATAAAACGGTCCGTTATAATTATACATATTTACTGTATCTTAATATAATTCTGCCTTTTTTAGAATGTTCTTCGCCCGAAATTATCTCAAATCTGCCTTTTTGGCGAACGGTTACTGTGCTTCCCGAAGCCAGCGTGTGCGTAGGTTTTTGAATACATATTGAATTGACAAACACCAAGCCGTCGGCAATTTTTTGACTTGCCTCTTTTCGAGAAAGCGAACAAAGTGCCGAAACCACGCAGTCAAGCCGTAAAGACGCTACGGTTACAGACATTTCCTGCTTTTTACCTGCGTTTGGTAACGGCTCGGTAAAACCTTCGCTGACTGTAACGCCTACCCTGCCTATTTTGCTTATCTGCGATAAAACAAATTTTGCGGTTTCATTAAGTAAAAACACAACCGCCCTGCCGTCACTTACCAAAATATCACCGACGGTTTCACGGTTTATGCCGAGCGCCATAAGTGAACCCAAAAAATCACGGTGGGTAAGTTTGTCACACTCGCGATACTTAAAGCTTAATGCGGTTATCGGATACACAAGTTCTTCACACCAGTCCGGCATAAAACCGAGCAATACACGCTCCGCACCCTCATATCCGCCGAAAAAATCGTATCTTTCGGAATTGTTTAAACATTTTAATGCAACCGACAGTTCGTCAGGCGTTAAAAAACCTAAAAATTTAGGGGTAGAAGTTTTTTCGCAAAGATGCTTTAAATCAGCAACTCTTGCAGGCAGAAGTTGAATATTCATTAAAAGTAAATTTTACCGTCCTCAAAATCTTCAACCATAAGTTCACCCATAACATCAACACCGCGAGCAACTATTATAAAGGTGTTTTTGGCAACTTTTCGCATATTGCCGCCGTTAGCATAAGCAACACCGCTTAAAAAGTCTACCACACGGCGCTGAACATCGCGTGGGGTTTCTTCAAGATTTAAAACTACTGTTTTGCCGTCGTTAAGATGGTCGGCAATGGTAGTGACCTCTTCAAAGCGTTCAGGTTTTACAAGAACCACCTGCAAAGACGATTGATTTTGCGAATAACTGATTGTTTTTGATTTTATGATTTTAGGTGTGCTTTCCGATTTTTTTGACGATGTATAACCGCCGTCGTCCTGCGCCTTGCTTTGAGGGCGTTCCGCCTTTTCGGTAACCTCATCCTCAAACTCATCATCATCGGGTATTGTCATAATGTTTTTTATGCTGTCCCAAAGTCCCATTTAATACACATTCCTTTCGTTTTATATATTATAATTCCGTCTGCCGAAAAGCGCAGTTCCGAGTCGCACCGTATTAGCGCCCTCTTCTATTGCAGTTATGTAATCGTCAGACATACCCATAGACAAAATATCCATACTACTATTATCTATTTTTTCGGTGTCAATGTCAATAAACAGTTTTTTCATTTTTGCAAAATACGGTCTGTTTTGCTCGGAATTTTCACAAATGGGCGGAATTGCCATAAGTCCCTTTATCTTTATTCCGTCAAGTTTTGCGATTTCGCGCGTCATTTGTATTGCTTCATCATAGCAAAATCCCGACTTACTTTGCTCCTCACCTACATTGATTTCAAGCAGAATATTCGCTGTAATTCCGCGTTTTAAAGCCTGCCTCGAAATTTCTTGCGCTAAACGGTATGAGTCTACCGAATGAATAAGCTCAACGCGGTCTATTATATCTTTTACCTTATTGGTCTGCAAATGGCCTATAAAATGTTTGTGCACCGGCAAAAAGCCGTCTTCTTTTGATAAAAACTCTTGAACACGATTTTCGCCTATATATGATATACCGCTTGAAATGGCGTGATTTATAACCGATATATCAACGGTTTTTGTTGCGGCAAGCAAAGTTATATCTTCAAACTTTCTGCCTGATTTTTTAGCGGCACAGGCGATATTTTCCTTTATAATTTTATAATTTTCATCAAATATTTCAATCGACGATTTTTCCATCGTAAAGCCTCTTTCCTTTAACTATTACCTCATCGTATAGTCTAAGCACAGAATCATTGCTTGTTTGCTGTTCACAAATAATATATTCGTCCGTGCGATAAATAACATTTACGGTAACAAACTTAACCGTCTGACCCGAACGGACAAAAACACCGGTTTTTCCGTCCTGAACACGAAGCGACTTTGTAGGCAATTTAAGTCCGGAATATGTGTTTTTTATAACCGTCATTTTTCCGTTGCGCATTGAGGCAAGCTCGCTGTTCATTTGATTGCACGAAAATATTATTACTGCGCGGTCACCGCTTGATGAATTATTTACTCTTTCTACGGTTACATCAAGTTCGGGACTTGATTTAAGCGCGGTTTTAATTTTAAAATTATCGCCCGATTTATACTGAAGCGAATCATTAGCCGAAACACTTGCGGCAATATACCAAGTGTAACCAGAAACAATTTTTCCTACCGTGTTGTCGGTTGTTGTCTGAGGTTTAAGTTCATCTAAAAATTCAGGTGTAATATTTTCGATTTCATCACAATTAAGCACACTTTCATACCCGTCAACACCCGACACAAAATAACCCGATGTATCGGTTGTTATTTGACCTATAGCGGCAGGCAACGAAGCGTTAAGCGTATCAAGCTCGGCGTTAAGTTCACTAAGCCTCGCCGAAAAATCAATTTGCTCACCGGTTATCATCTGTCTGCGGCTTATGTTTGTAAGCAATGTGTTGGAATTTTCTTCTGCGTTTGAAAAATCACCCGTAGCACAACTGCGTATAAGTTCGTCAAGAGCCGTTTCGACTTTTGAATTTGCAAGACCTATATCCGCCGCCTCGACATCGTTATAACCCTGTATTTCTTCTATATCCGAAATTCTTTCTTTTAACTGTTCTATTCTGTTAACCGTAACCGAAGCGTCGGCGCTTGAATATATATTTGCTACTGTTCCGCCCCTAGCTACGCGTTCTCCGTCAGACAGCACAAAATGCATAGTGCCTGCGGTATTCGATGTTATTATTTTTTCTTCTCTGATGACAAATCCGCTTATCTCAAAACCGTCGGTTGCCGTATTATATTCTGCAGTTACGGTTGTTATCGGCTTATAAAGCGAAGAATAAACCTGATGAACAATAAACACTAATGTGATTATACATAAAAATATTTTTAATACTTTATGTTCACCCATAGTTTTCCTCCGTTTCCGCAATTTCTATTGCTTTTTGTAAAATATTATCGGTTTCATCTTTATATAACCAATTTATTCGGATGTCTTTATTAAACCAAGTAAGCTGTCTTTTGGCATAACGGCGCGTAGAACGCTTTAAATTTTCGATTGCTTCATCAAGCGTTATTTCGCCCTTAAAATATCCGAAAAATTCCTTGTGGCCTATAGCCTGAACCGCGCCGCCGCCCAAATTTTTTTGATAAGCTCTGCGCGCCTCATCTAAAAGTCCGTTTTCAAGCATTATGTCTACACGGCGGTTTATGCGCTCATAAAGCTTTTCGCGGTCACGGTAAGTTATACCTATCATAACTGCGCTGTAAGGCGACTCGTTTTTAACCGACATTTTATCGTTAAAACTTTTTGTATTGCCTGTGCTTTCATAAATTTCAAAGGCGCGTATTATTCGCCGTTTGTCATTTTCGTGAAGTTTATTTGCGGTTTCGGGGTCGATTTTGCGAAGTTTTTCAAGCATATATGCGCCGCCCTCACGGTCAAATTCTTCGGTAATGCGCCTGCGCAAATCGTAATCCGCCTCATTTTCGGTAAATTCAACGTTATTTACAAGCGAACTTATATAAAGTCCCGTTCCGCCGACAATTATAGGCATTTTACCTTGCGAAGTTATTTCAAAAATCTTTTTCCGTGCCGATTTAACATAGTCGGCAACGGTAAAAGTTTCACCGTAATCCAAAAATTCGACCAAATGGTGAGTCACGCCCTGCATTTCGCTTAAATCGGGAGCCGCCGAGGCAATGTGCATATCGCGGTATATCTGCATAGAATCGGCAGATATAACCTCACCGTTAAAATGTTTTGCAAGCAAAACACCGAGTTCGGTTTTGCCCGACGCGGTAGGACCTACCACGCAAATAATCTTTTGTTTTTTACTGTATTCTTCCAAAATATTTTTCGAGTTCATATTTTTTTATTTCAAAAGCCACCGGTCTTCCGTGCGGACAATACATAATATCCTTATTATTAAGCACACGCGCCGCAAGATTTATTTTTTCGGCATCTGCCGTTATAAAGCCTGCTTTAACCGCCGCTTTGCAAGCAACCGTATGCAAAATATCGTCAACGGCATCAATTTCTACACTGCCGCGTTTTACAAGACTCTGCGCCGCTTCGCAAATAATGCTTTCGATATCCTCTCGCCTTAAAATTGCCGGAACGGCACGCACAACCACCGTTTCGTTACCGAAATCTTCAACCTCAAAGCCGTAACTTTCAAGCAAAGAAAGATTGCTTACAACAGCCGAATACTCATCTCCGATAAGTTTTACGGTTACAGGCACAAGCAATGCCTGCGTTTCAACGGTTTGTTTGTTTTTAAGGTCATTAAACAAAATGCGTTCGTGAGCGGCATGCTTGTCTATCAAAAAGATGCTTTCGCCCTTTTGCACCGCAATATATGTGTTAAAGGCTTCGCCTATAAGTTTTATTTCGTTTTCGGGCGAATATTCTTTTTCGGGCGCGATGCTCTCTTCTTTTTTAGGCTCGTTTTGATTTGATTTTGCCTCTTCTTCGTCAACCGATATTAAAATTTCCTTATTTTGCGGTATTTTAGTTTTAAATTCATCGCGCAAAAAGAAAGGCGTGTTATCGGCATTAAGTCTTACGGGGTTCTGTGTTTCGGGTTTAACCGCCGTAACCTTTGCAGACGGTTCATAATTTTTCGGAATCGGTTTTTCCTGCGACGGTAAATTTACCGCTGTTTGACGGTATTCTTCGGTTGTCATATGCAAAAAAGCATTGCTTTTTGGGGGCTTTACTGCAATTTCGGGTCGAGTGTCGCCTGAAAGTATAGCATTTTTTACGGCGTTATAAACAGCTGTAAAAACCCTCTTTTCGTCAGAAAAACGCACCTGCGTTTTAGCGGGGTGAACATTTACATCAACCGTTTCGTAAGGCACATTTACAAACAGCACAAACACCGGAAATTTGCCAACCATAGCGCTGTTTTTATAAGCCTGCTCGCAAGCGGCAGTAACCGTGCCCGACTGCACATATCTACCGTTTAAGAATGTGAACTGATATGCCCTTGAAGCGCGACAAAATGCCGGTTTGCATACAAGTCCAGACACCTTAACGCCGTCAAGTGATAAATCGGCAGGAATAAGTGTGTTTGAAATTTCACGCCCCAGAACACTGTAAACAGCCGACGCCGTTTTACCGTCACCCGAAGTAACAAGCGTTTGTTTGCCGTCACGAATAAGTTTAAAGGCAATTTCGGGGTGAGAGAGCGCCTGACGCTCTACCACGGCAGAAACCGTCGTGCCTTCAGAAACATCTTTCTTTAAAAACTTCATTCGCGCAGGTGTGTTATAAAACAAGTCGCGCACAATAAGGGTTGTGCCATCGGGGCAACCGACCTCTTCATTTAAAACTTCTTCTCCGCCCTCGATTTTGTAATGTGTTCCGATTTCTTCTTCAGAAGTTTTGGTAAAAAGTTCTACGCGTGATACGGCGCTTGTTGCGGCAAGCGCTTCACCGCGAAATCCAAGTGTTGATATTCGGTCCAAATCAACCGCATTTTTAATTTTGCTTGTGGCGTGACGCAAAAATGCCTTTGGAACATCATCTTGCGATATGCCGCAACCGTTGTCGGTTATCCGAATATATGTTATACCGCCGTGCTGAATTTCAACCGTGATGTGTGTAGCGCCTGCATCAACCGAATTTTCTATTGCCTCTTTTACAATAGAAGCAGGGCGTTCTACAACCTCGCCTGCCGCAATAAGCTCGGCAATTGATTTAGGCAGAACATTTATTTTAGGCATCTTTACTTCACCTCGTTTTAATAGATTTTAAATAGATTTTGCTTTGTTCACTATATCGAACAACAGTCCCATAGCTTCTATGGGGGTAAGGGTGTTTACATCTATCGCCTGCAACTCGCGAAGCAGGTCCGTAGCGCCCTGCATTTCAAGCGAAATCTGGTCTGTTGCCGCAGGCGCTGTTTTGTAAGTCACAATACCGCTTTCAAGCGTCTGTTTAAGTATTTGTTTTGCGCGTTTTATTACCGAATCGGGTATTCCGCCTAACTTTGCAACCTCTATGCCGTAACTGTCATCGGCTCCGCCGCGCACTATACGGCGCAAAAATATAATATCGTCTCCGCGCTTTTTGACGGCTATGTTATAATTTTTTATGCCGTCAAGTTCGTTTTCCATTTCGGTAAGTTCATGATAATGGGTTGCAAAAAGCGTTTTTGCACCGAGTTTGCGCTTATCGGCAACATATTCAAGCACCGCCTTTGCTATTGACATACCGTCAAAAGTAGAAGTGCCTCTGCCTATTTCATCAATAATAAGCAGACTGTTTTTTGTTGCATTTTTGAGTATATGCGCCATTTCGCTCATCTCTACCATAAAAGTAGACTGTCCGCTTGCCAAATCGTCGGAAGCGCCGACACGGGTAAAGATTGCATCTACAACGCCTATTTCTGCCATTTGCGCAGGCACAAACGACCCCATCTGCGCCATAAGGGTAATTATAGCAACCTGACGCATATATGTTGATTTACCTGCCATATTAGGTCCTGTAATAATGGCACAACGGTCAGAAGATGAGTCTAAATATGTATCGTTAGAAACAAACGGTGAATTTAAAAGTTTTTCAACAACCGGATGTCTGCCGCCTTTTATACTTATGACTCCGCTGTTATTAACAAGCGGTCTGCAATAGTTGTTTTCGACTGCAACGGTTGCAAGCGAACAAATAACATCAAGCCTTGCTACAGCAGAGGCGGTTTTTCTGACTCTGGGGGCTGCCGCCGCGACAGTTTCACGAATACCGTTAAATATTTCAAACTCAAGCTGAAAAGCGCGTTCTTTTGCAGTTAAAAGTCTGTTTTCAAGTTGTTTTAATTCATCGGTTATAAAGCGTTCACAGTTTGTAAGCGTTTGCTTGCGCACATAATCGGCGGGAACTTTATCAAGAAATGAATTTGTAACCTCTATATAATAACCGAAAACTTTATTATAACGAACACGCAGATTTTTAATACCTGTGCGTTCGCGTTCGCGCGCTTCAATTTCGGCAAGGTGTGATGTTCCGCCGTCCATATCGTCACGCAAAATATCAACCTGCTCGTTAAAGCCTTTTTTTATGATTTTTCCCTCGCGCACGGTAGCGGGCGCATCTTCGTTTATGGCGTTATCAATAAGCTCGGCAATTTCATCGAGGGTGTCAATATCGTTATATATTCCCTTTAGCATCTTGCAATTTGCCGAAGCCAATAATTGCTTTAAATAAGGAAAACGGTGCGCTGTAGCAGATAATGCCAACAGTTCTTTGGCGGTTGCCGTTCCGTATACGATTTTGGTCATCATACGCTCAATATCACGTATACCGCTTAAATATTCCTGCGCTTCGCAACGCATAACAGTATCGCCGGCAAGTTCTTCCACCGCGTTTTGACGCATTGTTATTTCGGGTATAGAGCATAACGGCTGTAAAACAAACGAACGCATAAGGCGTTTGCCCATTGCCGTTTTTGTTTTGTCAAGCACACCTAAAAGCGAACCGCGCTTTGACTTGGTGCGCATTGTTTCGCACAGTTCAAGATTGCGGACCGCAGTTATATCAAGCTGCATAAACTGCGTAGATGTGTATATATTTACATTTTTAATTGCTATTGTGCCCGTCTTTCCGTTTTCACGCAGGTAATCAAGCACAGCGCCCAAAGCTTTTTGCAAAACACTGCCACGCTCAATGCCTATATTTTCGGGGCTTACTATGCCGAAGTTATCACAAAGCGACTGCTCGGTTGTGTTGCTGTCAAAGCATTTTTCGTCACGAATACTTACAGTGCCTGAAAATTTTTCTTGCAAAAAGCTTTCGCAATTTGCTTTTAATTTTGCATCAAGTAAAATTTCGCTCGGTGAAAAACGCATAACCTCATTATAAAATCTTTCATACATATCTTCGCCCGAAATTTCGGTTATGTGTGCTTCACCTGTAGACGCATCCGCAAAGCATACGCCTATCTTGTTGCCGTCGCAAAAAGCCGAGGCAAGATAATTATTTCGAGCCTCATCAAGCATTTCACC
>JAXJVR010000002.1:0-5909 GCA_036308405.1 Acutalibacteraceae bacterium
ATATAATTAACAACCGTAGCAAATCTGCTGACTTTATCTTTCGAGGTGTGGCGCAGTTGGTAGCGCACTAGTTTTGGGACTGTGACGCCGATGGTTCAGATAATTTGCCGTCCGTCTCAAAAAAGCCTTTAATACTGCGGTTTTTCCGCTTTGGTATTATCTAAAAATGTGCCGTAATTGCCTTACGACCACATAATATCCCACAGTTGCGGATTTTCTGTTAAAATCCGTGCATAAAAATTGAATATTTCGAGGTGTGGCGCAGTTGGTAGCGCACTAGTTTTGGGAACTAGATGCCGCAGGTTCGAGCCCTGTCACCTCGACCAAAATTTGACCGAATTTTGAGGTTTATCCTCCACTTTCGGTCATTTTTTATATCATTTTCAGGCGTTTTACCGCCACTTTTACAAAATTAGTAATTTTAACGACCACATAATCAAATGTGGACCGAAAAAATCTTTTTTCTTTGTTTACAGCGTATCAAATTGTGACTTTAAAAAAGAGTTTCGGCTGATTCAACATCAGATGTTAAATCAGCCGAATTATACATTAAATAGTTATAATACCATCTGTAATTTCAGGCACTTCATTCAATTTGCACGGTCCTACGCCCATACCCTTTTGAAATCTTGACATTATATCAGAAAAAGTGATTTTTCCTTGTAAAAAGCAATAACAGAAATATGTGAGGAAAGAGTATTTCTTCTGCCTCTTCTGTAATCCCATGCACCGCCATTTAATTCAACATCACGATAATAATACTTGCAATCTTCATTTTGTGCCAATAAATCGTTTAAAAATAAATAAGCTTCTAATGAAACACCTCTGATTTTCCCGATTACCATTTGAATATTGTTTAAATCACTCAAATTGAAATTCGGTTTATACCAACTAATATTGATTTTTCCTTCAGAAACTACAGATTGCCGCTGCAATCGCTTTAGCCGCTGCAACAGCCGCCTTGTATGCGGCAATGGCAGTCTGCCTTGCAATCTCTGCCGCTTTCTGTGCTGCCTTTGCAGTCGCTTGCGCCGCTTTCTGCGTAGCTTTCGCCGTAGCTTCTGCCGTCTTGATAGCCGCTTTGGAAGTCTTTTCGGCAGTCTTGACCGCCTTTTCCGTTGACTTCACCGTACCTTTCGCACCGGCTTTCACCGTCTGTTTGCCCGCAGAACGGGCAGACTGTTTAATAGTGTGTTCTGTACGCTCAGTCGTTTTAATTGTCTGATTCCGCTTGATACGGGTGTTGGCTCTCCGTGTCTCGACATTTTTCTTTGCGGTATCTCTTGCCGCTTTCTGCTGCGGGGTGGAAGTCTGCGCAGATCTGCGCAGTTCTTCCTCGTACTTTTTGACCCGCTCTTCATTCTTCTGAATACGCTTTTCCTCGCGGTGTTCTCTGTAAGCTTCTTTACCCTTGTTGACGGCTTTCTTCGCACCGGAGGAAGCATCGTGGCGGACACGATCTACCACATCTTCTGCGGCGTATTTGATTTTGTCCTCCGCATATTCGGACGGTGAGACCTGTCCATCATCCATAAGGTTTTGCATCTGGTCTTTGGAACGGATCAGCGCCGTCTTCATACGCTCGGAGGCAACAGCCGCTTTATCAAGAACCTTGATGTCCTTGACGCTTTCTCTGGTTTTAATCTTACTCAAAGCTATCACCCCCTTCCAGAAAGAGTAATTTATACCTCCTTTGCAACAACCACGAATCTGCCGTTGTTGTAGGTGTACTCGCAAGTGGAAAGAGTAATAAGCTGATCACCATACTCAGCGTCAATGCCGGTGTCATAGCACTGTCTTGCATGAACCTGAGACATGAACTCTTTGAACTGCTCCTCGTTCATCTGCGTATATTCGTTGTAGCGGAAATCCTCGTGATTGGTGTCAAACTTGAATACCGCTACGACCTGATACTCACCAAAGCCAGAAAGCGTATCAAAGTTGATGATAGGATGCTCCTTGCAGAACTCAGCATCGGTATAATTTGTTGCAATCAAAATAGGAGTAATCACTCTATCTTCACTAAATTTATGAAAGTTTTTAAGGTCTAACGCATAATCTAAAACTTGGTCGACATCGACTTCAAGAATTTTTGTTTCTCCTACCTTAAATTCAAGACAAAAAACTATTCCGCGATAAAGTATCACTACGATTTAATTTTTTACTGTCGCAAAAAGCCCAATCGCTGATAATTGTAACGCTGTCCGGAATATCATACTGAACCTCACGGCTGTTGGCAGGATAAGCAATAAGGGTTGACTTGTTTTTATTAAATAATACAAAGTCATTACCGTCGCGTTTGTTCGGCTCGGATTTGTAATGCATATTTTTGGGTTCCACTTTAATGGATTTCATATTTTCACAGCCTCTGAACGGAGCGTCGGATATGCTGATAACAGAGGCGGGAATGGTCACCTTGGTAAGAGACTTACAGTTTTTAAATGCGCTCTTACCGATTTTTCTAAGACCGTTCGGCAATTCAACAGAGGTAAGATTTACGCAACCGTTAAATACCAAGTCATCAACCTTTGTTACATTGTCCGGGATAACAACTTTTTCTAATCCGACACAATCAGAAAAAGCATTTTCTCCGATTATGGTCAAATTCGAAGGTAAATCGATAGACTTACCGAACTGATTAGTATAAAATATAATCAGTGAGGTGGTAATTCATGACTAAACAGTTTATTCGAGACCGAATTTCTTATCTTAGAACTAAAAAAGGTATCTCAGAGTATAAAATGAGTTTGGATTTAGGACATAGTAAAAGTTATATTCAGAGCATTTCCTCTGGCAAGGCTTTGCCGTCTATGAGTGAGTTTCTCTACATTTGTGAATATCTCGGTGTTTCACCCAAAGAGTTCTTTGATTCGGAAATAGACGAACCGCAACTTGTCAATAAGCTTATAGTTTTGCTGTGCCGAAGCAATCAACCAATCGACTGCTTCGTTTGGATTGTATCCTGGTTTGACCAAGCAAAAGCGTTTTGAACCATGCCCAATTCAACAGCCATTTTGAAAAGCATTTTACTAATCTTGTTTTCACTTTCGGCTACAATGCTTTTCATATTCGAGAGCATGGCAATCGGAAGATATATTACTCTGTTAATATTAGCAGAGCGCATTGGTATAAAGAACAATTCTTAAAAATATTCACTTACAAAGATCCGCAAAAAGCAAAAGACGCTTTAAACGAATGGATAATTAACGCCGAAAACTGCGGTATACCGCAGTTTGAAAAATGTTCCGAAACAATGCGTAACTGGTATAAAGGCATTACTAATTCTTTCTATACTCCTCTTACCAATGGTTTTACCGAAGGTTGTAACAACAAAATTAAAGTCCTTAAAAGAAATGCATACGGTTACAGGAATTTTTACCGTTTCAGAAACCGTATTTTACATATTTTTTCTCACCAAAAACAACAAAAAGAACAGGCAGTTGCCTGACGACAACTGCCTGCACATAACTTTTCTGTTTTAACTCTTTACCCCAACTATTGACAAAGAGCCATATTTATTACGGTTATTATTCTTTTCCGTAAAGCTCAACAAGTTTTTCAAGGTGAGCGCGGCGAGCCTTTGCAGACTCTGCTGCCTTGTCAAAGAGTTCTTCAGCGCGCTCGGGGAATGAGCGTGTAAGTGAAGAATAACGAGCTTCGTTAAGTATAAACTCTTTGTAATCGGCAGTTGCGGGCTTGCTGTCGAGTGAGAAGGGATTTTTGCCTTCTGCCTTAAGTGCAGGGTTATAACGGAAGAGGTCCCAATAACCTGCGTCAACGGCTTTCTTCATTTCTGCCTGGCAGTTAGTCATACCGCCCTTGATAGAGTGCATCTCGCAAGGAGCATAACCGATAACTATTGAAGGACCGTTATAAGCTTCAGCCTCTTTAATTGCTTTAAGGGTCTGATTTTGGTCTGCGCCCATAGCAATCTGTGCAACATAAACATAGCCGTAGCTCATAGCAATTTCTGCAAGGCTCTTCTTCTTGATAGCCTTACCTGCAGCAGCAAATTGAGCAACCTGACCGATGTTAGAAGCTTTTGATGCCTGACCGCCCGTGTTAGAGTAAACCTCGGTATCAAATACCATGATGTTTACATTTTCGCCGGTAGCAAGAACATGGTCAACACCGCCGAAGCCGATATCATAAGCCCAACCGTCACCGC
This sequence comes from Acutalibacteraceae bacterium, assembly GCA_036308405.1. Taxonomy (GTDB): domain Bacteria; phylum Bacillota; class Clostridia; order Oscillospirales; family Acutalibacteraceae; genus UBA737. Next base: position 4,169 of record JAXJVR010000002.1, read on the forward strand.
CGAATATCCATACAGATTTCTTTGAGAGGTATTCTTTGTTTTCAAGAATATCTTTCTTTGTATCGCAGTCGCAATCAAAACCTTCAAGAGCTTCAACCAAAGCCTTAGAAGCGCCGGTATTTTTATCACCGTCATCAAGAGTTGCAAGGTATTCATTTGCGGCAGCAACTACATTTTCGGGTGCTTTGCCTTCTTCAACAATAGCCTTAACTTCATCAACAAGACGGTTACGGATAGCCTTTTGACCTAAATACATACCAAAGCCGTGTTCAGCGTTGTCTTCAAACAAAGAGTTTGCCCAAGCAGGACCGTGACCCTCGGCATTAGTGGTGTAAGGTGATGTAGCAGCAGGACCGCCCCAGATTGAAGAACAACCTGTAGCGTTAGAGATATACATTCTGTCACCGAAAAGCTGTGTAATAAGGCGAGCGTAAGATGTTTCTGCACAGCCTGCGCATGAACCCGAGAACTCGAGCAACGGCTTTTTGAACTGTGAAGAAATAAGGTTAGCGCTTGATGCAATACCCTCTTTTTCGGTTACATTTGCTACGCAGTAATCAAAGCTTTCTTGTTCAACAAGCTGTGACTCTTGAGATACCATCTTAAGTGAAGATGTAGGACAAACGCCGACGCAGACGCCGCAACCCATACAGTCAAGCGGAGAAATTGTCATTGCAAATGAATAACCCTTGTTTGTAACAAGTTTTTCTTTAACTGCTGTTTTAAGTGTTGCAGGAGCTGCAGCCTTTTCTTCGGCAGATAAAGCAAACGGACGGATAGTAGCATGCGGGCAAACAAATGCGCACTTGTTACAACCGATACATGTTTCGTTATTCCATTCGGGAACCATTACAGCAACACCGCGTTTTTCATAAGCGGATGCGCCCTGCTGGAATGTGCCGTCAGCGTGATCTGTAAATGCAGATACAGGAAGGTCATAACCGTTCATAAGACCTACCGGCTTCATAATGCCGTCAACCATCTTAACGAGTTTTTCGTTGCCTTCTGATTTAGCTGTTACAGTATCATCTGTAGCATTAGCCCAATCAGCCGGAACATCAATCTTAACATAAGCGGTAGCGCCTGCATCGATAGCCTTTTCGTTCATTTCAACGATTTCTTTACCCTTCTTCATAAACTTCTGGGCTTTTTCTTTCATATAGCCGATAGCCTCTTCACGAGGAAGAACTTCGGAAAGTGCAAAGAATGCTGACTGTAAAACAGTGTTTGTGCGCTTACCAAGACCGATTTGAGCAGCCAAGTCAATAGCGTTTACTGTGTAAAGCTGAATATTGTTGTTAGCTATGTAACGCTTTGCTTCGGCAGGCATGTGCTTGTTTAACTCTTCGGGAGTCCACTGGCAGTTGATAAGGAATACACCGCCGGGTTTAACGTCGTTAACCATCTTGTAACCCTTGATTACATAAGACGGGTTGTGGCAAGCAACAAAGTCGGCCTTGTTGATATAATAGGGGCTCTTAATAGGCTTATCACCGAATCTTAAGTGAGAAATTGTGATACCGCCGGTCTTTTTAGAGTCATATTGGAAATATGCCTGAACATACTTGTCGGTGTGGTCACCGATAATTTTGATAGAGTCTTTGTTTGCGCCAACTGTGCCGTCGCCGCCGAGACCCCAGAATTTGCACTCGATTGTGCCTTCAGCCGCTGTGTTAGGAGCTGCTTCTTCATCGAGCGAAAGATTTGTAACATCATCTTTAATACCGATTGTAAAGTTGTG
>JAXJVR010000003.1:0-2826 GCA_036308405.1 Acutalibacteraceae bacterium
CTGATATATGCGTCAAGCGTGTTTTTGGAACAATGTTTTATATTAAACAAATATTCCCTGAATTGTTCAAAACAATCGTTACTCACAGTTATGCTCACCTCACCTTTTTTAAAAATCAAAAAAATGCAAAAATAAAAGATTTAATACCAAATCTGCAACAGCGGTAAAAATTAAAGCCACTGCAAATATTATAAATTTTCCGCAATACTTTCTGAAATCATTATACATACTTGCGGGTTTGCTTTTGGGTAATGTTAACTTTGCCATAAAAAGCGAAAAACCGATTGACTCTTTAGCCGCAAAAAAGCAACATATTGTAAAAATTATTGACGGCGGAACCAAAATCACCGCGTTAAAAGCAACGCCTTTAAGCGAATAACACGAATATAAATATGATGACACACTGCCTGCTATTACACCCTGCCAAAATGTAACGACAGGCACTACGGCTACACCGAGCATTGATGTGCCTGACAAAAAATAAAGCAGTAAAACAAACATATATTTTGCAAATGAAGATATTAACACATAAAACCAATGCTTGTTTTGATGCATTGAAATATAACTTTCAAACATATTTTTTGAAAATTCGGCAAGCGAATTGTTCTTTGAAAATACCGCCGAACCCACTGCTATGCCGGCTATAAAAAGCGCGCAAAGCAAAATTAAAATTTTGTTTAAAGTTAAGTAATCAAACAGCTTTAATTTTTTTAAATTCAATATAATGCCTCTGCTCATATACAACAACTCCTTTTTAGAAAAGTATATGAGTTTAAAGGACAAGATATGAAACACTATATTTAGTTCTCAATCTTGAATTCAGGCATATATATTGATTTTTGTATACTTTATGTAAACTAAATTAAATAAAGAAGCAAAAAAAGAAAAGCGGTAAAAATTGACCGCAATATATTTATACTACATAATTTGTTTTATGTCAACTACAATTTTGTTACTTTTAAAGTTTTATGTAAACTTATTATGTAAACCACACAAAATGTATTGATATTAACTTTATGTAAACCACAATTTATTGTAAATTTACTCTTTAAAAAAATATTGTTATATGTTATAATCTTTTATGATAATTTAAAGTTACTATTTTTATGAGGTGTTTTATCAATGAAAAAAACCGTTATTATTACAGGTGCTTCAAAAGGCATTGGCGCGGCAACCGCAATTTTGTTTGCAAGAAAAGGTTATAATGTCGTAATCGGATATAACGAGTCTTACCAAACGGCAAAGTTGCTCTCCTCTTCCCTATTGTCACAAGGCTACAGCGTTATGCCGTTTAAAGTTAATGTTACCAATAAATTAGAAACCGACCTGCTTATAAAAGAAACCGTTTATAAATTCGGCACGGTTGATGTGCTTATAAATAACGCAGGGGTTGCTTTCAGCGGTCTTATAACCGATACCGATGAATTTGACTCTGACCGAGTGTTTGACATAAATTTAAAAGGCGTATACAACTGTTGCCGTTCGGTAACATCGACTATGGTAAATCAAAAGTCGGGTAAAATTATAAATATTTCATCTATGTGGGGTCAGGTCGGCGCTTCGTGTGAAGTTGCCTATTCTGCGGCAAAAGCCGGTGTAGTAGGTCTTACAAAGGCACTCGCAAAAGAATTAGCACCAAGCGGTATAACCGTTAACGCTATCGCCCCGGGACTTATTGACACATCGATGAACGCAAACATAAGCGTTGAAGACCTTGATGCATTTGTAAACGATATACCGCTTGGCCGTATGGGCAATGCCGACGAGATAGCCGCCTCCGCGCTGTTTTTAGCATCGGATGACGCCGATTATATAACCGGTCAGGTTTTGGGCGTTAACGGCGGATATGTAATGTAAAAAAATCTTTATATTAAAAGTTAAAACCGCGGGCTTTTACGCCTGCGGTTTTTTATAGTTGATGTAAACTAATCTAATCTGAAATTTCAGCAATGGTAACTCCGTTTTCACCCTCACCGAACATACCTATTCTGAAAGTTTTAATATTTTTGTGATGACGCAAATGCGCCTGAATATTTTTGCGCAAAACACCCGTGCCTTTGCCGTGAATAATAGTTATTGTGCCTATTCCTGCAAGGACTGCTTCATCAATGTATTTATCAAGCTCTAAAATTGCCTCGTCGGTTGCCATACCGCGCAGGTCAATCTCACCCGAAACATTGCGTTCCGCCCGTGATTTTATACCCGAAACATTGCGTGTTTTAGGTCTTTCGGTAGAAATACCGGATTTTTTAATCTTTAGTTCATTAAATCCTACCCACATTTTCATTGAGCCCGACATAACAAATGCACGTTTGCCGCCTTCGTCAACCTTGATTACCGTAGCATCGCGGTTAAAGCTTTTTAATATAACTATATCGTTAACATTCGGCGCTTTGGTAAGACCTTCGCCTACATCTTTATTGTCTACAACGGGGTTGGCGGTGTCTTCCATATCAAGCAAAGTTGATTTGTAATTCTGTCTTGCTCGGTTTAAATTTTGAGCAGCATTTTCGGCATTAAGCGCTTTTTTTGTCTCTTCAAGTTCGTTAAGCAGTTGACTTGATTTGTAGCGCGTGCTTTCTACAATTGCGGTAGCCTTTTCACGAGCCTGCTCCATAAGTTTTTCCTGCTTTGCCTTAAACTCGTTCTCAAGTGATTCTGCGCGTTTTTTTGACTCGGCAATCTGTGATTTAAGTTTGCTTATTTCTCGACGCTCACTTTCGGCGGTTTGACGCGCTTTTTCAAGGCTTGCAACAACACTTTCAAACCGTAAATCGTCTTCGCTTAACTGTTCGTTTGCAAGATTTATAATAGCTTCATCAAGTC
>JAXJVR010000004.1:0-6092 GCA_036308405.1 Acutalibacteraceae bacterium
AAATGGTTGCGTGACGGTTTTGTCATAGGCGGAAAATTGACCGGCGGATTTATAGACGGCACAATTTTTGATATATATGAATTGTTACCTGCGTTTATAATTGGTGTTGCCGTAATAGTTATTGTAAGTTTACTTACCGAAAAACCCGAAAAAGAAATAGTTGATACTTTTGACGAGGTTAAGGTTTTGTGCAAAGCAAAATAAAAGTATAATTAAATAATAAAAGGCTCGGTTTTAAATAAAAACCGAGTCTTTTTCTTGTGTTTTGTAACAAAAATGAAGGTTTTGCTTATTATGTAATATCGGAGGGATAAAAATGCGCAGAAAAGGTAATAACACAAACAAAGGTTTAATAGCCATAGTTTTTGCTGTTGGGTTGCTTATAAGTTGCTTTTGCCCTCCAAAATTTTTAGTGGGTATTCTTGCAATATGGGTAATCATACTCGGAATATCCTGCTGTAAGCGCTGACGGAGGTATTTTTTTATGAAGGTAGTATTGATTAAAAGCCCTAAAATTTTAAGCGGAATTTTGCGAGTATTATTCGGCATAAAAAAGCAGTAAATACATAAAGCCGTGGCGTTTTAGCCACGGCTTTATGTATTTAAAATCGTTATTCGATATTCTCGCCGTTGAAAAAACTTTCATCGACAATTTGAAAAGAATTTGAAGTTATTGTGCTGTCATCGTTTTCCTGAACAATTCTATATGTTCCGTATTCTAAAGGAAGGTCATATTTTTCTTGTAGGCTTAATATTAAAAAAGTATACGGCATATCTGATTGTTCGGTATCTGTTCCGTAGTCTGTTTTGCCGTTTTTGGTAGGGTAGTATACCCACTTTTTACCGTCATATTTCTGTAAGAAAAAATCTGTATTATAGCTGAATATATTTTTCTTTCGGTTATAAAGAGTAAATGAAATTCCTTTTACGGTGTTTTTATAGTAAGGTTGCTCGGTTTCTATAGTAAGCGAAACATACTCGCTGTCTGTAAGCGGGTCTACGGTTTCGCTTTCTTCGCCGTTTGAAGCAGAACTTTCGTTTGAATTTTGATGGCTGACTGTAGGCTCGTCACGCTCGGGAAGAACATTATCGGCAGAGCTGTGATAATAATTTGAACTTATATCGCTTGTATAGTCGCTTCCGTCAGGTAAGTTTTCATTAACTTTTCTGCATGAACAAAGCGACAGCAACGCTATAAGAATGAATGAAATTAAAACTTTTTTCATAAACAGAAATTTTCCTTTCAAAATTTTGTGTTTTTCATTATTTGACCACCCAAATATTTTAAATAAATGGGTGGTCCGCAAATATATTATTTTATTGTTCCGAGTGATGTTTCTTTTTGAATAACATCGTGCGCTCCGCCTTCTACAATACTTGTTGCAGACACAAGCGTAAGCTTCGCTTTATCACGGAACTCCGGCAAGTTGAGTGCTCCGCAGTTGCACATTGTAGATTTAACCTTGCTTAACGATAACGCAACATTATCTTTAAGCGCGCCGGCATACGGCACATAAGAATCAACGCCTTCTTCAAAAGATAATTTTTTGTCACCGCCAAGGTCATAGCGTTGCCAGTTGCGCGCGCGTGCAGAACCTTCGCCCCAGTATTCTTTATAGTAATTACCGTTAAGTGCGACTTTGTTTGAGGGGCTTTCGTCAAATCTTGCAAAATATCTGCCGAGCATTACAAAATCGGCGCCCATAGCAAGCGCTAACGTTATGTGGTGGTCGTGAACAATACCGCCGTCCGAGCAAACGGGAATATAAACACCGGTTTCATCAAAGTATTCGTCACGCGCCTTGCATACCTCAATAAGTGCTGTTGCCTGTCCGCGACCGATACCTTTAGTCTCTCGTGTTATACAAATTGAACCGCCGCCGATACCTACTTTAATAAAGTCTGCACCGCAGTCAGCCAAAAATCTGAAACCTTCCGCATCGACAACATTGCCGGCACCGACTTTAACGCTTTCACCGTAATGTTCACGAATCCAAGCAATAGTTAATTTTTGCCATTCGCTGAAACCTTCGGAAGAGTCAATGCACAGAACATCTGCACCTGCGGAAACGAGTGCAGGAACACGCTCGGCATAATCGCGGGTGTTAATACCTGCGCCTATTATGTAGCGCTTATGTGCGTCAAGCAATTCGTTGGGGTTTTCTTTATGCGCGTCATAGTCTTTTCTGAATACAAAATATTTAAGATTTCCTTCGCGGTCAACTATAGGCAAAGAATTAAGTTTATTATCCCAAATAATATCATTTGCCTGTTTGAGTGTTGTGTCTTCGTCACCAACAACAAGTTTTTCGCGCGGTGACATAAATTCTGATACGGGTGTTGACTTGTCCATACGGCTTACACGGTAATCACGGCTTGTTACAATACCGAGCAGTTTGCCGTTTGCAGTTCCGTCAGAAGTAACGGCAACGGTAGAAAATCCGTTTTTTTCTTTAAGGTCAAGTATATCTTGAAGTGTGCTGTCAAGCGAAACATTTGACGCACTTACAACAAAACCTGCTTTATAGGCTTTAGCGCGAGCTACCATTGCGGCTTCATCTTCAACCGATTGTGAGCCGTATATAAATGATACACCGCCTTCACGTGCAAGCGCTACGGCAAGTTTTTCGCCCGAAACCGACTGCATTATAGCCGATACCATAGGTATATTCATTGTTATTGAAGATTCTTCGCCTTTTTTAAATTTCACCAACGGAGTTTTCAGTGAAACATTTGCCGGTATACATTCCGAAGAAGAATAACCCGGAACCAAAAGGTATTCATTAAAAGTGTGTGATGTTTCGTTAAAATAATATGCCATACTAAAGCCAAACCCTTCTTTTTAAAATTATATTTTTTCAATTATAGCTTTTTTAACTTTAAATGTCAATCGGTTTGTTTATAAAAATATAAATTACTATGTATAATTTTTTACAAAAATATGCAAATAAATTCTTGACAAAAGGCAAACGGATATATATAATATAGTTCGTGACTTAAGGTCATTTTGTGAGGTGCAGTATGGTTCTTGATTTAAAGCGCATCTTTGCCACTGAAAATTCGGTGTTAGAAATCAATCATTCGCTTGATATGAGCAATGTCGATTTTATGGGTAATTATCCGCTCAAAAACCCCGTAAAAATCGTTGGCTCGGTTTTTAACAAAGCAAGTGTTGTGCATTTGAATTTGGTTATTGAATATACTTTTTCAGCTCCTTGTGACCGTTGCGGCGTTGATGCCCGACACAACCATACCGTCAATGTTGATAAATTGCTTGCCACTGCTATAGAGAGACAGGAAAGTGACACAATTATCACCGTGCCGGATATGAAATTTGATGTGGACGAGTTTGTGTATTCTGAAGTCATTTTAGATTTGCCGAGCAAACATTTATGCAAAGAGTCTTGTAAAGGCATTTGTTATAAGTGCGGCAAAAATCTTAACGAAGGCGAGTGCGGTTGCACCGAAAAGGAAGTTGACCCACGCTTTGCTAAACTTATGGAATTACTCGAAAAATAATTCTTCATAATTTTTAAGTTAAGGAGGTGCTGAAAATGGCAGTACCGAAGAGAAAAACCTCTAAAGCAAGAAGAGATAAAAGAAGAAACAACTTATGGAAGCTTACCGCTCCTACATTGGTAAGATGTTCCGATTGCGGCGCATACAAGCGTCCCCACAGAATTTGCCCTGCATGCGGCAAATACAACGGCCGTCAGGTAGTTGACATAGCTGACTAATAATTGATTTTGAGAGGGGGAGCAAAATCCCCCTCTTGTTTTTTGTCTTGATTTAATTTATAATACCTTAAGAGGTGAGTATGTGTCGGTTATAATTAAAGATGTCGAAAAGAAAAGTCCTGCGTATAAGGCGGGCATAAAATCGGGGGACACATTGCTGACGCTGAACGGCAACACCATAATGGATGTGCTCGATTACCGTTTTTATCAAAGCGATGAAAAACTGACTGCCGAGATTATAAACTCAAAAGGCAAAATTAAAAAACTTAAAATTAAAAAAGACGAATTTCAGGAATTGGGTCTTTTGTTTGATACTTATTTAATGGACCAAAAACATTCCTGTAAAAATAAATGTATTTTCTGTTTTATAGACCAGTTACCTAAAGGTCTTCGAGAAAGTTTGTATTTTAAAGATGACGATTCACGGCTTTCGTTTTTGTTCGGCAATTATATAACGCTTACCAACATTACCGAGCATGAAATCGAACGCATAATCAAAATGCACATAAGTCCGATAAATATTTCGGTTCATACAACAAATCCCGAACTGCGTGTAAAGATGATGACTAACAAAAATGCGGGCAAAGCGCTTGATGTTATAAAGCGCTTTAACGATGCCGGTATTAAAATGAACAGCCAGTTGGTGCTTTGTCCCGGTTATAATGACGGCGCCGAGTTAGAACGCACTTTAAACGATTTGTTAAATCTTGAAAATATGGAGTGCATAGCGGCGGTGCCTGTCGGTCTTACAAAATACCGTGACGGACTTGCAAAGCTTGAACCTTTTAATAAAGAAAACGCTTCATCTGTGCTTGATATTATTGATAAATACGCCCAAAAAAGCCTTGAAAAATACGCAAGCAGGCGAATTTACGGCTCGGATGAATTTTATCTTCTTGCAGAACGCGAAATACCGTCTGCCGAGTTTTACGGTGATTTTTTACAGCTTGAAAACGGCGTAGGTCTTTGGGCTTTGCTTAAATCAGAGGCATATTCCGCTATCAAAGAAGTGGGTGAAAAATCTGTTGACCGTCATATTTCAATCGCTACGGGCGTCAGCGCATATCCGCTTATACGCGATATTGCCGATAAGTGCGAGCAAAAATGTAAAGGTTTAAAATGCGATGTTTATGCTATAAAAAATAATTTTTTCGGTGAAAAAATTACGGTTTCGGGTCTTATTACCGCTACCGATATTTACGAACAGTTAAAAGATACCGATTTAGGTGAAACGTTATATATACCATCAAGTATGTTGCGTGACGGCGGTGATATGTTCCTTGACAGTATCACACTTGATGAGCTGTCTGACAAACTTAATGTAAAAATAAAACCTATTGATAATGAAGGATATTTGCTCGTTGATGCAATAATTGACGGATAAATGACAATTTACCTTAAAAGAGACGGAGGTTTAAATTTATGGCAAAGCCTATAATAGCGGTTGTCGGCAGACCGAATGTCGGCAAATCCACACTCTTTAATAAACTTATCGGCAAACGCCTTTCTATTGTTGACGATACACCGGGTGTTACCCGTGACCGCATTTACGGTGATACCGAATGGCGCGGAAAAAAGGTTATGTTGGTCGATACCGGCGGTATTGAGCCTAAAACAAACGATATAATCCTTTCGGGTATGCGTTCGCAGGCGCAACTTGCTATTGATACCGCTAATGTTATAATTATGGTGGTTGATATGCAAACCGGCGTCACCGCTACCGACAGTGAGATTGCTTCAATGTTGCTTAAAAGCGGAAAACCGGTTGTTTTGTGTGTAAACAAGTGCGATAAAATAGGTGATGTTCCGCCCGAATTTTATGAGTTTTATAATTTGGGACTCGGCGACCCGATAGCCGTTTCTTCGGTTCACGGTCACGGCACGGGCGATTTGCTTGACGCGGCTTACGAATATTTGCCCGACACAGATACCGAAGAGGATGAAGACATAATAAATGTTGCGGTTATAGGCAAGCCGAACGCAGGTAAATCTTCGCTTGTTAACAAAATTACGGGTGAGGAACGGTCTATTGTATCCGATATAGCGGGCACAACACGCGATGCGATTGACTCGCTTGTAGAAAACAAATTCGGTAAATTTAATTTTATCGATACAGCCGGTTTGCGCCGTAACAGCCGTGTAGAAGACAAAATCGAAAAATACAGCGTTATACGCGCTAAAATGGCTATAGAGCGCTCGGATGTTTGCGTTATTATGATTGACGGCACAGACGGTTTTACCGAGCAGGACTCTAAAGTTGCAGGCTTGGCTCTTGAAGAGGGCAAGGCTTGTATAATTGCAGTAAACAAGTGGGATATTGTTGAAAAAGACGGTCAGACTATGGATAATTACCGC
>JAXJVR010000005.1:0-5952 GCA_036308405.1 Acutalibacteraceae bacterium
ACTTTAATAAATAAAGATACCGAAATTATCGGCGCCGAAAAACTGCCCGATATGAAAAAAGGTGTTATAATTACAAGCAACCACTTCGGTCCGCTTGAAAACACTGTAATCAGGCATCTTTCAAAAAAATGCGGTAACGGCAAAATCAAGGTGGTAAGTCAAGCAGGCAATTTTTTAATGACAGGACCTATCGGTCTGCTTATGAACTATGCCGATACAATTCCCATTTCGGAAGAGCCGCGTTATCTTGCGCGCGATTTTATTTCGCTTTTGGATGAAAACCTTAAAAAAGGAAAATCGGTTCTTATTTATCCCGAGCAAGAAATGTGGTTTAATTACCGCAAACCCAGACCGCTTAAACGTGGCGCATATTTATTTGCCGCAAAGCTTAATGTTCCGGTTGTGTCTTGCTTTGTTGAAATAATCGACATCGATAAAATTGATACCGAGCAATTTTTTAAGGTTAAATATCGCTTGCACATACTCGATACTTTATATCCCGACAAAAACATAACCACAAGAGAAGCAAGTGAACTGCTTTGTAAAAGAGATTATGAGCTTAAAAAATCGGCATACGAAAAAATCTACGGTAAAAAACTTGATTACAAGTTTGAAAATTCCGATATAGCGGGTTGGCGTTATGAAAAGTAAAAGGGTAATATACTATGATTCTTTGCAAGATGATTTTTTTGATGACGGAAAAGTTCATAAATTAAAAGACGATTACAAGTGGGTAAAAAACGATTTGTTTTCGCGTGTGCTTTCAGCCTTGATTTATGCAATAGCACTTGTTTTTTCAAATATATATTGCAGAATTTTTTTGCGTGTCAGAATTGTCGGCGCTGAAAAATTAAGAAAAGAGAAAAACGGCTTTTTTGTATATTCGAATCACACACAACCTATAGGCGATGTTTTTAATCCTGCACTTGTTTGTTTTCCTAAAAGAATATATACGGTAGTAAGTCCCGCTAATCTGGATATTGCCGTAATAGGCAAAATTTTGCCATATCTCGGGGCATTACCGATACCGACAACGCTTGGCGGTATGAAAGAATTTCAAAAAGCAATAAAATACCGAATTGACCAAAAACACCCTGTAATAATATATCCCGAAGCGCATGTTTGGGAATACTACACAGGCATAAGACCGTTTGCATCTACATCGTTCAAATATCCGGTAAACTTTAATTCTTCGGTTTTTTGCACTACCGTTACATACCAAAAAACAAGGTTTAGAAAAAGACCTAAAATCACAATTTTTGCAGACGGCCCGTTTTATGCTGTGGGCGATACTGCAAAACAAAAGGCAGAAAGTTTGCAAAAAGCGGTTTATGACTGTATGTGTATGCGCAGTAAAGAAAGTAACTGTGAATATATTGAGTATAAACAAAAGGTTTAATACATCTATGTTTAACTTTCGTAATCTTCAAGCAAAGTTTCTGCCTGCGACGGTGTTGATACATCTATGCCGTTTTTAAAAGCAATTATATCTTTTTCGGGCAGTGTGTTTAGCACAATATTATTATAAATTTCAATAATTTCATCACCGTTGTATAATGCAACGGTGTTTTTATATGCTTTTAAAGAATAATTACTGTTACCTGATTTTTTGTTTTGTGTTTTAAAACAATTTATGCTGATAATTAAAATCACAATTACAGCAAAACTTAAAAAAAGGCTTAAAATTGATTTTTTAATTGCATTATACATAGTGTCACCTGCAAATTTATTTGTTATTATTATGCCCTTAATATATTGTTAATATAAGGTTTCAAAATTGTAACTACCCAAAACGATAGTTTTAGTGTATAATGTATTTTAGTAAAATGGTATTTGTATGCATTTCTTACGGAGGTGTTTTTATGGATGATAATGAAATTTTCAGCCACAGTGAGCCCGAAAACGAAGAAAACAAATCTTTAGACCTAAACAGTTTTTCTTCGGGGGCTGTTGATGACGCACGCAAAAAACGCAACAGAAAAAAGCGCGGCAAACAGCGTTTTTTAAAAATGTTTTTAACGGTTTTTCTTGTCGGAATTATAACGGTAAGTCTCATAGCCGGTTCTTTTTTAGTGTATGCGTTTACTATGGTTGACGGCACAATGGATGTAGACCTTAACGATTTGGAACTTAACTTTACCACGGCAATTTATGTTGAGGACAAGTCAAGCGGTGAATGGGTAGAGTATCAGCGCCTGCACGGCGAATATAATCGTATATGGGTGCCTTATGACGAAAAAGCCGCAAAGGATAAAGATAATACCGAATATACCGGTATACCGCAACAGTTGGTTGACGCGTTTATATCTATCGAGGACAAGCGTTTTAATACCCATTACGGTGTCGATTGGAAGAGAACTTTCGGCGCGGTTATTAACACATTTATTCCGATATATTCTTCACGGCAGGGTGGTTCAACCATTACACAGCAGTTGGTTAAAAACCTTACCGGCGATAATGACACAAGCGCCAGCCGTAAAGTGCGTGAAATTATGCGCGCGCGCGACCTTGAAAGCAAGTATGCCAAGGCTACTATAATAGAGTGTTATTTGAATACTATTCCTATGGGTCATGGTATTTACGGTGTTGAGGTTGCCGCTAACTATTATTTTGGTAAAAGCGTTAATGAACTTACATTGCTTGAGTGCGCTTCGCTTGCGTCAATCACGAAAGCGCCGTCTTATTATGCGCCTGATGACCAACCCGAAAATAACAAAGACCGTCGTGAAACGGTGTTGGCGCTTATGCGTGAAGAGGGTTATATAACCGAAGATGAGTATACATCTGCACTTAATGACCAATTTAATTTAGTCGCTTCAAAAGATGAATTAAACGAAAGTGCTATAAATAATTATTTTGTGGACGCGCTTATTGCGCAGGTCACAAATGACCTTGCCGATAAATACGGTTGGGACGATGCGCACGCCGCCGAAAATTTTTACAGTGGCGGTTACAAGATTTATGCAACGGTTGACCCCGCAATTCAGTCAACTGTTGATGAAGTATTTTCAAATTCAGACGCTTACGGAATAAAAGGTAAAGACGGAAAACAACTGCAAGGCGCCTTTACAGTTATGGACTATAACGGCAGGGTATTGGGTCTTGCCGGAGGTATAGGTGAAAAGACCGTAAATCTCGGTTTATCCGGTTTTAACCGCGCTACCGACGCTATTCGTCAGCCTGGCTCTACTATGAAACCTATTGCGGCTTATGCGCCCGCTATTGAAGAGGGTATAGTTAATTATTCTTCAATAGTTAACGATACGGCTGCAAAATATAACGGCTGGACTCCTAAAAACTGGTATAATTCTTATTGGGGTAATGTTACAGTGCAGTATGCGCTTGAACGCTCTATAAATACAATACCGGTTTATCTTGTTAACAAACTTACACCGCAGGTAAGTTATGACTTTTTAACCCAAAAGCTTGGTATTACCACACTTAACGAAAACGATATTGACATGTCACCGCTTGGTATGGGCGGAACAAACGGCGGTATAACTACTATAGAGTCTGCGGCGGCGTATGCTATTTTCGGCAACGGCGGACTTTATCATGAGCCAACACTTTATTATGCGGTTTATAATCAACACAATGATGTTGTTCTTTCTAATGAAGAAGTTGAGTCGGTTGTGGCTATAAGCGAAGACACGGCAACAGTTATGAACAAGTTGCTTCAAAATGTTGTATACGGTTCTAACGGCACGGGCCGCGGAGCCGCAGGTTATATACCCAATATGAAAATTTATGCAAAAACGGGCACATCAAATAATTCAAACGATTTGTGGTTTGTCGGCGGCTCGCCGTATTATGTTGCGTCTTGTTGGTGCGGTTACGATACACAGCAGACTATTCCCGATAGCGCTATAGCGCAAAAAATGTGGGGTGCCGTTATGTCAAAAATTCATTCGGGTCTTGAGGCAAAATCTTTTGATGAAAGCAGTTACGCTGTCGAGCGCTATTACTGCACATCAAGCGGACTTCTTGCTACCGATGCTTGCCCTTCAAAAGCTGTAGGTTGGTATAAGAAGAGTAATGTTCCGGGTGTTTGCACCGCACACGCGGGCACGGCGCTTGATGCCCCCGGTGCCGAAGCAGAAGAAAATACCGATGATACACAAGAACAAACCACCGAAGAAAGCGCTCAATAAACAACTTTCTTTGCCTCCCTCTGATGAGGGAGGTGGATTTTGCGTAGCAAAATACGGAGGGAGAGAATATAAAATAATTGAAAATTTAGGGCTTTTCTCTCCCTCAGTCAGCTTTCGCTGACAGCTCCCTCGACAGAGGGAGCTTACAAAACAAAGTCATTGCTGCTCAAAGCGATATTTGATTACTGTAACCCAATATTTAAAAAGCAACTTTAAAATTTTATCGGTTTTACCATTGACAATATTTTGATATGTGGTAAAATTATTTATGTAAATATTTTCTTTTAAAGGTAGGAAAAGCGTATGGAAAATTTGATTAAACAAATCAGCGATATCGGTGTAGTACCGGTTATCAAAATTGACAACGCAAAAGATGCGGTTCCGCTTGCGGCTGCTCTTAAAAAAGGCGGTCTTTGCTGTGCAGAGGTTACTTTCAGAACAGATGCCGCCGAAGATGCAATAAAACTTATTGCAAAAGAATATCCCGATTTTCTTATTGCGGCAGGCACAGTGCTTACACCAAAACAGGCTGACGCTGCAATGGCGGCAGGCGCTTCTTTTATAGTAAGCCCCGGTCTTAACCCCATTGTTGTAAAGCACTGTATTGAAAAAGGCTATCCGATAATTCCGGGTGTCTGCACTCCGAGCGAGGTTGAGCAGGCTATGTCTTTAGGTCTTACATATCTTAAATTTTTCCCTGCTGAAGCGGCAGGCGGCGTTAAGATGATTAAGGCAATGGCGGCGCCCTATACAAAAATTAAGTTTATGCCAACCGGCGGTATAGGACCTAAAAACCTTGCCGAATATTTAAACTGCAAGGCAATTTTTGCTTGCGGCGGCAGTTGGATGGTTCCCGGTGATAAAATCACCGACGGTAAGTTTGATGAAATCGAACAGTTAACCCGTGAAGCTGTAGAACTTTTAAAGGAGATTAGAGGATAATGGCAAGAATTATTACTTTTGGTGAAATAATGCTTCGTTTGGCTCCTAACGGTTATTACCGTTTCTTCCAAAATGACCAGATGCAAGCAACATTCGGCGGCGGTGAGGCAAATGTTGCCGTATCGCTCGCAAATTACGGTATGGATAGCGCTTATGTAACAAAGCTTCCTAAACACGCAATAGGTCAGGCGGCTGTTGATTCACTCCGTTCATTCGGTGTTGATACATCAAACATTGTCCGCGGCGGTGACCGTGTAGGTATCTATTATCTTGAAAAAGGCGCTTCACAGCGTGGTTCTGTTTGCATTTATGACCGTAAATATTCTGCCATTCAGCAGGCAACTACCGAAGATTTTGATTGGGATAAAATTTTTGAAGGCGCAGATTGGTTCCACTTTACAGGCATTACACCTGCGTTAGGACCCAATGTTGTTGAGATTTGCCGTGAGGCTTGCAAAGTTGCAAAGGCAAAGGGCGTTAAAATTTCTTGCGACCTTAACTACCGCGGTAAATTGTGGACTCGTGAAGAGGCACGAGTTGCTATGACAGATTTGTGTCAGTATGTTGATGTGTGCATTTCTAACGAAGAAGATGCAAAGGATGTTTTCGGTATAGAGGCAGAAGGCACCGACATATACGGCGGTAAATTAAATCACGAGGGTTACAAGTCGGTTGCAAAGCAACTTGCAGATAAATTCGGCTTTGAAAAGGTTGCAATTACATTGCGTTCTTCAATTTCTGCAAGTGATAACGACTGGGCAGGTATGCTTTATGACGGTGAAAATTACTGCTTCTCTAAATCATATCACCTGCACATTGTTGACCGTGTAGGCGGCGGTGACTCTTTCGGCGGCGGACT
>JAXJVR010000006.1:0-1292 GCA_036308405.1 Acutalibacteraceae bacterium
CCGTTTGATTTCGAGGGGCGCTTTTTATGTAAAACTTTTTATTTGTCAAGCAAAGCGGAAATTGCATTTACGCAACCGTTTATGCCGATTTTCGAACTGTCGAGAATCATATCGTAATTACTCATATCGTTCCATTTTTTTGAAGTGCCGAAAGCATAATAATTGGCTCTTTTTTTATCGTAACGGCGGCAAACCGACGGCGCGTCTTTTTCATTTATGCCGTAAACATCTACTGCTCTTTGCTGTTTAAACTCATCATCGGCTTTTATAAACACCCTTATCACGCCCGACTCTTTTTTCAAAGATTCGCAGGCGCAATGCCCGACAAATACTGCCGAACCGTGACGGGCAAGTTCGGTTATTATCTGATGCTCCGCCACAGACAACCTGCCTTCGATAGGCAGGTCAACCGAGTCCGCAGTTTGAATTTTATTCATTAAAAACACCGAGTATAAAAAGCTGTTTGTCACGCTTTCCTCATATTCTTCGGCTTCTGCTACCGAAATATTAAGTTTTTCGGCGGCTCTTTCAAGTATTTCTTTACCAAAACAGCAAACATCGCATTTTTCGGATACTTTTTCGGCAATCTCGGTGCCGCCGCTGCCGTATTCACGCTCTATAGTTATATATTTTACTTTCATATAGATCCCCCGTTTTTAAGCCGTTTGTTCAAATTGGCTGTTGTAAAGCTCGCTGTAGAAACCACCCTTTGCCATAAGGTCGTCATGATTACCGCTTTCGATAACATCGCCGTCTTTCATAACAAGAATAAGGTCGGAATTTTTAATTGTAGAAAGTCTGTGGGCTATAACAAAACTTGTTCTGTCTTTTGTAAGCTCATCCATAGCTTTTTGAATTATAGCCTCGGTGCGTGTATCTACAGATGAGGTTGCCTCATCCAGAATAAGCATAGGCGCATTTTGAAGCATAGCGCGCGCAATGGTAAGCAACTGTTTTTGACCCGCAGAAATCATAGTGCTTTCACTGAGCACAGTATCAAATCCTTGCGGCAGCGAATGCACAAAATGCGATATACCGCAGGTTTTGCACACTCGTTCAAGTTCATCATCAGACACATCTTGCATATTATAAACAAGATTTTCACGCACTGTTCCTTCAAAAAGCCAGGTATCCTGCAAAACCATACCGAAAAGCTCGTGCAAATTTTCACGCTTTAAATCGGATATAGGAACACCGTCTATCAAAATTGAGCCGCTGTTTATTTCAAAGAAACGCATAAGCAGATTAACCATAGTCGTTTTGCCGGCTCCGGTAGGTCCTACTATTGCCAC
>JAXJVR010000007.1:0-7402 GCA_036308405.1 Acutalibacteraceae bacterium
TCTTTAACCTTTTCGGTTGTTACCGCAAAAGAAACGAGGGTCGGCGGAACATCTAAATCTTCAAAAGAACCGCTCATAGAATCTTTACCGCCTATTGAGCCGATTTCAAGTTCCTTTTGTGCTTTAAACGCACCGAGCAATGCCGCAAGCGGTTTACCCCAACGCTTACCGTCTGTGCCGGGTTTTTCAAAATATTCTTGGAAAGTTAAATAAACATCCTTAAACTCTGCGCCCGTTGCTATAAGTTTGCTTACCGATTCAACAACCGCCAAATATGCGCCGTGATACGGACTTTGCTCGGTAATAAACGGATTATACCCCCAAGCCATAAGCGAGCAGTCATCTGTGTGCTTTTTCTCAACCGAAATCTTTTGAACCATAGCTTGTATAGGTGTTAACTGATTTTTACCGCCGAAAGGCATAAGAACGGTTCCTGCACCTATGGTAGAGTCAAAACGCTCTGAAAGACCGCGCTTTGAACACATATTAAGGTCGGCGGCAATTTTTTTGTAATTATCGCAAAATCCGCCTTCTACAGCGCCGCCGAAAGATTTAGGTGATTCGGGTGTAATTACAATATGTTTATCCGCACCGTTTGAATTTAAGAATTCACGGCTTATATCTACTATCTTTTTGCCGTTCCAATTCATAACAAGGCGCGGTTCTTCTTTAACGACTGCTACGGGGCAAGCCTGCAAATTTTCTTGTGCGGCAAGCGCCAAAAATGCGTCAACATTCTCTTTTTCAACAACAACAGCCATACGCTCCTGCGATTCGCTGATAGCAATTTCGGTGCCGTCAAGACCGTCATACTTTTTAGGAACAGCATTTAGATTTATTTCAAGACCGTCAGCAAGTTCGCCTATTGCAACCGATACACCGCCTGCGCCGAAGTCGTTGCAACGCTTAATCATCTGTGTTGCGGTTTTGTTGCGGAAGAGTCTTTGAAGTTTGCGCTCTTCGGGAGCGTTACCCTTTTGCACCTCTGCACCGCAGGTTTCAACCGACTGTGTGGTGTGTGCCTTTGAAGAACCGGTAGCACCGCCAATGCCGTCGCGGCCTGTGCTTCCGCCCAAAAGAATTACAATGTCACCCGGTGTTGGCACTTCACGGCGAACATTTTCCTGCGGAGCGGCGGCAATAACAGCACCGATTTCCATACGCTTTGCGGCATATCCGGGATGATAAATTTCATCAACGATGCCGGTAGCAAGTCCGATTTGGTTACCGTATGAAGAATAACCCGCTGCGGCAGTTGTAACTATTTTGCGTTGCGGCAATTTGCCGGGTATTGTTTCGCTTACCGGAACAGTCGGGTCAGCGGCACCGGTTACACGCATTGCGCCGTAAACATACGCGCGTCCCGAAAGCGGGTCGCGAATTGCGCCGCCTATGCAGGTTGCCGCACCGCCGAAAGGCTCAATTTCAGTCGGGTGGTTGTGTGTTTCGTTTTTAAAGAGCAAAAGCCAAGGCTCGCTAACGCCGTCAACATCAACGTTGATTTTTACGGTGCAAGCGTTTATTTCTTCAGATTCATCGAGTTTGTCAAGTTTTCCGTGCTCTTTTAAATATTTAACAGCAACGGTAGCAAGGTCCATAAGGCATATAGGCTTTGTTCTGCCGAGTTCCTTGCGAACTGCAAGATACTCTTCATAAGCGCTTTGTAAAAGCTCATCCTCAAACTTAACATCGTCAATAACCGTCAAAAATGTTGTATGACGGCAATGGTCCGACCAGTATGTATCTATCATACGGATTTCGGTAATGGTAGGCTCACGGTTTTCAGATTTAAAATAATCTTGACAAAACGCAATATCGTCAGCGTCCATTGCAAGACCCATATCCTTTACAAACTGTTCAAGTCCTGCACGGTCAAGCGACAAAAATCCGTCAAGAGTTTTAACGGTTGTGGGTATATCGTAATCAGCAGTAAGAGTTTCAGGCTTTTTAAGCTCTGCCTCGCGTGCTTCTACGGGGTTAATTACATATTTTTTTATCTCTTTTATATCATTTTCGGTAAGGTCACCGTAAAGCGCATAAACCTTTGCCGAGCGAATTATGGGACGCTCACCCTGTGATATAATCTGTATACACTGCGCCGCGGAGTCTGCACGCTGGTCAAACTGACCGGGCAAATACTCAACAGCAAAAACGGTAGCGTCCGTTATATTAAGTTCGCTTGAAGTAATATCAAGCTGTGGTTCCGAAAAAACCGTGCCAATGGCATAATTAAAAAGGTCTTCGGTAATATTTTCTGCGTCGTAACGGTTAAAAATTCTTACATCGGTAAGATTTTTAATACCTAACAAATTTTTAGCTTCGCTGAGCAAACCTTTTGCTTCGTTTGCAAGTTCTTTTTTCTTTTCAACAAATACTCTGTATACCATTTATTCTGCCTCCGATGCTTGTAAAGCCTTTGCGCCGATATCGTTACGGTAATAACGATTGTCAAATTTAATTCTTTCTACCTTTTTATATGACGCATCAATAGCGTCTTTTAAAGTGTCTTTAACCGATGTAACACCAAGCACCCTGCCGCCCGATGTCAACAATTTGCCGTCTTTAAGTGTTGCACCCGCAACATAGGTGCTGTCAAGCAGGTCTTGGGGAATTGTGATTTCGTAACCTTTTTCATAAGATGACGGATACCCTTTTGACGCCATTATTACACAGCACGCGCTTTTGTTGCTGAATTTTACTTCGGTCTCGGCAAGAGTTTCGTTGGTTACAGCCTGCATAACCGTAAGTAAGTCACTTTCAAGCAAAGGTAACACTACCTGTGTTTCGGGGTCGCCGAAACGGCAGTTGTATTCTATAACTTTAGGACCGTCAGGTGTAAGCATTAAACCGAAATACAAACATCCTTTAAAGGTTCTGCCTTCCGATTTCATAGCGCGGATAGTCGGCAAAAAGATTTTTTGCATACACTCATCAGCAACCGCATCGGTGTAATAAGGATTTGGCGCTATAGTGCCCATACCGCCGGTATTAAGACCGGTATCGTTATCACCGGCACGCTTGTGGTCCATTGAAGAAATCATCGGAACTACCGTATTACCATCGGTAAACGAAAGCACCGACACCTCCGGTCCTGTTAAAAATTCTTCTATTACAATGTTGTCGCCGCTTTTACCAAACTGCTTGTCTTTCATAATTGAAATAACGGCATCTTTGGCTTCATCACGCGTATTTGCGATTATTACGCCTTTGCCGAGCGCCAAGCCGTCTGCTTTAATAACGGTAGGAATAGGCGCTGTTTCAAGATATTCAAGCGCTTTATCAATATTGTCAAATACCTCGTAAGCTGCTGTCGGAATACCGTATTTTTTCATAAGATTTTTTGAAAAAACTTTACTTCCTTCAATAATTGCCGCCGCCTTATCAGGACCGAAACAAGCAATTCCTTTTTGATTAAGTGCATCAACACAGCCGAGCACCAACGGGTCATCAGGCGCTACAACCGCATAATCAATGCTATTGCTTACGGCAAAATCAACTATGGCGTCAATATCGGTGGCAGAAATACCGACGCATTCTGCGTCTGCCGCGATACCGCCGTTTCCGGGCAATGCATAAATTTTTGTTACATTACTGTTTTCTTTAAGTTTTTTAATAATGGCGTGCTCTCTTCCGCCGCCGCCTACAACTAAAATTTTCATAACTGCTCCTAAAATCAATGGTGGAATAAACGCATTCCGGTAAATGCCATAGTCATATTATATTTGTTACAACATTCAATAACAATATCGTCGCGTATAGAACCGCCGGGTTCTGCAATATATTTTACACCGCTGCGTTTAGCACGCTCAATATTGTCGTCAAACGGGAAAAACGCGTCAGAGCCTAACGCTACGCCGTCGATGGTATCAAGATAAGCCCTTTGTTCCTCTAAAGTAAACTTTTCGGGTTGTTGTGTAAAATACTTCTGCCAAATGCCGTCTGCGCAAACATCTTCTTCGTTTTGATTTATATAACCGTCAATTACATTGTCACGGTCCGGTCTGCCGAGTGTATCTTTAAAAGGCAGATTTAACACTTTACTGTGCTGACGCAAAAACCAAGTATCTGCCTTAGTGCCTGCAAGGCGTGTGCAGTGAATACGCGACTGCTGACCTGCGCCTACACCTATTGCCTGACCGTCAAACGCATAGCAAACAGAGTTTGATTGTGTATATTTAAGTGTTATAAGCGAGATTATTAAATCGCGCACTGCGCTGTCTGGCAGATTTTTGTTTGTTGTAACTATATTGTCCAAAAGCTCACGGTTGATTTTAAAGTTATTTCTGCCTTGCTCAAAAGTAATGCCGTAAACCTGTTTTGTTTCAATAGCTTCAGGCACGTAATCGGGGTCTATTTTTACAATATTATAATTACCTTTTCTTTTTGTTTTTAATATTTCAAGCGCTTCGGGTTCATATCCGGGAGCAATTACACCGTCCGAAACCTCGCGCTTAATTAACTTTGCGGTTGTAACATCGCAAACATCCGAAAGGGCAACCCAATCACCGAATGAGCACATACGGTCGGTTCCGCGCGCACGCGCGTAGGCACATGCAAGAAGCGAATTATCAAGGTCTTCAATATCATCAACAAAGCAGGCTTTTTTTAAATCGTCTGAAAGCGGAATACCCACTGCCGCAGATGTAGGACTTACATGCTTAAAAGATGTAACGGCAGGTAAACCCAAAGCCTCTTTAAGTTCTTTTACAAGTTGCCAGGAATTAAACGCATCAAGAAAATTGATGTAACCCGGTCTTCCGCATAAAATTTCAATCGGCAGTTCACCGCCGTCTTTCATATATATCTTTGCAGGTTTTTGATTTGGATTGCAACCGTATTTCAACTCAAATTCTTTCATATTAAACCACCCTTTGAATTACTTGTTTTTGTTAACTATTCTTGACTCAAACTCGCCCGAAGTCAAGTCGATATATCTTACAAAAAGCGAAACCTTATTATCACTGTTAAGATTTTTCCAGATAATGTCGGTCATTGTGTCAATATCAACATCGGGTAACGAAAGTGTTTTAGGCTCACCCTCAAAACTCGGCAACGGATTACCGTCACCGTTATATGTGTGAATAAATTTTGCCCTGCCTGCAATAGGTGTAGAATAAGCAAAATTATATCTTTGACAAGACGAAGGGTCGCCTTCTGCCGATTTAAGAATTGATAAAGCAAAATTCATATCGCCGTTTTCGGTTCGTATAATGCCCGAAATTCGCGGTGTATAATTAGGCACGTCATCTTCAAACTCGCGGGTGCGAAGCGCCTGCTCAAATGTCATTTGCCTATCCATAAGCTCATAAATTGTATCTGTTTGGTCACCGTTGGTTACTATGGTCTTGTTACCGAGCACTCTGACAGGTGAATATATAATAAGATGAGGGTCGGTCATTTTTGACTCATCAAAGGCTTGCGTTCTGATACCGTTGCCCTCTTCAACAAATACACGGTTACGGCTGTTTTCACTGCGACCCATAATAAAATATGCAGTAATTGCCTTTTTGCCGTCGGCGCTTTTGCCGATTATTATACCTCTGCCGTGATAGGCTAAAGAATTAAGTTCGTTTTCAAGAGTTTGAATTTTCATAACAAAACCTCCAAATTATTTTATATATGTTTTGCCGTTTTTAATAGTAATTCTTTCATCGCAAAGAAGCCTTACGGCTTGCGGTAAAATCTTCCACTCAGCCTGCTCCATAATGCGCTTTTGTAAAGTTTCGGGTGTGTCATCTTGCATAATCTCAACCGCTTTTTGCAAAATAATAGGTCCTGCATCACACTCGGCCGTTACGAAATGAACGGTTGCTCCCGACACCTTGACACCCTTTTCAAGCGCCTTTTCGTGAACATGCAAGCCATAATAACCTTTGCCGCAAAAAGACGGAATAAGCGCAGGGTGAACATTTATCATTTTTCCGCTGAAAGTATCACAAACATTTTCGTCAAGTATCGTCATAAAGCCTGCGTATACAATAACATCAGCCTGCTCTTCAAGCAGAGCATCACGCATAGCCTTGCTGTAAGACGCAATGTCTGCATATTCTTTCCTTTCAAGTGTTCGAGTTTTTATTCCGTTGTTTTTGGCACGAACAAGCGCATACGCATCGGCTTTTGAAGAAATAACGCAGGTTATTTTACCGCAACCGAGTTCTCCCCTGTTTTGCGCGTCAATAAGCGCCTGAAGATTTGTGCCGCCGCCTGATACCAAAACAACAACATTTTTATTATCCAATTATTACACCCTCGTCACTTTCTATAACGGAGCCGATTATATAGGCATCTTCACCGTTTGCTTTTAACACTTCAAGTGCTTTTTCGGCGTCTTCTTTTGCTACTACTATGCTCATACCCACGCCCATATTGTAAGTGTTAAACATATCGCGTTCCGAAATACCACCGACTTTTTGAATAAGGTCGAATATAGGCAATATTTTAAGTGAAGACTTATCAACCTTTACCGAATAACCTTTTGGAAGACTGCGCGGAATATTTTCATAAAAACCGCCGCCGGTTATATGTGAAATTGCATGAACATTTACTTCTTCAAGCAAAGCGAGCACCGGTTTAACATAAATTTTTGTAGGTGTTAACAATGTTTCACCCAAAGATTTGCCGCCGAGTTCATCTTTATATGCGTTAAGGTCGCAGTTTTCAATATCAAATACCTTGCGCACAAGCGAAAAACCGTTTGAGTGAACACCGCTTGAAGAAAGCGCAATAACAACATCGCCAGACTTTACTGTATTATTATCAAGAATTTTTTTCTTTTCAACAATACCTACAGCAAAACCTGCAAGGTCATAATCATCAACCGGCATCATACCGGGGTGTTCTGCGGTTTCACCGCCGATAAGCGCAGCGCCCGACTGAACGCAACCCTCACAAACACCGCTTACTATAGAAGCAATTTTTTCGGGAACATTTTTGCCGCAGGCAATATAGTCTAAAAAGAATAGTGGCTTTGCGCCGCAGCATATAATGTCATTAACGCACATTGCAACCGCATCTATACCTATGGTGTCATGTTTGTCCATAAGAATAGCAAGCTTAACCTTTGTTCCGCAACCGTCTGTTCCGCTTACCAAAACCGGTTCTTCTAAACCACTCGGTAAACCGAAGCAACCGCCGAAACCGCCTACATCGTCAAGACAGCCGGCGTTACGGGTTCTTGCAATATGCTCTTTCATAAGTTCTACAGATTTATAACCTGCGGTAATATCAACGCCCGCAGCTGCGTATGCTTCAGATTTAGAATTAGTATGCATAATTTATTCCTTTCCGTTCCAACAATATGTGCACAAATCACACTCGTCAATGCCGATTGCCTTTATAAGACCTTCTAACGACTGAAACTCTAAAGATGCAAAATTAAACTTTTCGCAAATAGCACGGCGAA
>JAXJVR010000008.1:0-7394 GCA_036308405.1 Acutalibacteraceae bacterium
TCCAAATTCCAAGGTTCAGGCATAACCTGACTGTTACCGCAACCCGGAAAATTTACGGCGTAAAGTTTGCACCTGTCGGAAAGCGCCGACACTATGCCTCGAAAGGTATCAAACGACGCGCCCCAACCGTGAAGCAACAATACGGGTATATCTCCCTCGCCCCATATTTCATATTCAGTTTTAAGTCCCATTATTTCGGTAAACAAAGAACCACCCCTGAAAATACATATACAAAAGTATTATATCACCTTATTTTATATATTACAATAGCATTTTTTATACATATCGGGTCAAAATATTTTTTGGTGATTTGTATGAAAAGCATTAAAAAATATCTAAAAACCGCCTCTGCCGGAGCGGCGGTAGGGCTTGTAAACGGCATTTTCGGCGCAGGCGGAGGAATGATAGCCGTGCCTATGTTAAAGCGCCTCGGTTTAGACCAAAAATCTGCCCATGCAAACGCGGTAGCGGTTATTTTGCCGATTACGGTATTAAGCGCCGCGCTGTATCTTTTTAAAGGCACCGTAACGCTTGCCGACAGTTTTGTGTATATTCCGTCGGGAGTTATAGGTTCTGTTTTTGCTACATTTGCGCTTAAAAAAATTTCTAACCGCATCCTTAACAAAATTTTTGCCGGATTTATGATTTACGCAGGCATCCGCCTGCTTATAAAGTGAATATCGGCGCCCTTTTTGCAGGGCTTTTTTCGGGAATAATCGGCGGTATGGGCCTTGGCGGCGGCGCCGTGCTTATAATATATCTTACCGTTTTTAAAGACACACCGCAACTTAAGGCACAAGGTATAAATCTGCTTTTCTTTATCCCGATAGCAACCGTAGCGGTGATTATTTATGCCGCTAAAAAACAAATCAAATGGAAAACAACCCTGCCTATTGTCGCAGGCGGAATTATAGGCGCGGTTGCAGGCTTTTTGTTCACCGATTTTATAGGCGCAGGTCTGATAAGTAAAATGTTCGGCGGTTTTCTTATAATATTAGGACTTAAAGAAATATTTTCAAAAAACAAAACCGCCTCTTGAAAGCCGAGGTTTACTGTGATATAATAAAATCGAATAAATGTTCGGCGAGGTATATGTTATGGAAAAAACTCCCCTTACCCCAAAGCAAGAGGCGGTATACAACTTTCTTGTTAAAAAAATGCAAAACGGCATTCCGCCAACCGTGCGTGAAATATGTTCGGCTACGGGTATAAAATCGACATCCACCGTGCACGCAATACTGAATGTTCTTGAAGAAGAGGGTTATATTATCCGCGATGCAAAATATTCAAGAGCAATTCGCCTTGAAAATGATTTTGACGCCTCTATGGTTCCGCTTGTAGGCCGCGTTACCGCAGGTCAGCCTATTTTGGCGATTGAGCAGATTGAAGATTATATTCCCTACCCAACAAAAAACGCTGAAGGACTTTTTGCGCTTAAAGTAGTAGGACTTAGTATGCGTGACGCAGGTATTCTTGACGGTGATATTGTAATCGCAGACAAAAACGCGCCCTGCAGAAGCGGCGATATAATCATAGGTATGGACGGCGAAGACGCTACCGTAAAGCGCCTTATTTTAAAAGGTTCGCAGGTTATATTTATGCCCGAAAACCCCGATTTTTCACCTATATACCCCGAAAAACCGATGGTGCTCGGCAAGGTTATAGGCAGTTTCAGAAAGTATTGAGTAGGTTTATGAAAAAAGTAGAAATTTTTACCGACGGAGCGTGTTCGGGCAATCCGGGGCCGGGCGGTTGGGGCGCTGTTTTGCGTTATAACGGACGTGAAAAAGAGCTTTCGGGCGGCGAAATTAACACCACCAACAACCGCATGGAGCTTACCGCCGTTATAGAGGCGCTCGGCTGTCTGAAAGAGCCGTGCAGTGTAACGCTTACAACCGATTCAAAATATGTTGCCGACGCAATAAGCAAGGGTTGGGCGGTATCTTGGCAAAAAAACGGTTGGCGAAAGGCGGATAAAAAACCGGCTTTAAATTCTGATTTATGGGAAAAACTTTTAAACCTTTTAAAAACACACGATGTTACTATAAACTGGGTAAAGGGTCACGCCGGCCACCCCGAAAATGAGCGTTGCGATGCACTCGCAGTAGCATATTATAAAAATTTGTAAAAATAATATCATTTGTAAAACACAGGAGGTAAAAAATGAAACTTAAAAAGTTTTTTACAAAGCCCTGTGTTTTAATTATAATCAGCGCGGTTCTTTCCGCTTTACCTTTAACATTTTCAAGCCTTTTTTGGCTTTCGTGGGTTTCGTTTGTGCCGTTTTTTTATGTAATGATTAAGCACAGCTGCGACAAAACGGTTTTGTGTTTGCGAAACGGTATTTTATTCGGCGCAGTATATCATATTTGCATATATTATTGGTTTTTATGGTTTTATCCGCTTGATTTTGCAAACCTTACAAACGGCTCTTCGGTTGCTGTTGTGGCGCTTGCGTGGTTTGGTATAAGCCTTGTTCACGGCGCGCTTTGGTGCATACCCACTCTTGCCTGCAAGCCGATTGCAAAAAGTCCGTGCTTAACCTGCACGGTTGCAATTTTAGGTATTTTAACAGCCGAAAAGCTTACACAAATAAGCGAACTTTCTTTTCCTTGGGTTAGGGTTGCACTCGGTCAGTATAAGGCCACCGTGCTTATACAAAGCGCGTCGGTTTTCGGTATTGACGGGGTTGATATGCTCATACTGTCGGTTAATGCGCTGATTGCTTTGTCGATTGTTTATCCCCCGAAAAAGCGCACGGTCACGGCAGTCACGGCGGCAGTTGTTTTTTGTGCTAATATGATTTTCGGCTTTATAAGGCTTAACACCGAGCCTCAAGCCGACTCTAAAGATAAAATAAACATTATGACAGTGCAAGGCAGTGTCGAGCAGGATGAAAAATGGAGTTCGGACGGGGATAAAATCTGCTATGATGTCTATACAAGACTTACAACAGAAAATATAGAAAGCGATACCGAACTTATTATATGGCCCGAAAGCGCCGTGCCCAAAGTATATAAAAGCGAAAAATCGTTAAGCAAATATAAAAAAATTTCAAAAACAACCGACACACCGTTGCTTGCAGGCGTATTGCTTAAAAAAAACGGCGTCAGCACAAACAACACCCTGCTTGTTGATAAAAGCGAGTTAAAATCTGCTTACACCAAAAGACAGTTAGTGCCTTTTGGTGAATATATGCCTTACAAAAACACGCTGTCAAAAATTTTTCCGTTTTTGAACGAACTTAATATAATAGAAGACGACTATGCGCCCGGCACCGATACGGCGCTGATGCAGATAAAAGATAGAAATGTCGGCAATATTATATGTTTTGAAAGTATTTACCCCGGTCTTACCAGGAAGAGCGTGGCTGACGGTGCCGAGCTTATGATAGAAGTCACAAACGATTCGTGGCTTAAAGACTCGCCTGCTATGTGGCAACATTTGGCTCACGGAGTTTTTCGCAGTGTAGAAAACGGCAGGTGTCTTGTGCGCTCGGCAAATTCGGGTATTTCGGCAACAATCGACTCAAAAGGCAGAATAAAAACAGTGCTTGAACCCAATACACAGGGTGTTATTTGCGATACGGTGTATTTTTCGGACGAGCAAACGCCGTATACCAAAAACGGAGATATACTTTTTACATCTTGCGCAGTAGTTGTAGCTGTGTGGTATTTAGTATTTTTGATTTTACAATTAAAGCTTAAAATTAAGGCGAATAAAATAGCTCGGCAGGAGTAAACTTTTAAAAAAGTCAGCGTTTTTTACAGTGAGATTCCTCTTGACTCGGTCGCTCGGAATGACGTTTGTTTTTTTGTTGCTTTAATGTGTCATTGCGAGCCGACTTTGTCGGCGTGGCAATCTCGTTTTTGCGGTGAGAGCAAGCCCTCACCCTACTGTGATAAAACTTTAAAGTTTTGCCTTGTAGGGTGCGATGCCCTTCATCGCACCGTGAAATTTAATCAATTCATCTGTCCTTGCGGGATGATGTGGGCATCATCCCCTACAAAGATGAAATTTTAAAATCTCTGCTATGTAGGGCAGGGGTTTACTCCTGCCGAAAATCACCGTTTTTGAGATTCCTCGTGACACGGTCACTCGGAATGACGTTTGTTTTTTTGTTGCTTTAATGTGTCATTGCGAGCCGACTTTGTCGGCGCGGCAATCTCGTTTTTGCGGTGAGAGCCGAGCCCTCACCCTACTTGTGTTAATTTAATTTCTGCATACATATAAAATGCCACGGCGGGTCGGTGACCTGCCGTGGCGTTTGTTATTTTATAAAGCAATTATAAAATGCGTATTTGCCTATGCTTGTAACGCCGTTTTCGATTATAACACTTGTAACATCTGTTCCCAAGGCCTTTCGACAAAAGAATAATTACTACCCATATTTCCGTTACCGCTTATTGTAAGCACGGTGCCGTCAAGGGTCCAAGTGCAGTCACCGGTTGTTCCGCTTGTTGCGGTTTCTGTGCTCGCAGTCATAAGCACCACAGCAAAAACAAGGCATAATGTCAAAATCACCGTTAAAAAATTTTTCATTTGCTCCAACTCTCCTTAAAATAAAAAATAAAAAATGCGCCCACCGAAGCAGATGCGCAAAAAACACAAACTTCAATAGTCGATAAACGCAAAAGAGCATATAAATATCCCCTGCAATACAAGTAATTCAATATTAAGTTTGTTTGAAAATATTTAGCATATTTATTATGACGCTTTTGCTGAAAAATACAACATCAATTTAATCAAATCTTAAAGAACAGAATATTGACCTGCGGCTTGTATGTGAGTATAATAAGCGGTGTAGGTGGTTTTAATTTAACTTAATTTATGAGGAGACATTAAAATGCTTAAAATAAACAATTTGACAAAAACTTACGGTGACAAAAAGGCTGTTGATAATTTAAGCCTGCATATACTGCCGGGTGAGATTTACGGCTTTATCGGCCACAACGGCGCCGGCAAGACCACTACTATAAAATCGGTGTGCGGTATTTTAAAATTTGACGAGGGTGAAATTTATATAGACGGTGTTTCTTTAAAAGAAAACCCGATTGAATGCAAAAAGAATATTGCTTATATACCCGACAACCCTGACCTTTATGAGTTTATGACCGGCATAAATTATTTAAACTTTATTGCGGATATTTTTGCCGTAACAGCACCTGACCGCAAAGAGCGCATAAGCAAATATGCCGCCGCTTTTGAAATAACAAATGATTTATCTCAACCTATATCGTCTTATTCGCACGGTATGAAGCAAAAGCTTGCCATTATTTCGGCGCTTATACACAACCCAAAGCTTATTATTATGGATGAACCGTTTGTAGGTCTTGACCCCAAAGCATCGCACCTGCTTAAAGAAATAATGCGCGATATTTGCAACCACGGCGGCGCTATATTCTTTTCGACCCATGTGCTTGAGGTTGCCGAAAAACTGTGCGATAAGGTTGCTATTATATCCGACGGTAAGCTTATAAAAAGCGGAACTATGGAAGAAGTCAAGGGCGACACCACGCTCGAAAATGTATTTCTCAAACTGGAGGAAGACAAATGACAAAAGCACTTTTAAAAAAGCAGTTTTTAGAAGTTTTTGCCTGGGTTTACCGCGACAATAAAAAAGGCAAAAACCGTGACGCCAAGGGCATTGTTATGTTTTTAATGCTGTATATAGCGGTGTTTGCAATGCTCGGCTACATTTTTTGGATGATGGCAAGCTCTTTGTGCGCGCCGCTTGTATCTGTGGGTTACGGTTGGCTGTATACGGCTATAATGAGCCTTGTCGGAATTACGCTCGGTGTATTCGGCAGTGTTTTTAATACATATTCTTCGCTATATAATGCAAAAGACAATGACCTGTTGCTGTCGATGCCGATTTCGCCGTCAAAAATATTGTTTATACGCTTGGTAGGCGTTTATACAACCGGACTTTTGTATGAACTTTTGGTTATGATTCCGGCTGTAATTGCAATTTTTAAATATGCAAAGCTCGGAATTTTGGGTTATATTATAAATTTAATTATACCGTTTGTGTTATCTGTGGCGGTGCTTGCCGTTTCTTGCGTTCTCGGCTTTTTGGTAGCGCTTATAAGCAGTAAGATAAAACGCAAAAATATGATAACCGTTGTTTTGTCACTCGCCTTTATTGTAGGATATTACTATGTATATATGCAGGCATATAAGCTGTTGCAGGCTATTCTTGCAAATTCGGAAGCGCTCGGCAACAAAATCAAAACTATAGTTTATCCGCTTTATCACGCGGGTCTTGCATCTATGGGCAATATAAGCTCAATGCTTATATTTACCGGTATTACTTTGGCTGTTTTTGCGGTTATTTATATTGTTTTATCACGCAGTTTTTTAAACATAACCACAACAAACAAGGGTGCTGTTAAAGCAAAATACAAAGAAAACGCCTTAAAGGTCGGAAATGTTAAATCGGCTCTTTTAAAAAAGGAATTTCGCAGATTTTTAAGCAGTCCGACATATATGTTAAACTGCGGACTCGGCATTATAATAATGCCTGTTGCCACGGTAGCGCTTATAATCAAAGGCTCAAGCGTTACATACTTTTTAGATGCGATTTTGGGCAACAACCCACAGTTGACGGCTCTGCTCGGCGCGGCGGCTGTGTGCCTGATGTGCACAATGAACGATATGACAGCACCGTCAGTTTCGCTTGAAGGCAAAACAATCGACATAGCAAAATCACTGCCGATTAACACCTATGAAGTTTTAAAAGCCAAGATTAAACTGCACCTTTATTTAACGCTTATACCTGCTGCATTACTTACCGCGGCGGTTTTGTGGATAATAAAGCCCGTTTGGTATTTTGTCCTGCTTATTCCGCTTGCGGTTTTGGGTTTTGTTGTTTTAACAGCGGTTTTAGGACTTGTGCTTAATCTTAAAATGCCGAACCTTAACTGGACAAATGAGGCGGTGCCCGTAAAACAAAGTATGAGTGTGTTTATTGCGCTATTCGGCGGTTGGGCATTGGTATTTGCCCTTTGCGGACTGTATTTTGGAGTTAGAAATTATATAAATCCTACGATTTACCTTATTACAGTAACCGCAATCTTATTTGCCGTTTCAGCAGTATTTATGCGCTGGCTTAAAACAAAAGGCACAAAAATATTTGAGGAGTTATAAATACACTTCATAAAACACACAGCAAAGATAAAACTCTGCTGTGTGTTTTATCTTTAAGCAGAAAAATATAGGCATTAAAAAATAAATTTTAAATTATATAAAAAAACTCTTGCAATATAATTATTTATGTAGTATAATACTTTTACACCCAAAGAAAACTATATATCGCGGAGTAGAGCAGTTGGTAGCTCGTCGGGCTCATAACCCGAAGGTCGTTGGTTCAAGTCCTTCCTCCGCAACCAACA
>JAXJVR010000009.1:0-5568 GCA_036308405.1 Acutalibacteraceae bacterium
AACTGACCGGGGATAAAGCTATTTGGTATTTCTTTAGCAAGTTCTTCTGCCTTTGCGATAGCGCCATTCATACCTTTAGCGCCCTCGGTCAAAACAATTTCGGCGCCGTAGGCTTTAATGAGCTGTCGGCGTTCTACCGACATAGTTTCGGGCATGGTAAGAATTATTCGGTAACCCCTTGCGGTTGCAACCGAAGCAAGACCTATGCCGGTGTTACCGCTTGTTGGCTCTATAATAACCGAGTCGGGTTTTAGTTTGCCCGATTTTTCGGCATCATCAATCATTGCCTTTGCAATACGGTCCTTTACCGAGCCTGCGGGATTAAAATACTCAAGCTTTGCTACTATTTTAGCCTTTAAGTCAAATTTTCTTTCAATGTGTGTAAGTTCCAAAAGGGGTGTTTTGCCGATTATCTGGTCGGCAGATGTATAAATGTTTGACATAACAATTCCTCCGAAATTATTTATTGTTTTTTATTCTTTTATCGAGCTTTACTGCAAGTTTAGTGCCTACTGTTTGAAATATTTGCACTAATATAACGAGCAGAACAACCGCCGCAAACATAACTAAATATTTATATCTGTAATAACCGTAATTTATTGCGATTTTTCCGAGTCCGCCACCGCCGATAATTCCGCTCATAGCAGAGTATCCTAAAATTGTGGTTATTGCGATGGTGGCGTTTGAAATAAGCGACGGAATACATTCGGGTATCATTACCGTTACAATAATTTGCAAAGGTGAAGCGCCCATACTTTTTGCCATTTCAACCGTGTTTTGATTAAGTTCTCTGAAACTGCTTTCGGCAAGACGCGCCACAAACGGAAATGCGGCAATAACAAGCGGAACTATCGACGCTGTAGTGCCGACAACCGTTCCTACAACGGCGCGCGTAAGCGGAAATACTAAAATCATAAGTATTAAAAAAGGAACCGAACGCAAAATATTTATAACTGCATTTATAAATTTCATAAGTGCTTTAGGCATAGGCAAAATACCGCCCTTTTCACCTACTACAAGCAACACCCCAAGCGGTAAGCCTATAATAACCGAAAACACAAAAGCCAAAATTGTTACATAAACCGTTTCCCAAACGGCGCCGGCAAATTCAGCCTCGATTATTCTTGCGGTTTCCGCAAGCGTCTCGCTTGAAAATATATCGCTAAACATTTGTGTCGACCTCCTCCGCTTCAATATTTTCAGTATTTTGCAGATACTCTTTAGCCGTAATTATCTGCTCTTTTGTGTTAGGTATACCCAAAATCATTGAGCCGTAAACCTTGCCGCCTATGCTTTTGGTAGACGCGTATAATATATTTGCTTCAATACCCTTTTCAACCGCCATTTTTGCAATAAGCGGAGAACCCGTTGCGGCAGCACCGTTAAAAACTACCCTTATAAGCTTTTCATCTATATTGCCTTTTTCAAGCAAATCTGCGTCTTCTTCAGGAAAAACAAGCTTTCTTGCGGCTTTAGATTTAGGGTGAGCAAAAATTTCCGACACCGAGCCTTGTTCCGCAACACTGCCGTTATCAAGTATTGCAACATTTTTGCAAATTTTTTCAACAACACTCATCTGATGCGTTATGATAACAACGGTTATACCTAATTTTTCATTTATATCGCGTATTAAATCTAAAATAGAATTTGTAGTGTTTGGGTCAAGAGCGCTTGTGGCTTCGTCACAAAGCAAAACCTTTGGCTCTGTAGCAAGCGCGCGTGCTATGGCTACACGTTGCTGTTGTCCGCCCGAAAGCTGTATGGGATATGCATTTGCCTTATCTGCAAGGCCTACCGTTTCGAGCAGTTCGAGTGATTTTTTATAAGCCTCTTTTTTGCTTTTGCCTGCAAGCCTTAACGGAAAAGCAACATTTTTAAGGCAGGTGCGTTGCATTAAAAGATTGAAGCCCTGAAAAATCATTGTGGTTTTGCGGCGAATATCTCTTAACTGCTTTTCGGAAAGCTGTTCTATTTTTACACCGTCGATTTCTATACTGCCCTCGGTTGGTTTTTCAAGCATATTTATGCAACGCACAAGCGTGCTTTTACCGGCGCCGCTCATTCCTATTATGCCGAATATATCTCCGTCGGCTATTGACAGCGACACATTTTTAAGCGCCTCGACCGAACCGTCGGCCGTATTAAATTGTTTTGATACATTTTTTATTTCAATCATATATGGCCTCCGGAATTTATAACTTACTTAATTGCTTCTAAATCCGATTGCTTACCGCCGTAAATGCCGAGCGGTTCAACATGAATTGCTGCAACCGATACAATGTGTGTGCCGTTTTCTTTATTAAAATCATCAAGATAGGGCGTATGTTGAAAATAGTTAGCGTCTATTTCTCCGCTTTCAACAACATTGTTGGGTTGAACATAGTCGGTAAATTCTTTAATTTCAAGTGTTATATCTTTTTTAGCAAGTATTTCTTTTGCAACATTTAAAATTTCGGCATGCGGTGTGGGGGATGCCGCAACTGAAATGCTCTTGCCTGCAAGCGCAGAATAATCAACAGAAGAATCATATCCGTCGGTTAAATTTTCTACTACAGACACAACTGCGCCGTCATATTCGCTTGCAATAAAATCTGCCACCTGTTTGCTTTCAAGCGCCGCATTTAACGCCTTTACAGCATCGGTGTTTTCATTGCCTTCTTTTACGGCAAGAATATTACCGTATGCCGATGCCGAACCCTCTATTCCCAAAGCGTCTTTTGCTGGGTTAAGGTCTGCCTCAATGGCATAGTTTGAATTGATAACCGCATAATCTACATCTTTAAGGACATTAGGCAACTGCGCGGCTTCGACTTCTTTAAACTCTATGTTATGAGGATTTTCTTCTATATCAAGCACGGTTGCAGTAATGCCTGCGTTGTCTTTAAGTTTTATAATTCCTAAATCGTCAAGCAAAAGCAGAGCGCGCGCTTCATTAGTGGTATCATTAGGAACAGCTATTGTAATTGAATCAGAGTTACCGCAAGCGGTAAGCGAAAAAATAAGTGTAAATGCAAGTGTAAATATAAGTAAAAGTGAAATGATTTTTTTCATGATTGTTTTTTCCTTTCAATGTTGAAATTTTAATAGTTTTAATGGTTTAATTCAAAAATCAACATCGACACATTCGTCCGAAACGAAAATTAGCTCTTACAAGCTTTTCAAAGTGGTTTTTCATAATAATTACCTGCTTTCTAAAAAATAAATCAGGGGACTTTCGATAAAGTCCCCCGACTGTAAGCAATAAATCGTATTTTGACTATGCAAAATTACAGTTTGCTTTTAAAATGGAAAAACCATCGAAAAAATGACCGCAAAAATCTAAATGTATACGACACATATACATTCGCATACACATATTGCTTATATTATGAATAACCGAGTTTATAAAAACTTTTTTCATAATTTATTTTCCCCTTTCAAAAGTTTGTTTTATCTTTAAGATGGGTGCATTATAACACACTAAACCTACTTTGTCAATAGGTTTAGTGTGTATTTTTTAAAATTTTTTAATATTCGTTGAAAACCTACTAAATATATGTTATTATAGTAATATAAATTTGTTAAAACAAAGGAGTGTTCAAAATGAAAATTTCAACCAAAGGGCGTTATGCGCTTCGTTTAATGATTGACCTTGCAGAGCATATAGAAGACGGCTATATACCGCTTAAGGATATTGCAAACAGACAAAGCATTTCAAAAAAATATTTAGAGCAGATTATACCGGCGTTTAACAAACCGGGAATTTTAAAAACCGTGCGCGGTAACCAGGGCGGTTATAAACTTGCAAAAGCTCCGGATAAATACACCGTAGGCGATATTTTAAGACTGACCGAAGGCAGTCTTGCACCTGTTGAGTGTCTTGAAAATGACCCCGTAGGGTGCGGACGCAGCTGCAACTGCCCCACATTGCCTATCTGGCAGGGACTTAATAAGGTTATCAACGAATACCTTGACGGCATTACTTTGCAAGATATTCTTGATTCGCAAAAAGAACGCTGCGCAAACGATTTTTGTATATAAACAGACTAAAGCCTCACGACTAAACCGTGAGGCTTTTTATAACAAGGTCATTTTATATCAACACCGCTAAAAAATGCAACACCCCACACATAATAAAAGTGTGTGAGGTGCTTGAAAAATTTTTTATTCTACCGTAACGGTTCCGTCTTCTTTAACGGTTATTGTCATACCGTCTTTTACATACTCTAAAAATTCATCGCCCAAGCAGTCTATAACCGGCATGGTTATATCTTCTACCCAAACATCCGCAAGCACGGCTCCTGCCGCCGCGAGCGAATCAATATGATTTGCAAAAAGCATACACGCAGGTTGGCGTTTCATAGCGCAAGCGCAGTAAAGCACCAATCCGCCCGTAGTAGAGCCTATGGTCTGCGGTAAGCAGAGCGCTGAACCGCAAAGCGGTTTTCCGTAAATGTCGGCATTGTTTTGGTCACCGCATTTAGTTTGCTTGTCACCGAACTGCAAAGCCATCTGCATAGATGCAAGCGTGTTAAAGCCTTGTTTTGTGACAACGGCTTTAGCCGTAACTGTGCCGGGGGTAACTACTCTTCCCTTAAACTCTTTCATTACTTGTTACCTCCTTTTGTAATAGCCGTAAGAATCTCATCATCGGTATAATAACGTGCGCTTGTGTAGGTGCGCAATTTGTTTGACGATGTTATAACCGGCATTGTTTTGCAAAGCGGATTATTCATATACATAAGCGGACAAATATAAGAAGTTATAACACCCGTCGCTTTAAGCCTGCTTGCATATTCGGTTTTGTTAAACTCTTCTAAAACTTTGGGAGCTGCAGTAAAAACAGTAGGAATTACTACGGTTTTGTTGCCTGCCTCTTTAAGCGCGGTTTCAACCTTATCGGTCCATGTTTTTAACTGTTCAAGGCTCATATGAGGGCAACCCATAAAGCAAAGTTTGGGTTTAGCGCCCTTATTTTTCCAAATAACAGGATAATTTTTATAAACTCTTTCAAGTTCGGCATCGTCTATAACATAAACCTTTGCATCTTCTTTAATAAGCGATTTACCCTGTTCTACCGCTTCGGGAGTAAGGTTTTCGATATGATAAAGACCGACAGCGCCGTTTGATGCGGTAGCCGCGCCGAAATCTTTAAGATAAGTGCAAGCCGCATCGTCAAGCGTAGTGCCGAGCCACTTATCAAGACCCACTATATAGGGAACATCTTCCATAACCTTCATACCTATAGCAGAGCCGAGCAACTGTGCTTCAGGTTTTTTGGTGGTTTCGATTTTTACCACCCAGTCGGCTTTTCTGCCTTCATCAGTAAGCAATCCGAAGTATGGCACAAAACCTACTATTGAACCCATGATATCAATAATACCTGAATTACGGTTGCAACGCGCGCCGAGCACGGAGTTAGCATACACAACGGCAGATGACTCTGCCCATGAAAGCACATCGCCCTTTTGCGGTTTGTTGCCGACCTCATCCATATAGCAAGTGCAAGTGAACGCATCATCGTTCATAAGACCTAATTTTTTAAGCTGGTCCTCATAAAAATCTTGCTTGGTATACATAAGTTTGTTA
>JAXJVR010000010.1:0-1735 GCA_036308405.1 Acutalibacteraceae bacterium
ATATTGATTTTTGAAAAAATCGGTAGTAGAATAAAGGTGTCAAATTATAATCTTAAAATTGTAAAATATGAAGATTCTCGTTCTTCAATAATATTTAAACTTATTTGCTTTGCAAAATGACCGCGAACATCCTTCGTTTATTTGTTATATTGAAGCTGTTAATAATGTTTATAATCAAATAAAATATTAAGGAAAGGGAAGTTATGTATGTATTGTAAAAATTGCGGCAAAAATGTAGATGATAATTCGTTATATTGCAACAATTGCGGAACACGGCTTGACAATGTCCAAAAACAAAACACGAGTGAGGATAGTTCAAGTTTTGGGTTTGCTGTTTTAGGCTTTTTTATTCCGCTTGCCGGTTTAATATTATTTATTATATATGAAGGCAAAAAACCTAAAAGGGCAAAATCGGCGGGTAAAGGCGCTTTGATTGGTTTTATAACCAAAATTGTTTTATCTATTATTTTTGTAATTCTTTATGTTGTTTTTGCTTTTTCGCTTTTCAGTAATATATCAACAGATAGTGAACCCACTATACCTGTGATTGGTGATGTTTTTAAAGAAGAAACAACAATCGAAATATTACAAAAGTATGTTGATGTTTCTTTTGAAAAATTCAAAGTAACAGATAACGGATATTTTTTCGATACATCTCTTGAGGTTAAAGTAAAAAACAAGGATAAAAAGCAATGCACTTATTACATAACAATTGAGGCGGTAGATGAAAGCGGCGCAAGAATTGAAACAGATGAGATTTATGTTGATAGATTAGGCGCCGGTCAAGAGATATATTTGACAGCTTTTGAAAATATAGATGAAGAAAAATTGGACCTGTTCAAAAACGCAAAATTCGGAGTTTTGGAAATAGAAAGGTATGATTTTTAAATTTTGCATTAAAAACCGCAAAAGAGTTCTAAACAAATGCCGAAATCAGAAAAAGCAAAAGAGATTGCCACGCCGACAATGTCGGCTCGCAATGACTTATTAAAGCACGCAAAAAACAAATGTCATTCCGAGCGACAGTGTTACGAGGAATCTTAAAAACAGTATGCAATTAAAACAGTCTTAAAATTTTTTCAAAAAAAGGGTTGACAAATTTTGGGGTATGGTGTATAATGCACAGCATAAAGGCAAGGGCGTCTTTGAGTTTTGGTGCTCGAAGACGCTTTCGTCATTTAAAAAGTCAGAATAAAATATGTAAAAAGGCAAGGGCGTCTTTAATGTGAAAAGATGAAAAATAATTCAAATATTATTTTATCATTAAGTTATTACATTAAAGGTGCTTTTTTCTTTTAACAGAAAACGGAGGAAAACAGTATGTCATACGTAGATGAAGTAATTGAAAGAGTAGTCAAAGAAAACCCCAGTGAACCTGAATTTCATCAAGCTGTGAAAGAGGTTCTTAACTCTTTAAGAGTTGTGGTTGACGCAAATGAAGAGGCTTTCAGACGCGACGCTTTGCTTGAAAGACTTGTAAATCCCGAAAGACAGATTAAGTTCCGTGTTCCGTGGGTTGACGATAAGGGTCAGGTTCAGGTAAATACCGGCTACCGTGTTCAGTTCAACAGCGCAATAGGTCCTTACAAGGGCGGTTTGCGTTTGCACCCGTCGGTTAATTTGGGTATCATTAAATTCTTAGGCTTTGAACAGATATTCAAAAACTCACTTACAGGTCTTCCGATAGGCGGCGGTAAGGGCGGTTCGGACTTTGACCCCAAGGGCAAGTCAGACC
>JAXJVR010000011.1:0-33223 GCA_036308405.1 Acutalibacteraceae bacterium
ACTCTATCCCCCTGCCCGAAAAACGACGGCACAGCGAATGAACAAGCGGTAAATTGCTCTCGATAAAGCTGTCTCGGTCAAGTGTTTCAGCCATTTACAGTCCACCGCGGTGCAATTTTTTTGATAAGAGTAACGGTTGTGCCCTTGCCCACAACAGAGCGCACGCGTATGTCATCGGTAAAGCTTTGCATAACCGCAAAACCCAACCCCGCTCTTTCTCCGCCGACGGTGGTAAACAGAGGCTCCATAGCCTTTTCAACATTTTCAATACCGCAACCCGTATCACGAATTTTAATTTTTATTACATTGGTATTGCTTATTTCACCGGTTATGTAAATTTTTCCTAATTTTTCACGGTAAGCATGGACTATGCAGTTGGTTACCGCTTCGCTGACGGCGGTTTTAATATCGTTAACCTCTTCAAGCGTGGGGTCAAGTTGCGCCGCAAAAGCCGCAACGGTTGAACGGGCAAAGCCCTCGTTTGCCGAGCGTGACAGTATATTCATACTGAATTTATTTATAATTTCCATATTAACTACTCCTTAATTTTTGCATTGGTCTATTGTTGCAAGTTTTTCTATACCCGAAAGGCGCATTACTTTATATATCTGCGGCGAAGCGCCCGTTATATGAAGTTTTGCACCCCGTTTTGACAAATTACGGTATCTGCCCATAACAAGACCTATGCCCGAACTGTCCATAAAACTGACTCGCGTAAAATCAAGCACCAAAAGCGCAGGCAGATTAAGTTCTGCCGCGTTGTCTATTTCGGCGCGCATTGCCGCCGCGGAGTGATGGTCGATTTCACCGCTTAAGTATGCGGTTGTTACCTCGCCGTTTACTGCTATTTCTACCGACATAAAAACACCTCGAATTAAAATATAAAATAAAGGTTCTTTGTTAAGTGTTGCGATTATTCTTATCAAATGTAACAAGAGTTATCGCTTCTACGGCACAGATTGATGATAATCGTTTTATAGGCTCCCTCTGACGAGGGAGCTGTCAGCGAAGCTGACTGAAGGAGAGAAAAATAAAAATTTTATATAGCTTTTATATTCTCTCCCTCCGTCTTTTGCTACGCAAAATCCACCTCCCTCGTCAGAGGGAGGCAAGGCATTATAAAAAATGCCCCCACTAACAAAAAGCCTAAATTAAAAAAGGACAAACCTTAAATTATAGTATAAAGGTTTGTCCTTAAAAAATTTGTCATATATATTTGTCGAAAATTAAATTTATTGTTCTTTTAAAAGCCGACGCATTTCGGAAGCAAGATAAAGTGAGCCGAAAATAAACACCGGCTCGCCGTTTGAAAGCTCTTTTGCAAAATTTAAAGCTTCTTCGGCTGTTTGCGCAACAACGGTGTTGTTGCAATATTTTTGCGCTTGGGCGGCAAGTTGTTCGGCTTCAAGCGCACGCGGAACCGACGGTTTTAAGCAAACTGCATTTTTGCAAAAAGGCAGGGTTGTTTTTAAAACTTCACAGTAATTTTTATCGCGCATAACGCCGATAACTGCGGTGATGTCTTTATAATCTTTTAAAACCTCAGCAAGCGCGTAAGCGCCGTCCGGGTTGTGAGCGCCGTCTATTACAATAAGCGGATTTTGGCTTACAACCTCAAGACGCGCAGGTATAAAAGCGTTCTTTAAACCCGATTTTATATACTCTTCACCGATATTCAGTCCGCTGTTTTTAATCGCCTCAATAGCAATAAGCGCATTTTCTGTTTGAAATTTACCTGCAAGTTTTGTTTTATAACTTTCACCGCAATAAACAAAGCTGTTTTCGGTTAAAGAATATTTTACATCGTGCAGTTTGTCAATATCGGGCATTATAAATTGGGGCGCGTATTGTTTTATAACCGACAGT
Source organism: Acutalibacteraceae bacterium (assembly GCA_036308405.1). Lineage (GTDB taxonomy): Bacteria > Bacillota > Clostridia > Oscillospirales > Acutalibacteraceae > UBA737. Next base: position 1,867 of record JAXJVR010000011.1, read on the forward strand.
GCCTCTTTTGATTGATTGGGCGAAGTAACAACCGTATTATTTTTGATTATGCCGCATTTTTCCGTCGCGATTTTTGAAACGGTTTCGCCCAAAACGGCTGTGTGGTCGAGTCCTATTTTTGTAATTACCGACACCAGCGGTTTGGGTATTACATTGGTAGCGTCAAACCTGCCACCGAGTCCGGTTTCTAAAACGGCAATATCAATATTATTTTCGCTAAAATGCAAAAAACCGACTGCCGTTATAAACTCAAATTCGGTAAGTTTAACATTTGTGTCGATAACTTTTTGTGAAAGACGACATAAATCATTATGACTTATATATTCACCGTTTATTTGTATTCGCTCGCAAAAATCGGTTATAAAAGGCGAAACGAATGTGCCCACGCGATAACCTGCCGCCTGCAAAACACTTGTTATAAAAGTGCAGACAGAGCCTTTGCCGTTTGTGCCCGCTATGTGAAACGCCTTAAAATCTTTTTGAGGATTGTTTAATTTTGCACACACCGCAGTTATGCGTTCAAGGCTTGCTTCAGCCGAAAAAGCGCCGAGCGAGTGTATGTAATTTAAAGTTTCATTATATTTCATAAAACACCAAAATTTTACTTGAAATTTTTAAAATAATTTTCACACAATACTATCAAGGGTTAAGATTTAACCCTTTTAAACACAGCGGATATATTAAAACCGTATTGAAAACCGATACCGAAAATAAATCTGCTGTAATACAAAAGGGGCTGTAAAAATTAAATTTTACATCCCCTTTTTTCGTTAATTAACCCAAAGACTTGATTTCGTTTATGCTGTCTTCAATCATCTTGATTTTGTCAAGCGCCTTAGTCAGTCCCTGACGCTGTTGCTCTACAACAGCCGCGGGTGCTTTTGCAACAAAGCCTTGATTGTTAAGTTTCTTTTCAAAAAATTCTTTGTCTACCATAGCTTTTTGCAAATCTTTGTTAAGGCGTTCAAGCTCGCCGTCAATATCGACAAGTTCTTTCATAGGCATATAAACGGTTGCGGCATCGGTTACAACGCGGACCGCGCCCTCGCTGTTAAAGTTGTCGCCTATTTCAACCGAAGAAGCCGAAGCCAAACGACATATATAGGAAACGCCTTTTTCAAAAGTATCACCGAAAGCCGTTTGTATGCAAACCTTTGCTTTTTTAGAGGGCGGAACATTCATTTCGGCACGGCGGTTTCTTATAGCTTTTATTACAAGCATAATTTTTTCAAACTCGGCTTCTTGCGCGGTAAAGTTAAACTCTTCGCGGTATTTCGGCCAGTCGCTTACCATAAGCGCTTCGCCCGTATGAGGCATATTTTGCCAAATTTCTTCGGTTATGAACGGCATAAACGGATGAAGCAACGCCAAAGTGTTTGTGAATACATAAACCAAAACGCTGCGCGCAGTGTTTTTAGCCGCCGCATCTTCACCGTTAAGGCGTGATTTGCAGATTTCGATATACCAGTCACAGAATACATCCCAAATAAAGTCATAAAGCTTTTGCACTGCCATACCCAACTCAAAACGGTCAAGATTTTCGGTAACTTCACGAACAAGTGTATTGTATTTAGAAATTATCCACTTATCTTCAAGCGCAAAATCAACCGTGTTAAGCGGTAAAACTTCATCACTTTCAAGGTTAATAAGTATAAATCTTGCGGCATTCCAAATTTTGTTTGCAAAGTTACGGCTTGCTTCAACACGCTCGGGTATATAGCGCATATCGTTACCCGGGCTGTTGCCCGTAGCAAGCGAAAAGCGCAATGCGTCGGCGCCGTAGGTGTCTATAACTTCAAGCGGGTCAACACCGTTGCCGAGTGATTTTGACATTTTTCTGCCCTGAGGGTCGCGGACAAGTCCGTGTATAAGCACAGTATCAAACGGAACTTCACCCGTTTGCTCAAGTCCCGAAAACATCATACGCATAACCCAAAACGGAATAATATCATAACCGGTAACAAGCGTATTAGTCGGATAATAATGTTTTAAATCTTCTGTTTGGTCAGGCCAACCCAAAGTTGAAAACGGCCACAAAGCCGAAGAGAACCATGTGTCAAGGGTGTCGGGGTCTTGATGAATATTTTTACTGCCGCAATGCGCACAACAGGTTGCATCTTCGCGCGAAACGGTTATTTCACCGCAGTCATCACAATACCAAGCAGGTATGCGGTGACCCCACCAAAGCTGACGCGATATGCACCAATCACGGATATTTTCAAGCCAATGAAAATAAACCTTTTCAAAGCGTTGAGGCACAAATTTTGTTTTGCCGGTTTTAACCGCTTCGATAGCGGGAGCGGCAAGCGGTTTCATTTTTACAAACCACTGCTTTGAAACAGCCGGTTCAACCGTAGTTCCGCAACGGTAGCATGTGCCTACATTATGGGTGTAATCTTCAATCTTAACCAAAGCGCCCTCTGCTTCAAGGTCTGCTACTATAGCCTTGCGCGCTTCGTATCTGTCCATACCGGCATATTTTGGATAATCATCTACAATTTTTGCGTCATCTGTCATTACATTTATAACAGGCAGATTATGGCGAAGTCCTACTTCAAAGTCATTGGGGTCGTGCGCAGGTGTTATTTTAACAACACCCGTGCCGAAATCCATTTCTACATACTCGTCCGCTACAACCGGTATTTTGCGGTGAACTATAGGCAGGTCTAATTCTTTGCCTATAAAATCTTTGTAGCGTTCATCATTGGGGTTAACGGCAACCGCAGTATCACCGAGCAATGTTTCTGGTCTGGTTGTTGCAAGTTCAAGATAACCGCTTCCGTCGGCAAAAGGATAGCGTAAATGCCAAAAATGGCCTGCCTGCTCCTCATACTCAACCTCTGCGTCCGATATTGAAGTTTTGCAATGAGGGCACCAGTTTATAATGCGCTCGCCGCGATAGATAAGACCTTTTTCATAAAGGTTTACAAAAACTTCTCTTACGGCTTTTGAACAACCCTCGTCAAGTGTAAAACGCTCGCGGTCCCAGTCACACGAAGAACCCATTTTTTTAAGTTGTTCTATAATTCTGCCGCCGTATTGTTTTTTCCAGTCCCAAGCGCGCTCTAAAAAGCCCTCGCGACCTACATCTTCTTTGGTGAGTCCCTCTTTTTTCATAGCCTCAACAATTTTGGCTTCGGTAGCAATAGAGGCATGGTCTGTGCCCGGAATCCAAAGTGTGTCATAACCCTGCATACGCTTAAAGCGGATAAGAATATCCTGCAGAGTGTTGTCAAGCGCATGTCCCATATGAAGCTGACCCGTAATATTCGGTGGGGGAATAACTATTGTATAAGTCTCTTTACCCTCTTCACATTTTGCGTGAAAATATTTACCGTCGAGCCACATTTTGTAAATGCGGTCTTCAACTTCTTTTGGGTCGTATTGTTTTGCAAGTTCTTTATTCATAAATTTACCAACTCCAAAGGTAATGTATATTTTTATAATAAATGTAAATATTAAATATTGTCAGCCACGAGTAACAGCGTTTGCATTTCGCGGCGGACAGACCGCCCGAGATGCAATTTTGTCTTGAAAAATATTTCAAAACAAACGCTTTTCGGACGGTTTTTTATTTTACCGCCCTGCGCGTTATATGTCAAGTGCTGTTTGCGTAGCCTTGCCCGTTTGCGGAAGCGCGCCTGCCGCCGGCAAATTCTTTGTGCGGTAGCGGTGCGGATTTTCAAGGCTGTCGTCGGTATATATTTCGGCAGTAAATATACGCTGACCCTTCTTTTGAGTCATAACGGCAATACCGCCGTTATCCTTTGTGGCTTTTGCCGGAACAGAAGCCGTATTTACAAGCAACATACGGTTGTTTGTAGATTTAAGCAGTATATCGCAATCTTCTTTAAAGTAAAGTATTGTGTGAATTTTATACTTATTGCAATATGCCTTGATAAGCTTTTTACGGTTTGTTTTTGTTTCATAAGACTTAAGCGGCACTTTTGCCACCCTGCCGTTATCAAAAACAAAAATAACAAAGCCCGAATAATCTTTGGTTTCAATCATATAAAGGCTTGATTCGCCCTCGTCATATTCAAGCTTACCTGCTACATAATCGCCGAGTGTGCTTGCCTTGCCGTCTGAAAAATCAGCGACCCGGCTTTTGTAAACCTGAGCATTTGTTGTAAAGAACAGCAAATCTTTATCATTGCTCGACTCGATAACCTGCGTTATCTCATCGCCCTCTTTAAGCTTTTGCTCACCGCTCATACGCAGTGACTGCGGCGTAATCTTTTTAAAATAACCGTCTTTTGTAAAGAACAGCGTAACCGGTGAATCGTCTACTGCTTCGGGCTCGGCGCTGTCATCTTCCGCTTCGGCAGAGATTATTTGCGTTTTGCGCTCGCAACCGTATTTTTTGATAACATCTTCAAGCTCGTTTACGATTATCTTTTTGATTTTAGATTTTGAGTCAAGAATTGACTGCATCTCTTCAATCTCTTTTTCAAGCGCGTCAATGTCTTCCAAACGCTTCAGTATATACTCGCGGTTTAAGTGCCTCAACTTAATTTCGGCTACATATTCCGCCTGAATTTCATCTATGCCGAAGCCTATCATAAGGTTGGGAACAACCTCTTTTTCCTCGGCTGTTTCGCGCACGATTTTAATTGCCTTATCTATATCAAGCAGAATTTTTTGCATACCTTTAAGCAAATGGAGTCTGTCACGCGCTTTTGTAAGTTTAAAATAAACTCTGCGGCGCACACACTCGCTTCTGAACGCTACCCATTCGCTTATAATCTCTTTTACACCCAAAACACGCGGACTTGATGCAATAAGAATATTAAAGTTGCACGAAAAGCTGTCTTGCAAAGTTGTCATCTTAAACAACTTTTTCATAAGCTTATCGGGGTCAACGCCTCGTTTTAAATCAATGGTAATCTGCAAACCGCCAAGGTCGGTTTCATCACGAATATCGTTGATTTCGGTAATTTTTTTATTTTTTGACAAATCAATTACCTTTTCGATTATTGCTTCGGTAGTGGTAGTCGGCGGTATAGATTTTATATCAATGCAGTTGTTTGATTTATCATAAACATAAGTTCCGCGGACTTTAAAGCTGCCGCGTCCCGTTTCGTAAATTTTTTCCATTTCGTTGCGGTTGTAAAGCAACTCGCCCCCAATGGGAAAATCAGGCGCTAAAAGTGTGTCCGCAACATTTATGTCGTTGTCTTTAATATAAGCTATTGTGGTTTCACATACTTCACGCAGGTTAAACGGGCATATATTGCTTGCCATACCTGCCGCAATACCCATATTCGCATTAACAAGTATCGACGGAAATGTCACCGGAAACAGAACCGGCTCTTTCATGGTAGCGTCATAGTTGTCAACAAAATCTACCGTGTCTTTATCTATATCGGCAAACAGTTCTTCGGCTATAGGAGCAAGTTTTGCTTCGGTGTAGCGCGAAGCCGCGCACTGCATATCACGAGAGTAAGCTTTACCAAAAGAACCTTTTGACAGCACATACGGATGCAAAAGCGCCTCGTTGCCCGAACTTAAGCGCACCATTGTTTCATATATGGCGGCGTCACCGTGCGGGTTAAGTTGCATTGTTCTGCCGACAATATTTGCCGACTTTATTGTAGAGCCTTTAAGCAAACCCATATTATACATAGTATAAAGCAGTTTGCGGTGCGAAGGTTTAAAGCCGTCAATTTCGGGTATAGCGCGCGAAACTATTACGCTCATGGCATAGGGCATAAAGTTTGATTTAAGCGTGTCTGTAACCGGGCTTTCAACTATTGTGCCGGCGCCCGCAATATATGCGTTGCTTTGAGGCTTTTTTGCTTTTTGCTCGGTTTCTTTTTTCTTTCTTGGAGCCAAAATTTAAAATCTCCTTTTAATAACTTAATTGTTTTATCAGCTTATATCGGCATCTTCCATATAAAGATAACCGTATTCCGAAATGTAGTCCTTACGCCCGGTAAGATTATCACCCAAAAGCAAATCAAACATCTCGCTTGTGCGCTCGGCATCTTCGGGCAGTATTTTTATAAGGCGTCTGGTTTCGGGGTTCATTGTGGTAAGGTTCATCATATCGGGTTGGTTTTCACCAAGACCTTTTGAACGTTGAAGCGTGTATTTATCATCGCCTATTTGCGCCAAAATATCCGCCTTTTCATTTTCGTCATAAGCAAAATAAGTTTTTGCTTTGGTGTTAATTTCATAAAGCGGAGTTTCGGCTATAAACACCTTGCCTTCATTTATAAGCGTAGGCATTAAACGATAAATCATAGTAAGAATAAGAGTTCTTATATGAAATCCGTCAACATCGGCATCGGTGCATATAATAATTTTGTTCCAGCGCAGATTTGCAATATCAAAGTTTGAAAGGTTTTTATTTGCCTTTGATTTTACCTCTACGCCGCAACCCAAAACTTTAAGCAGGTCGGTGATAATCTCGCTTTTAAAAATCTTGTCATATTCGGCTTTAAGACAGTTAAGTATTTTACCGCGCACCGGCATAATTGCCTGGAACGCCGCGTCACGCGCAAGTTTACACGAACCAAGCGCAGAATCACCCTCAACTATATAAAGCTCGCGTTCGGATACATCTTTGCTTCGGCAATCTACAAACTTTTGAACTCTGTCTGCCATTGAATTACCTGTAGCAAGCGTTTTCTTAAGGTTTATCCTCTCTTTTTCGCTGCGTTCGCGACTGCGCTTGTTAATAAGCACCTGTTCCGCAATTTTTTCGGCTTCGGACTTGTTTTCTATAAAGTAAATTTCAAGCTGATGGCGCAAAAAATCGGTCATAGCGTCGCCGATAAATTTGTTTGTGATAGCCTTTTTGGTTTGGTTTTCGTAAGATACGATACCGCCCGGTGAAAAAGACGATATTACAAGCACCAAACATTCTTCCACATCCGAAAAGGTTATCTTGCTTTCGTTGCTTTTATATTTATTGTTTTGTTTTAAATACGCGTCTATTTGATAAACAAAAGCATTGCGGACAGCCCTTTCGGGCGCGCCGCCGTATTCAAGCCAGCTTGAATTGTGGTAATATTCTTTAAGCGTATGACGGTTTGAAAAACAAAGCGCCGCATTTATCTTTAATTTATACTCAGGCTTGTCCGCGCGGTCACGTCCCTTACGCTCAGTGTTCCAAAACTGAACCGATGTCAAGCGCTCTTCACCGACGGTTTCGTTTACATAGTCGGTAATACCGTTTTTATAAACTATTTCCTGTGAAATAAATCTTGCACCCTGTTGCTCGCGGAATTCAAAAAGCAAACCGTCATTTACTATTGCCTGGCGTTTAAGCGTTTCAATAAAATAATCACGCGGAATATTTATATCGGTAAAAACTTCAATGTCGGGTTTCCAACGGATTTTGGTGCCTGTATCACGGCCTGAATATTCTTCGCTCTTAAGTCCGCCTTTGTTAAAGCCTTTTTCAAAATGCAAACTGTATTTTAAACCGTCGCGCTTTACCTCAACATCCATCCATTCCGAAGCATACTGCGTAGCACAAAGTCCCAAACCGTTAAGGCCTATCGAAGTACCGTAGTTTGAATCTTCATCAATACCGTATTTACCGCCGGCATACATTTCGCAAAAAACCATTTCCCAGTTGTAACAGTCTTCATTGGGGTTATAGTCAACCGGACAACCGCGTCCGAAGTCCTGAACTTCAATAGAACCGTCGGCAAAAGATGTAATAACTATTTTTTTACCGTGACCCTCACGCGCTTCATCTATAGAATTTGATATTATTTCAAAAACCGAGTGTTCACATCCGTCAAGACCGTCGGAACCGAATATAACGCCGGGGCGTTTTCTGACCCTGTCGGGACCCTCAAGTTTTTGTATACTTGTATTGTCATATTGTGCTTTTGCTTTAGCCAAACACTACACTTCCTCACATTATTATACAGAATATATTATATACTAAATATTGTGTTTTCGTCAAGTTTAAAATCACAATAAAAACGGAAGTCATATAAAATGACCTCCGTAAATCAAAACCTAACGTTTTTGTCAGTTCCACTCTTTTTTCATTTTTGCAAATTTTAATAAAAGCAAAGCGCCGAGCCCTAAAAATACAGCGAACATAGAACAACTGTAAACAACGGCACACGGGGTTAAGTCTACAGCGGATACAACCTTGTAAGAAACCGCAAAGCTTAAAACGGATACTATGCCGTAAACCACCACTTGAGAAAATGTTACCCTGCAAGAAATCAAAATATACGAGATAACAACCTGCAAAGCATAAAAAACCGAGCCTACAATAATTATCATCATAGCCGTTTTATATTTTTCAAGGTTAACGCCGAATACCAAACTTAAAACAGGCGCTTCTAAAAAGTAAGCGACTATAAATACCGGTATACCGAGCATAAATACAACCGATATTGTTTTAAGCGACGTTTTTATAAATTTATCGGCATTTTTATTTTTTACAGCGTCAGACAGCGTTGTAAGCACCGGTTGTATTATATACTGACCCAACAAATTCATAAAGGTTGCCGGCATAATAATATAACCGAAAATCGCCTGCATTTCATCGGAGCAAGCATCGTCTATGGCATATTTTTGAATATTTAACATAAAAGAGTTAAGCAGTGTCAACGCAAAGTTAAAAAATCCGACGCCCAAAATAACCGCACATATTTTTAAACTGAATTTGGTTGTAACAAGTCCGCTTTTTTTAGCAGACGGTATATCGTAAAAAATGCACACCAAAACATTTATAATAACCAGCGTGCTTGTTGCCAACACAAGATTTCGAGTTATATAATCTATAACAAAAAATACAAAACATTGCGACAATGCGCGAACGGTCATTGAAACGCCCACTTTATAAAGCAGGTTGTTCTTTTGAGTGACGGCATACATAGTTTCGCTGAAAGCTTCGGTCATACGGTAAAGGCACAACAGTAAAATAATTGTTGATTTGTAAGTCGAATATCCTTTTATAAGGCAAAATGCGACACAAAAAACAACCGGCACCGTGCAGGTGAAAATGCGCAAATAAATATAGTCCGAATCACTGTATTTTTCCGAAACATCCGTAACCTGAAACGGTCTTGTTATGTAATTGCCGAAGCAAAACAAAACTATGCCCATAGAAAAGGCAAATGAGAAAATTCCGGCATTGTCAACACCGTTTACCCAAGTAACAATAATAACATAAATTAAAGAGGTAAACGCATTTAAGGTTGCCCCTATCATATTCCAAACGGAATTCTTTTGAGTTAGAGTCATACAAATTTCATCTGCTTTCGCTGTATCTTAATAACTTTTAACACACGACATCTAAACGCCGAAAATCTTTGTTGCAAAATTGCAGTTGACATTACTTTTTAAGCATTTGTCCTAATGTTTTAAAAATTCTTATGCAGTCTACCAAAAGCGGAAAACGGATACCGTTTCGCTTGACAACATTGTGTGATTCTTTTAAGTTTTTAACATAGCCGGATATTCCGTCAGTGCTTACACCGCCCGCGCGCATTTTAACAATATCTTTAGGAATATATGCAAGCTTTACTCCGCCTTTGATTATGCGAAGCATAAAATCATAGTCGGCGGCAATTTTCAGCGAATCGTCAAAATTGCCGAACTTTTCGTAAACCGATTTTTTCAAATAAAGCGAGGGGTGCGGAGGCATCCAACCGCGGTTTATACTGCCTGTTCCCGCGTTCCAATGACGCACGGTTTTTGAAAATGTTTCTGCATCATAAAAAGTTATATTACCGTAAGTGCCGTCAATATCGGCTGAAGCAAATTCATCCGCAATATTTTTTAACACATTTTCATCGGCAAACGCATCGTCCGAATTTAAAATACCTATAACATCTCCGCTTGCCTTTGCTATACCCTTGTTCATTGCATCATATAAGCCCTTATCTTTTTCGGACCATACTTTTAACCTGTCGCCGAAACGCTCCTTGTATTCTTGCACTATGTCAAGCGTTCCGTCTTTTGAGCAACCGTCGATAATTAAAAGTTCATAATTATCATAACTTTGCATCAAAACCGACTCTAAAGTATCTTTAACAGTCGCTTCGGAATTATATGTGGCAGTAATAACAGAAATCAACATAATTAAACCCTCTTTTTTATCAATACACAAATTCGGAATTGTATACCTCTACGCCCGAATCTGCAAAAACATCTATCAGGCGGTCCGATATTTGTTTTTTGGTAACACCTTTTTTCAAAACAACCTGAACAAAACCTCCGCCGCCTGCGCCGCAAATCATTTTGCCGTCTATTAAATCTTCTACCGAATTGAAAATTTGGTCAATGCAGGTATTTGTGCAACCCTTATCCAACCGTTTAGATTGTTCCCAATGAGCGTTCAAAAGTTTTGCAAAACCGTCAATGTCACCTTTTTGCAAACTGCAAGCCATCTGCTCTGCAAGTTCTTGTATTTCAGCAAGCACATCAAGCGAAACTTCGTCATTGCCGACATATTTGCCGACAACCTCACGCAACAAATTGCGGGCAAGCCTGCGCTGACCGGTATAAATTAAAACAAAACGCTCCTGCAATTCTTTTTTTGTCGAGTCCGAAAGTTCAATTTTTCGGCACATAATATTTTGTTTTAAACCGGGCTCGGTATAGACCATTTTAAATCCTGCGCAAAGTCCGCCTACCTGGTCTTGCCAACCGCCGCCGGTAGACATAATCTGCTCCATACACAAAACAGTATCGTAAATATCATTTTCCGAAACTTCGGCGCCGAAAAACTCATAAATACCCTTTACGCAAGCGCCCGACAGTATAGAACTTGTGCCGAGTCCGCTGCCTTTAGGAATATTTAAAACTTCGGTATTAAGCAAAAAGCCTCCGCCCAATCGGTTACAAATCTCATCCACCGATATATTGTCTTTGTAAGGTATAACACCGCAGGCAATAAGCGCCGCTTTATGCAAAGCAAACGCGTCGGACGGATTATTACAATCCTGCAAAGCGGCAATATCGGTAAATTCATTATAAGAACCGTTATCGGTGCTTGAAAGCGCAATACAATTTTTATCAAGTTTTTTAAGCGTAATTACAATAGGTCTTTTACCTTCTAAAGTAATTGCGGCATTCAAAACCTTTCCGCCTTTTTCGTTGCAGTAAGGCGGTGTATCCGACCAACCGCCGCCGAAATTCACCCTAACGGGAAGGCGAACGATTTTTTCATCGGCGCATATCTTAAAATCTGTTCTGTAACAAACGCTTTCCATATCGGCGCTTAAAATGCCGGAACAAATTTCATCAAAACAGCGATAGGTTAGTTCTTCATGACCTGTAAGTTGACCCAAAGCGTAATATATTCTTATTTTTTCCGAAAAGTCAGCCTTTTTTGCAATTTCAAGCAAATACTTTTCAAGACGCGGTGTAATGTCGCGCTGTGTCATCTGCTCTACTGGAACTCGGTCACGCACAGCGTCTAAAAATAAATCGGCTCTGATTTTATCGTCAAGTTTTTGACCCCAAGCAATAATTTGAGAAGAATCTGCAGAATTAAAACTTGATTTAAGCGAATATTGACCGCCGACACCCGAAAGCGTATTTTTTGATGCAAGTTCAGGCGACTCAAATTCACCGAAAAGTTCTGCATCCCAAAGCGGCGTATTTAATTTTTTACCCATCCATAAATTTTCTTTAGGGTTGTCATCTATGTTCCACATACGGCATACAAATTTTCCGTTTTCAAGTTTCAGCGTATGCAAAGCCGTGTTATCTGGCACTGTAACATTTTCAAGAGTGCAACCCGAAATTATACAGTTGTTACCTACGGTAACATTTTTTTCAATAAAACTGTCTTCAATATAAGAATGGGCGTCAATTACCGCGCTTTCATCAATATAGCTGTTATAGCAAGCATATTCACCGTGTTGCTCGTTTGTGGAAACCTTTTTACTCCAATTTAAAAAGCGGTAATCATCTATATTGTCGGTAACAAGCGCAAGCAGTTCTTTGCATGTTCCGAAATGCAAAAAAGATGCAGGCGCAAAGCATATAAGCTTCATAGAATATTTATGCAAAACATCCCAAAGCACCTTGCGCGCGGCAAGCAATTCATCGTTAAGTTCACCTTCGGGTTTTTCGGTATAAAATTCTTCTAAAGTAGAACCCTGCGCCAAAGGATAAACAAAATCGGCATAAAACGAAAGCCTGACCGTTTCGTTTACATAACTGCGGAACTTTTCATCCGTATCTACAAGAGAATATAAGTCATTTAAAATATCGGTGCTCAACAAAATTGCGCCCGTATCTATATTAACCTTACCGCTGTCGTTTACAGCGCCTACCGCTTTTAAAGTTTCTGTGCTTTGTTTATGCAAAAAGCGCTCTACACAACCGTTTTTGTTCTTTAAAAACACACCGTGGTCTTTACCTACATCAACGCTTTCGCCTATAGAAAGCGCCGCGGCGCCGTTTCCGTAAAAGTCAATCTGCAAAGGATTAAATAACAGTAAAACATCGCCCGAAAGAACTAACATTCCGCCGCTTGACAATCTTGACGGAACCCCGCTCATACCTATAATAAATTCATCAAACAATGTTGAACGGCGTCCGTCGGGCAACTCGCGCGGAACGGGAGAAAACAACTTACCGCAAGCAGAATACTGCGGAACGCGTTTGGAGTCGCCGCCCGAATGAATTACCAAAATACGCAAACTGTCAAAACTGTTTTCGCGCTCTCTTATGTATTTTAAAACGCCGAGCGTAGCGCCGCCCGAGCCTACTCGCTTGCCCTCAAAATCAGGCAAAACGGCATAATGTGTATCACTCGGTAAAACGCCCTGTTCAATTCGCCATTCAATCTGTCTGCGGTAACTTTCCGCCTGACTTTCATTTGAGGCGGTCAAAATTATATAATCCCAAATTTGCGGACGCTTTATAGATGACTTAAGCGAGCTGATATATGTGTCGTAATTATCAAAATATGACTGACGCAAAAATAAATTTTTATAATTCATCTGTTCACCTCATAGCAAATTTTTAAACACGGCAGTTTAAATTGTCTATTGACTTATAATATACCATATTCGACTTTTATTTTCAATAACTTTTTAGACACACAAAAAAGCGACTGCAAAACTTTGGTTTTACAATCGCTGTTATTTGTTGCAAGCTTTTTTGTTTCAGTCGAGACCTATATACGGTGCGGGGTCAACATTTTTACCGTTTATCTTGACCTCAAAATGCACATGATTGCCTACAGATTGACCGGTAGTGCCTACAAGGGCAATAATTTCACCCTGTGATACTGTGTCACCGACACTGCAACAAAGCTGTTTTGCGTGCGCATAAAGTGTGCGCATACCGTTTTCGTGCTCTATAATCACGCAATTACCGTAGTCGCCGTTCCAACCCGAAAAAACAACCCTACCGTCTGCTACGGCATAGATTGAAGTTCCGCTTTTAGCGCAGATGTCCACACCCTTGTGATTTCTGCCGTCACCGTAGTATGAACTTACTTTCCAGGAGCCTGCCGGCACGGGAAAAATAAATCCGGCGCTGTGAGCCGCCTGTTTTTGCTGTGCGGAAGCAAGTGTTTTTGCGGTGCCTTTTACAATAATTTCGTCAACCGGCGCTACAACCACCTGCGAGTCAACATCGGTCACCGACTGAACCTGACCGTTAAGCAAAACGGTGTCCTGCGTTATACGCGTAACGCCCGATACACCCGCAACGGTCACCTCGCTGTAACCCAATAACTGTTCGTTTGTTTTTTGCACGGTGCTGTTATAAGGCACAATAACATCGGTTGTCTGTCTGATTTGTGTAACTACATCAAGTGTGTTTACAGCGTTTTCAACCTCGTTTTTACCGTCAAGCTCGCTTGCTGTAAAATATCCCTCTTCAAATGTTACCGTATTTATAAAACTGCTTGTGCAATCGGCGTTTTCGGTATTAAATTCGTTAAGTCTTGAATTGATTGCATCGTCTATTACACTCTTTTCGGCGCATACAGTTGCGTTACCGTCTATAAAAAGTGTTGATGCTTTAACAATTTCATTTGTGTTGTTAATTATTGCATCGGCTATCTCGGTTGTATTGTTTATATCTTTATCAAGCGCAACCGTAGCGTTAAATTGAGGCTTGTCTACAACATTTTCAACATCGTCGCCGCCCACAATATCAATAACAATGCGGACTGCTTCATCAAATTGATTTTTACTGCTTACCGTTGCGATTACATTACCGCTGTAATTTACTTTATAAGCAATGCGCGCGCCCGTAAAAGAAAGGCTTGCAAAAATCGCAACAATCGCAAGAACAGAAAATATACCCTGCTTTACTTTATATGAACTATTTTTAATCAAAGCAAAAAATGCCTTAATGCTTTTCAAAATTTGTGAAATAACATCATCAAAAATAGCGCATTCTCCTTCCAAAAGATTACAATTTTGTAACAATTTCACTTACTATTATATCAAAAGGTTACAAAATTGCAACCTTTTTCTTTAAAAAATTAAAAAATTTTAACTTTTTAAGTCTTATTATGCCTGTGGCAAAAGCAAATATTGACTTTTTATATATGTTGTTATAGAATTCATAAGTCTGAATTTAAAACAAAGGAATTTAATATGAAAAATACTAAATCTTTAAAACAAAAATTTGTTTTGGCTTTTTACACGGCAATAACCTTTATTACACAGCACAAAATCACATCTGCGGCAGTTTTATCCGCAGTTGCCGCTGTAATTGCCGCGGTTATACTTGTTACAAGTATCTTTTCTGCGCCTGAAAACATAATAATGTCAAGCAACAACAGCATATCAATACCCGAAAACACCATTTCAAGCAATGATACAGTCTTAAATAATGAAAGCGCTGTTGTTGAAGCTTTGCCTAATGTTTCAAGCGAAGAGCAAACGACAACAAGTGTTGAAACACCGCACAAAGTCAACCCACCTGTGACACAACCGCCACAAATTACAACACCTGTTGTAAATCAGCAATTTAATTACAACTCAAATATGAGTCCCGACAGCAATGTTTTTCTTGATGCGCTTGAATACACAGGCTACAACCTTACTGCCAATCGCAAAAGCGGACTTATGTGGGCGTCAGGTAATAACTACGTTCTTTGTTCACGCAAAAGAGGACTCGGCTGGTTGTCAAACATAACCTACGGCGGCGGCTCAACCGGATACGAGACCACAGAAAACGGTCTGCCCAACATTCACAGTTTTGAGCGAGGCGGTCTTGTATGCGCAACCTATGCCACCTATGTTTATTTTAACTATTTACCTAATGTTGCGGGTATAGATACATCATCACTTATGCGACCCGAACGCTCTTATGACGCTAACTGTTGGTATATTGCCGGTAAACAATGGGTAGACGCAGGTTATTCAAGATATATAGACTTTACCGCCAACGACGGCGGCAGCATCAACCGCGATATAAACTTTAGCGCTTTAGAAGATATTCCCATAGGCTCGCTTATTTGTCTGCAAGATTGGTATAACCGCAACGGTCACTGCACGCACATCTGCATTTATGCAGGCAAGGTAAACGGCTATCATTGGGTAACACATGTAGGCAATGAAAACGGCCCCGAATTCTGCGCCATAGAGCGTATGAACCGCAACCCCCACCCGCAATGGCCGTTGGCAATTATTACCACACCTTCAAACATAAGATTTTCCGCCGCGGTTGAAGTAAGCGTAAAAGATGAAAACGGCAACCCGATAAAAGATGTTCCGATAAGTATTAAAAGAACAGCAAACGGCGCCGTCACAAACCTTGGGTCAACAAATGCAGACGGTAAAGTTTTGGCTGAAGGTCTATCATACGGAGAATATCAAATCACACAAACCGTCACCGACGGATATGTATGCGACAACGCCGCAATTACTGTAAACTTTACCACGCAAAACAACAGTCTTAACACAGTAGAATTTATAAACCGAAAAATTCCCGAAGTGCAAAGCGACATACAGCCAACCACTGATGAAGGTGTTAATACCGACCAAACAACAAACTAATAAAAAAGCACACGGCTCGCTTTTTTGCGAGCCGTGTGCTTTTTATAAACTTTTACAAGTATAAAATTATGACAACAACATTCTGTCATTGTTAAGCTCTTCACCGGAAGAAACTTTAAACTTTTCAAGCAGGTCGGCAGTTGTTAATTTTTTCTTTTCTTCACCGCTTACATCAAAAATAATCTTACCGTTACACATCATAACAAGGCGGTTGCCTATTCGTATGGCGTCTGCCATATTATGTGTAATCATAAGGGTTGTAAGATTATGCTGTGCCACGATTTCTTCGGTAATATCAAGCACTTTTTTAGCGGTTTTAGGGTCGAGAGCCGCTGTATGCTCATCAAGAAGCAAAACTTTCGGCTTTTTAAGGGTTGCCATAAGCAATGTAAGCGCTTGGCGCTGACCGCCCGAAAGCAGACCTACTTTAGAGGTAAGTCGGTCTTCAAGACCTAAATCAAGCGTTTTAAGCAGTTCCTTATACTCTGCTTTTTCTTTTGCGGTAATACCCGATTTTAAAGTTCTTGACATACCCCTGCGTGAAGCCAAGGCAAGATTTTCATCAATCTGCATTGTTGCGGCTGTGCCTGTCATAGGGTCCTGAAAAACTCTGCCTAAATATTTAGCGCGTTTATATTCGGGCAATTTTGTGACATCAATACCGTCAATCAAAATTTGACCTGCATCTACCGGGTAAACGCCTGCTACCATATTAAGCATAGTCGATTTTCCGGCACCGTTACCGCCTATTACCGTTACAAAATCACCCTCATTAAGCGTAAGACTTATATCGTTAAGGGCAAGCTTTTCATTGACGGTGTTGGGATTAAAGACTTTTGATACATTTTTAATTTCAAGCATCGGTCTTACCTCCTTTTTTAACAAGAACATTTGGCTTTACAACCTTACCTTTCCAGAAAGGAATTGCAAGGAACACGGCAACTATAAGTGCCGATAAAAGCTTAAGCAAATTAGCATCAAAGCCTGCCGTGATAACGCCAGTTATAACAATATAATAAATAACCGAGCCTAATACAACAGAAAGCAACTTAAGTGCAAAGTTTTTGAATATTTTACTGAACAGCGCCTCGCCTATGATAACCGCCGCAAGACCTATAACTATAGCGCCGCGACCCATATTTACATCGGCAAAACCCTGATACTGCGCAAGAAACGCGCCCGAAAAAGCAACAAGACCGTTTGAAAGCATAAGTCCCAAAACTTTGTTAAAATTGGTGTTTATGCCTTGCGCTCGGCTCATATTAAGGTTAGCACCGGTGGCTCTTATTCCGCAACCCATTTCGGTGCCGAAGAACCAATAAAGCAATGCTATAAGCACGATTATAACTATACCGACTGTAATAAGGGGGTTATGCACGGCAAATTCTTTTACCCAACGGAGCGAAACAAGCAGGTCGGTATTATTAACATTTACCGATTGATTTGATTTACCCAAAATTTTAAGATTTATTGAGTAAAGCGACAACTGTGAAAGTATACCCGAAAGGATAGCCGGTATACCCATAAACACATGAAAAATTCCCGTCATAAGACCGGTAAGCAAGCCTGCTATAAACGCCATAAGCATAGAAAGCCATAAATTCCAACCGCTTAAAATGCACATAACGCCAACAGCGCCGCCCGTTGCAAACGAGCCGTCTACCGTAAGGTCGGCTACATCAAGTATTCGGTATGTAATATAAACACCGATTGCCATAATGCCCCAAATCAAGCCCTGCGAAACTGCGCCGGGCAATGAATTAAGCAATTTCATAAAAAAATCAATTATTACCATTATATTCTCCTTAGACAACAATACAAGGGAGAAATAAATCATTCTCCCTTGATGATTGTTTTTTAATATTTTGCTATATTATTTTTCGATAGCAACATAACCGTCAATCGGTGTTATACCGAGAGCTGTGCAGATGTCTGCATTATACTTTTTGGTAGTATCGGTATATTCAACAGGCATTTCAGAAATGTCTGCTTCGCCCTTAAGGATTTTCGCTGCCATCTTACCGGTTGTTACACCGAGGTCATAGTAGCTGATAGAAAGTGTTGCAACACCGCAACCCGAGCAGATACCCTCTTCACCTGCAATTACCGGAACTTTTGCGTTTTGGCAGATAGAATCAATAATACCGGTGTTGTCTGCTACAGTATTGTCGGTAGGAACATAGATAACATCGCTTTCTGCTGCAGCGGTTGTGCATACAGAAGAAATATCATTTGAGTCAGAGAACGGATAAAGTGTTGCTGTGATGCCTGCTTTTTCAAGTTCTGCCTTTACAACATCTACCTGATACTTACTGTTTGCTTCTGCAGAGCAGTAAACAAGTCCTACTTTTTTGGTTTCGGGGAACCATTCGGTAATCATTGCTGCCTGCTGGTCAAGCGGAGCCAAGTCTGACGTGCCTGAAATGTTGCCGCCTACCGTGCCGTTAAAGTCTTTGATATTAAGAGCAACGCCGTATTCGGTAACTGATGTTCCCAAAATCGGAATTTCGTCTGTAGCGGCAGCTGCTGCCTGCAAAGCAGGTGTTGCGTTTGCCAAAATCAAATCAACTTTGTTTGATACAAACTGATTTGCTATTGTAGAGCAAGTGTTGGAGTCATTTTGACCGCTTTGAAAATCAAATTCAACATTTTCTTTACCGAGCGCTTCGATAAGAGCGTCTTTAAAGCCTTCTGTTGCAGCGTCAAGAGCGGGATGCTCGGTAAGCTGAACAATGCCGACTTTGTATTTGTTGCCGCCGTCATCTTTAGAACCGCAGCCTGCGCAAACACCGCAGATTAAAACCGCGGCAAGAACCACTGATAATAATTTTTTAAACATTTTTATAACCCCCAAATAATTTGGTCTTTTTCACTTTAACGCGTAACAGTGTTAAAGTATGGTAATATTATATTACCAAAAAAACAATAAGTCAAGCATTTTTATAAATAATATACAAACTGCCGTTCAAAAGGCGTATTTAATTGACATTTCCTTTAAAAATAGCTTATAATTATTTAAAAGATTATGTTTTTATACGGTGGTTTATGAAAAAATCAAATGTTACAAAACTCAAAATATACGATATGGCGCTTATTGCTGTGTTTACGGCAATAATAACGGTATGTTCTTGGCTTTGCATTCCGGCACCCGTTCCGTTTACGCTTCAGACCTTCGGCATATTTTTAACAGTTGGGGTTTTGGGCGGAAAGAAAGGCACACTCGCAGTCTGTGTGTATTTACTGTTAGGTATAATAGGACTGCCTGTTTTTGCCGGATTTAACAGCGGACTCGGCTATATAGCAGGAAGCACCGGCGGTTATATTTTAGGCTTTTTACCGGCGGCGCTTGTTATGTGGGCTGTGCAAAAACTTTTAGGCAACAAAAACTTGAGTTTAATAATTTCTATGGCGGCAGGTCTTTTGGTGTGTTACGCTTTCGGCACTGTGTGGTTTATGTCGGTATATGCAAAAAACACCGGCAAAATCGGTTTTGGCTCGGCGCTTTTGATGTGCGTAGTGCCGTATATAATACCCGACGCGGTTAAAATTTCACTTGCAATACTTATAAGGAAAAGATTTATTAAAATTCTCAAAATAATGCAATAGGCATAACAATACTAAAAGTTAAAAATATTTATAACGGTTTTAAGGTTTGCTCAATCGCAAACCTTTTTATGTTTTGCGGTGAAAGAGATTACTGAATACAGCGCCGCCTATTATAAGCAGTGCGCCCGCAATCTGCAACGCCGACAAGCTTTCTTTTAAAAAGACGGCTGAAAAAACAACTGCGGAAAGCGCTTCTGAATATCCGCAAACAGCAACCGTTTGCGCAGGTATTTTACCTATTGCAGAAAAATAAAGATAACATCCGAGTCCTGTGTTTATTATTCCCAAAACAAGCAACGGAATAATACTGCTTTTTGAAATATTTATTTCAAGCCCCTGCTTTAAAGCAACAAATACAGCCGTTGTAATAAAAGCAACAACCAACTGCAAAGCAGAATTTTCAAGACCGTTTATCGAAATTGCTTTTTTATTAAAAATCACCATCAGCGCATAGGTTACAGCCGAAAGCAGACCGCAAAAAAAGCCGAATTTATCTTTTATTACTCCGCCGCCGTTTATAAAAAATATACCGATAAATACGGCAATAAATCCGAATACTTTTTCAAATGTCAGTTTTTCTTTAAAAATAATTGGGGAGAGTGCCATAACAAATACAGGTCCGCAATAATAACAAAGCGAAGCCACGCTTACGCCTACCCTTGCATAAGCCTCGTATAAAAACATCCAGCTTGCCCCCATAGAAACACCCGAAATTGCAAGAAAAGCAAAATCTTTTTTGTGTTTGTAAAATGTGAATTTGCCTCGGCTTAAAAGAAAAATCAAAAGTAACAGCAAACCGCCCGTAAGAGTTCTGCAAAATACGATTTCGTAACTGTTTAGTTTTATAAAACTTGCCACAATTCCGTTAGAGCCGAAAAGCAACAGCGAAAAAATGTATTTTAGATAATCTTTTTTCATTAAACAAAGCCTCTCATATTGATTTTTTTGCTATTTTATTGTATCATCGGGTTATGTATTTGAAAAGCGAATAAATCAAATAAATAACATTTGAAAAGCAGATGATTAAATGGATATGAATTTACAAAAATATCTCGCCTTTGTAAAAACGGCGGAATACGGCAGTTTTACAAAAGCGGCAGAAATTCTTAATTATTCGCAGTCAAGCGTAAGCCGAATGATAAACGACCTTGAAAAAGAGTGGAATATCACCCTGCTTGAACGCGGCATCGGCGGCGTAAAACTTACAAGCGACGGCACAAAGCTTTTGCCCTATGCCAAAAATCTTGTCGCCGATTTTGAAGAACTGCAAACAAAATCGGAAGAAATAAACGGTTTGCAGTCGGGACTTATTCGCATAGGCACTTTTTCGAGCGTAGCAACCCATTGGTTACCTAATATAATAAAAGAATTTCAAAAAGATTACCCTAAAATAGATTACGAGCTGTTGCTTGGTGATTACACAGAAATAGAAGAGTGGATTGCTTCAGGGCGCGTCGACTGCGGTTTTTTGCGTTTGCCGACACACACCGAATTTGAAACGATTTTTTTACAGCAGGATAGGCTTATGGCAATCATACCCGAAAACCATCCACTTGCCGATGCCGAAAAATTTCCTGTAAAAGCACTGTGTGACGAGCCGTTTTTGTTGCTTGAAAAAGGCGCAAAAGCCGAGATTTCCGAAATTTTTGAACGCTTTGGTTTAAAGCCGCAGGTGCGTTTTACCACATGGGACGATTACGCCGTTATGTCTATGGTAGAAAGCGGTTTGGGCATAAGCATTTTACCCGAACTTATACTTAAAAGAGTGCCGTATAAAATCGTTGCAAAAGAGCTTGATGTTCCGGCTTACAGAAATATAGCCTTTGCCGTAAGAAGCACAAAAACCGCTTCGCTTGCGGTTAAAAAGTTTACGGAATATTTAAAATACCGATAAAGTTTTTATTTTGTTAACAACGGCGGTTTGTTTTGTGATACAATAAATATAATTGCGGTTTTTGCCGATTATGAGGAGATATTTAATTATTATGGAAGACACTCAAAAAACACAACTTTTTGAACAGACAAAAATATCAAAAGCGGTAATAACGCTTGCCGTTCCTACCGTTATAAGCTCGCTTGTAATGGTTATATACAATCTTGCCGATACATATTTTGTGGGTATGCTTAACAGTCCGGTGCAAAACGCCGCAGTTACATTAGCCGCTCCCGTGCTTCTTGCTTTTAACGCTGTCAACAATTTGTTCGGTGTGGGCGCCTCAAGTATGATGAGCAGAGCGCTCGGCAAAAAAGATTATGAAACGGTTTACCGCAGTTCTGCTTTCGGGTTTTATTGCTCTTTGTTTTGCGCGTTGCTTTTATCGGTCTTTTACACCGTATTAAGCGCACCGTTGCTTAAAATTTTAGGCGCAAACAGCACCACAGTTGCGGCAACTGCCGAATATCTTAAATGGACGGTGTCTTTCGGCGCTGTGCCTTCGATTTTAAATGTTGTTTTGGCATATCTTGTGCGTTCCGAAGGTTCATCACTTAACGCAGGCATAGGCACTATGAGCGGTTGCCTTTTAAACATACTGCTTGACCCCTTATTCATATTGCCCGACTTTTTAAATATGGGCGCCGCAGGAGCCGGACTTGCAACATTTATTTCAAACTGCGTAGCCTGCATTTACTTCTTTATCTTTTTGTTTGTAAAACGCCAAAAGACCTATGTTTGCATAAATCCCAAAAAGCTTAAATTTAACAAAGCAATAGTTTCGGGTGTTTGCATTGTAGGCATACCTGCCGCAATTCAAAACCTTTTAAATGTAACGGGTATGACGGTGCTTAACAACTTTACATCGTCTTTCGGCTCGGATGCTGTAGCCGCTATGGGCATAGCCCAAAAAATAAATATGGTGCCTATGTATATAGCGCTCGGCTTTTCACAGGGTATAATGCCGCTTATAGGCTATAACTACGCGTCTAAAAACACCGACCGTATGAAAAAGACCGTAACCTTTTCGGCAAAGTTAAGTGTTATTTTTATAACAAGTATGTCTGTGCTTTACTTTATATTTGCGCCGTCACTTACAACTATGTTTATCAAAAATGCCGATGTTGTAGCATACGGCACACGGTTTCTACGCGGACTTTGTTTGGGACTGCCGTTTTTGTGCATAGACTTTTTGGGCGTGGGAGTATTTCAGTCATGCGGACTGGGCAAAAATGCGCTTGCATTTGCAATTTTACGCAAAATTGTTTTAGAAATACCTGCTCTTGTTATCTTAAACAAACTTTTCCCGCTTTACGGACTTGCATACGCGCAGTTTGCAGCCGAGATACTTTTGGCAACCGCCGCAATAATAGTTCTTGCAAGGTTGTTTAAAAAACTCGAAAAAGAAAATGAAAAAATTTGATGGTGGCAACTTTAAATTTCAATTATTTTGTGATACAATTATTTTAAAAAATCGAAGGGTGGATTTTTAATGGATATATTAACAGCTATGAACCAGCGTCACAGTGTGCGCTCATTTAAGAACCAAAAAATAGACGCCGAAATACTTGACGCGTTGCAAGCCGAAATTGTTGCCTGCAACAGCGAAGGCGGACTTAACATTCAGCTTGTAACAAACGAACCCCACGCCTTTGACGGTTTTTTGGCACACTACGGCAAGTTCAGCGGAGTTCAAAATTATATAGCCTTGATTGGCGAAAAGTCAGATGATTTAGACCAAAAAATCGGTTATTACGGTGAAAGGCTAGTTCTTAAAGCGCAAGCGCTCGGACTTAACTCGTGTTGGGTAGCTATGACGGTTTCAAAAGGCGTCGTAAAGAAAAACTGCAATATTAACGATAATGAAAAATTGGGTGTTGTAATTGCTATAGGCTACGGCGAAACACAGGGCGTTGCGCATAATTCAAAGTCTTTAAGTGATGTTGCTTCTGCCGACGGCGATATGCCCGAATGGTTTAAAAACGGCGTAGAGGCGGCGCTTCTTGCACCGACTGCTATGAATCAGCAAAAATTTTATTTTGAATTAAACGGCTCAACCGTTACGGCAAAATCGCTCGGCGGATTTTATTCAAAAGTAGATTTGGGAATTGTAAAATATCATTTTGAATTAGGCGCCGGAACAGACAATTTTAAATGGGCGTAAGTTTTTATTATTGACAAGGCATAACGGAAATCCGTTATGCCTTGTTTTTACCCTTTTTATACGCCTTAAATACATAAAATTACTCTTGAATATTGATATTCTATATTGTATAATGTATAAGTTGTATAATGCTCTACAACCATTTTAACATTTTATTTACAAATTTTATAAATTTGTTTGATAAGATAGGTTGAAAAAATTTATTACAAAGGAGTAGTAATAATGATTGAAGTCACCGGACTCAGCAAAAGATACGGCTCATACCTTGCGGTTAAAAATGTTAATTTTTCAATTCAAAAGGGCGAAGTCGTAGGTTTTTTGGGCCCCAACGGCGCAGGTAAATCTACTATAATGAACATTCTTACAGGTTACCTTTCGCTGACCCAAGGCAAAGTCACCGTAGACGGTTTTGATATTGCCGAAAATCCCGAAGAGGCAAAACGCCGTATAGGCTATCTGCCTGAACTTCCCCCGCTTTACACCGATATGAAGGTAAGAGAATATCTTAACTTTGTATACGACCTTAAAAAAGTTAAATTCCCGAAAGGTCCCCACATTGATGAGATTATGCGCCTTGTTAACATAGACAATGTGCAAAACCGCCTTATCAAAAATCTTTCAAAAGGTTACCGTCAACGCGTAGGCTTTGCTCAAGCGCTTATAGGCAACCCCGATGTGCTTATTCTTGACGAGCCGACGGTAGGTCTTGACCCACAGCAGATTATTGAGATAAGAAATCTTATAAGCAAGCTCGGCAAAAATCACACAATTATCTTGTCTTCGCACATTCTTTCCGAAATTCAGGCTGTGTGTGACCGCATTATAATCATCAACTACGGTGAAATAATTGCCGACGATAAGCAAGAAAATCTTTCTGACAAACTTTCAACCGAATTTTCGCTGACCGCGCGTGTTATATGCGATGAAACCGATATGCTTAATGCGCTCAAAACCGTTAAGGGTGTAAAATCGGTTACATCGCTCGGTAAAAAAGAAAACGGCGCATACGATTTTGAAATTGTGCCCGAAGACGGCGCCGATGTTCGCGCCGCAGTTTCAGGCAGAATTGCCGAACGCAAAAAGCAGTTGCTTTCACTTACAAGCAGCAGACTTACCCTTGAACAGATATTCCTTAAACTTACACAGGCAACAAGCAACGAAGAAGCTCGAAAGATGCTCGGCATCAATGATGTTGCCGCCGCGGATGATGACGCTCAAGACGAAGACGCGGGCGTTGTTATAGAAGAAATATCCGAAAATCCGGAAGTTAAGGAGGGCGAGCAATAATGTTGGCTGTTTTTAAACGCGAGTTCAAATCTTATTTTACAAATCCTTTGGGATACATAATTCTTGCGCTGTTTTATTTCTTTTTGGGATATATGTTCTCAAACTACTACAGCTCGGGCGCGCCTTATGTTGAATATACCGTAATCGGTCTTGCTCAAATAGTGCTTTTTGTTATCCCGTTTATGACGATGCGACTTTTCAGCGATGAGCGCCGTCAAAAAACCGACCAAGTTCTGCTTACAGCGCCGGTCAAGCTTATAAACATAGTTTTAGGCAAGTTTTTTGCCGCGCTAGCGCTTTACGCACTCGGCTTTTTACCGACAATTATTTATGAAATAATCGTTTCGGCTTATGTTTCGGTTAATGTGTTCTATTACTTATATGCGCTTGTCGGTGTAATGCTTTTCGGCGCGGCGCTTATTGCCGTAGGTATGTTTGTTTCTTCACTTACCGAAAGTCCGATAATTTCAAGCGTGTTTGCACTTATTGTAAATTTGTTTATTATGTTCTCAGGCAGTTTTGCCCAGATGATAGAAACCCCGTCGGCTACCGCTTGGTATCAGAAAATTTGGGCTTGGATTGTAAACGCTTTTGTATATATACTTAACGGAATGGACTTTTTAAACGTTCTTGAAAGCTTTGGCAATCAGGCTTTTGCAATTAAAGACATTGTTTACTTTGTAAGTATAGCGGCGGCGTTTATATTCTTAACCGAGCGTTCACTCGAAAAACGCAGATGGTCATAAATTTGGAGGTAAAATTATGAAAAATCAAAAAAATGAAAATTCCGAAATAATTGAAACCTCTGCCGCTGTGTTAGAGGAAGAAAAGAAAGAAAACGCTTTTAAAAAGGCTTTAAAGTCTGTAGGCTGTTTCTTTAAAAAGTTTAAAAGCGGTAAAATCAAAAACGATGCGCTTTTAAAAAGAGGCGGTTATTCGCTTGCTATTACCGCTGTAGTTCTTGCGTGCCTTATCATTCTTAACTGGTGGCTTATGCCGGCTCTTGCAAACCGTTTCCACCTTGAGTTTGATATGACAACCGACAAAAAGAACTCGATAAGTGAAGAAAACATTGAATACATCAAAGGCATTGAAGGCGAAGTTAACATAACCGTTTGCGCCACAAAAGACGATTACGCAAATTATATGTCTTACTATGCGCCTAACTACTACGGTGTTGAAATAAACTCGGCTTCAGACCTTGAGTATTTTGAACAGACAATAACACTTATTTCAAAATATGCCGAATATAACGATAACTTAAAAATTAAGTATGTAGACCCGCAATCAACCGAATTTACGGCTATTACCACCTCTTATTCGGCTTATGCGCTTGCATACGGCGATATTTTGGTAACAAGCACCGTCAGCGGCAACGAACGCGTAAAGCACTTGACTTTTAACGATATTTACTCTACTTCCGAAAGTTCAAGTTCGAGTTATTCATACTACTCATCTTACACACTTAATTCAAACAGAATTGAGTCGGCTCTTACAAGCGCTATTTCCTATGTTACAAGTGCAGATACCAAAAAGGTTGCCGTGCTTTCGGGTCACAGTGAAAACGCATATACTTCGGCTTATCAAGAGCTTCTTACCGCTAACAACTATGACATAACCGAAATTTCCGACCAACTTATCACATCAATCTCAAGCGATTATGACGCTGTTATAATAGCGGCTCCTACCGTTGATTTTATCGGTAGTGAACTTGATGTTATATCCGAATTTTTGGACAACGGCGGAAAACTCGGCAAAGGTTTAATATTCTTTGCGGACGCGTCCTGCCCTGCTATGCCTAATTTATATGACTTTTTAGCGCAATGGGGCATTTCTGTAGGCGAAGGTCTTTTATTTGAAACCAACAGTTCAAACCACATCACAGGTAAACCGTCTTCAATAGGTATTTATCCTGCCGAAGTTGAAGATGACGATATAACAGCAACCCTCACCTACGCTATTGCAGACTTTAATGTGCCTATGAATGTATGCGAACCGGCATCTACGACACGCAAAGCCACCGCTTTAATGCAAACGCTTGACTCTGCCGTTATAGCACCTGTGGGCGCATCGTCAGACTGGTCGGATTACACAGAAGACGATACAAAGCAGTTTGACAGCGTTATTCAGTCGGTTGAAAGTGATTACGACAGTGACAACAACCTGCTTACAAGTTACGTTATGGCATTTTCAAGTGTCGAGTATGTTCAGTCAACCTGGGCTTCTTACAGTGAGCTTTGCAACCAAGACATAGTTATGGCTTGCACCGACCGCGCTTCGCATGTAGGAGACACATCAATGACCTTTACATCAAAAGTTATCGAAAACGAAAGCTTTGCTTCATCGGTTACAGCAGGCAGCAGTAAAGCCGTAAACATCATATTTATGTTTGTATTGCCTATAGCTGTAATTGCAGTGGGTATTGTAATTTATGTAAGGAGAAGAAACGCACGATGAGTGATTTTTTCGATAAAAATACCGAAGAACAAAAAACCGCCGCTGACAGCAATGTCGGCGAGCCGGAAAATGTAACAGAACAGTCCGACGAAGAAGAAAGCACTGTTTTTTCGGCGCCGTTAGAACATAATGACAAAGCGCCTAAAAACCCCAACAAAAAAAGGCTTACCGCCATTATTTCGGCTTGCGTTGCCGTAGCGGTGCTTATATGCGGAACAATAGGCATTGTTAAGCTTATTCCCGAACTTGAAGATGACGAAGCAGTAAGCAGCGTTTTTGAAGATATTTCGGTATTAGATAAAGATTCTTCAACATTTAAAACCGTTACCGTAACCAACTCAAACGGCAGTTTTAATTTTGTAACACAGCAAATCACCGCAACAAACGAAGACGGCGAAGAAGAGACCACTGACTATTGGTGCGTTGAGGGTGTAGATATTTCAAAATTAAGTTCTAACACAATGACCTCAATAATTTCATCTGCGGCAAGTGTTACCGCAACGCGTGAAATTACCACAAAAACTGCTTCGGATTGCGGTTTTGACAACCCAACCGTTAAAGTAAGCGTAGAGGATGACACCAACGGTTCTTTTGCATTTTTGATAGGCGACGAGTCACCCGACGGTTTAGGTTCATATTTTATGCTTGAGGGTTCTGACAAGATTTATGTTGTAGCTTCAAGCGAATTCTCGGCTTTTGAGTTTGAACTTTTAGACCTTTCGGATAAATCTTCGATTCCTGCTACGGTATTTAATACCGATACCTCTGCCAACGAAACCGAAGACGGTTCTTATGCTTACTTTGATTCGCTGACGCTTTCGGGTAAACTTTATCCCGAAACAATTACTATTGAAAACAACAAACAAGACAATGCTTCGGCTGAAGTTATACCGTATCTTATCACTACTCCTATGAAACGGTATGCAAATTCCGATAGTTTATCATCTTTGGTAAACCTGTTTTCAAGTGAAATTAACGTTTCGGGCAACTATGCGTTTGACATAAATGACCAAACACTTAAAGAGTTCGGTCTTGATAACCCGGATGCTGTTGTAACTATGACAATCAACGGTGAAAGTAAAACCTTTAAAATATCCAATGTAGAAAGCGGATACTGCGCAGTAATTTATGACGGAGCCACAATGATTAGAAAAATAACTTCAAGCTCTTTTGCGTTTTTGTCACTTTCGACAGAAGATTATTACAACAAGATGCCGTTTATGTATTCTATAAACGATGTTGCTGTGCTTGAACTTGATGACAACGGTGAAAAGATTAAATTTGATATTTCATATACCGAAGATGATGACTCAAACAAAACCTACACTGTTTCAGCAAACGGCACACAAATCGACGCACCCGCTTTTCAGACTTTTTATGCCGATTTTGTAAGCACCCAGTGCAGTGATTTTACTGTTGAAAATGTATCGAGACAACCGGAAGGTTCGATTACCTTTACATTTAATGACGGTGCCGTCGCATCGGTTAAATTTTACAAAGTTAACGAAACACAGTATCAATACAGTGTTGATGACATTCAAATGGGCAGAATAACATCTGCCGCTTACAAAAAGATTGTGCTCAATATTAAAACGCAGGCAAACGCAGAATAAGGCTTGACAAAACGCTTTTAAGATAGTAAAATAATGCTGTAAATATTTAAAGCGTTGATAAGAAAAGTAACCTTTACTTTACGCCTTTTCAGAGAGTGTTCACATAGGCTGAAATGAACACAAGGCGCGTTTTGGTGAAAACCGTCTTTGAGCGTTGCGGGGTAACAACCGCAGCCGTAGTCGCTGCGTTAAAGCGTTAAAAGTGCCGTGTTTTAAACACGGAATGTGGGTGGAACCACGGAGTAACAAAACATAAAACTTCGTCCCTGTTTTTACAGCGGGCGAAGTTTTTTATTTTTTAAAATCATTAGAAACGAGGATAAATTCTATGAAAATCATTTACAATGACGGCACAGTCGCAGAAGCCGAACAGTCGCAAGAGCTTGAGGTTTTGCGTCACACTGCGGCGCATATTATGGCGCAAGCCGTAAAACGCCTTTACCCACACGCAGATTTCGGCTACGGCCCCGCTACCGAAAAAGGTTTTTATTACGACATTGATTTAGGCGATACCAAGCTTACCGATGAAGACCTTGAGGCTATCGAAAAAGAAATGCGCAAAATAGTTAAAGAAAATTTGCCTATAAAGCCGTATATTTTACCGCGTGAAGAGGCTATTGCGCATATGCAGGAACGCGGTGAAAAATACAAGGTTGAGCATATAGGCGACCTTGACCCCGATGCTAAAATAAGTTTTTATAAGCAGGGCGAATATGTTGATATGTGCACAGGTCCTCACCTTTGCTACACAAAAGCACTTAAAGCCTTTAAAATAACCGGTCAGTCGGGCGCTTATTGGAAAAACGACAAAGACAACAAAATGCTCACCCGTATATACGGTATTGCGTTCCGCACTCAAGAAGAACTTGATGAACACCTAAAACTTCTTGAGGAGGCAGAACGCCGTGACCACCGCAAAATCGGCAAAGAGATGGAACTGTTTATGTTCCGTGAAGAAGCAACCGGTTTCCCCTTCTTTTTACCGCGCGGTATGCAACTTAAAAACGCGCTCATAGACTATTGGCGCGAAATTCACGCAGAAGCAGGCTATGTTGAGGTTTCTACACCGCTTATTATGAACCGCAAACTTTGGGAAACAAGCGGTCACTGGGACCATTATAAAGACAATATGTATTCAACAACTATTGATGATGAAACCTGCTGTGTTAAACCCATGAACTGCCCCGGCGGTGTTATGGTTTACCAAAACCGTCCGCATAGTTACCGTGAATTGCCTATCCGTATGGGCGAACTCGGTATAGTTCACCGTCACGAGCTTAAGGGCGCATTGCACGGCTTGTTCAGAGTTCGTTGCTTTACGCAAGACGATGCACACATCTTTATGACCCGTGACCAAATAACCGATGAAATTATAGGCGTTGTTGATTTGATAAACAAGGTTTATACAAAATTCGGCTTTGAATATTTTGTTGAACTTTCTACCCGCCCCGAAGACAGTATGGGCAGTGATGAAGATTGGGAAGCCGCAACAAACGGTCTTATATCTGCGCTTAACAAAATCGGACTTGACTATATAGTAAACGAGGGTGACGGCGCTTTCTACGGACCTAAAATTGACTTTCATCTGCGTGACAGTTTAGGCAGAACATGGCAATGCGGAACAATTCAGCTTGATTTCCAGATGCCTCAAAACTTTGACCTTACCTATATTGATGAAAACGGCGAAAAGCAGCGTCCGATTATGATTCACCGCGTTTGCTACGGCTCAATAGAACGCTTTATCGGCATTATAACCGAGCATTATGCAGGCAAGTTCCCGACATGGTTGGCACCCACACAAGCCGTTGTTATGACATTGCCGGGCACAGACACCGCTTATGCCGAAAATGTTTATAATGTTCTTCGCCAAAACGGCGTCAGATGCGAATTAGACAACCGCAACGAAAAAATCGGTTACAAAATTCGTGAAGCGCGTCAGGTCAACCGCATTCCGCATATGATTATCATAGGTGCAAAAGAGATTGAAAACAATGTAATTTCAATCCGCAACCGCGATACCGACCAAACAGTTACTATGCCGCTTGACGAGTTTGTTGAAAAAATTACAACCGAAATTAAAGAACGCATTTAAGCAAAAAATATTAAAGCACCTGCAAAATCAAATGTCGATTTTGCAGGTGCTCTTTTTTTATTTAATATATTTTTACGCTAACGGAATTACAAATACACCTTCACCGTATTTAAGTTTAAGTTCCAAATTGCCCGAAGCGTCGAGGTTTACAACCTTCGGTGTTCCGCTAAAGCCTGCTCCGCCGTAAATTGCAACAGCCTTACAGTCTCTGAATTTTATATCGGAAGTGCTGTCACCGCCGCGGTC
>JAXJVR010000012.1:0-1760 GCA_036308405.1 Acutalibacteraceae bacterium
ATCTTTGTAGGGGATGATGCCCACTCGCAATGACCTATTATAGCGACAAAAAAGCAAACGTCATTCCGAGTGACCGTGTCACGAGGAGTCTTAAAAACGCTTTGTATAAATGCGTTTTTAAAAAAATTGTCGAAATTCAGCGTAAAATTTATTTTGTAATCTTTTGTCGAACGACTTGACGGTGGTTTTGATTTATGTTAATATAATCGTGCCACATAAGTTAATGTTTTTACTTTAACAACAATCAATTTAATAGTCTCAACACAGGTGTTTTTACCTCGGTAAAAACGCTACTCCTTATTTTGAAATCTGTTTTGAGACTAAAAATAACTTGTGTGGCGCAAGCGGAGTTACGCGTTTTTCGGTGCGTGGCTTCGGCTGCGCACTTTTTTATTTTATACATATTGCCGGCTTATGAAAATATTTTGAAAGGAGATTTCTTTATGCCCGATTATAAAGAAATGTATTTAACTTTGCTTGATAATGTAGAAAAAGCATTAAATACCCTTATAGACGCACAAAAAGCTTGTGAAGAAATATATATAAACGCCGATGAGAAGTAATAAATAAAATTTTTACACGCTCCTTTTAACACAGGGGTTTGTATTTAGGCGCATTCTGATTGTGTATTGCTATAACAAAATGCCACTGCTGTTTAAACAAACAGCAGTGGCATTTGTATTTGATAATAAAAGATTTGTATTACGCTTATTTTAAATCATCACAGTAATTTGCCCGTTCTCCGCCTATGAATTTAGGCCTTGTTCTTGCGCACACAATAGGCGCTTCACCGATTTTTGAAATCGACAGCCTAACCGGAACGGCAACCTCTTTTAAGTGCATACCTATAAGGGTGTTACCTATGTCAAGTCCCGCTGCCGCCTTTATGTGTTCTACGGCTACGGGGTGAGCCATATTTTGCCAAACGGTAGTGGCAAATGAACCGCCTGCCTTTGGCTTGGGGCAAACATTTACGATTTCATAGCCGAATTTATCTGCGGCCTCTTTTTCTATAATAAGAGCGCGGTTAAGGTGTTCGCAACACTGCGCCGCAATGTAAATGTTTTTTTCTTTTAAAATCGGATAAATACCGTTAAACACAGCCTGCGCCGCCTCGAGACTTGAGTTTTTGCCTATTACTCCGCCTGCGACTTCGCTTGAAGAACATCCTATAACAAGCAGTTCGCCCGATTTAATACCCGAAACCTCTATAAGTTCGGTTATTGCTGTTTTTGCCTGCTCGGTTATTGAATTAAGCATATTTTTCACCTGATTTATTTTTTAAAAATTAAAAAGCAAATTTTTTGATTGCGGGGACAGCATACAAAGCCTGATAAAGTAAAACGCTTGATACAGCGCCTGCTACTGCTTGGATGCAGTTGCCTACAATAGCGCCTGCGGCACCGAGACCGTAACCCAAGAAAATGCTTTCATAAACAAAATAACCCAAAACCATCACGATTTCGGCGCAAACAGCACCGATAGGTGAACTGATTTTAATTTTTGACCTTAATGCTTTGAATATAAGCGCCGCAACAACAGCCATACCGGCTTTGATAATGAATGTGCCGAGTGCATACTGTGTGTAGCCGCTTAATAGGTCGGCAAGCGCCGAGCCGAGACCGCCTGCAACAGCGCCGTAAACGGGACCCAATAAAAATGCGCCCAAAACAACAAAACAGTCACCTAAATTTATGTAACCGCCCGTAGCCGGAATGGGTATTTGTATAAGTGTTGTAGCCACATACACAAGCGCGGTA
>JAXJVR010000013.1:0-5198 GCA_036308405.1 Acutalibacteraceae bacterium
ATTATATGTATAGACAAAGCAAAACTGTCGGCAATCTTGAAAATGTCGGTTATTCAAAGAGTGGCTGTGAAGGACTTTATAATGTTTACATTATGGATGAAACCCACACCATATTAGCCTGCGGTGCATCGGCAGTAACAAAACTAAAGGATACTGCAAGCAAAACAATAAAGAGAATATTCAATTTTAAATATCCGTATGAATATATAAGCGGTTTTGATGAACTTATGAACCGCAAACACGAAATAGGTGAATTTTATGATAAATACTTTAAATGAAATAAACTATGCGGCAAAAAATAATCCGCAGGCTTTTATTAAAGAGTGTAATGAAGAATATATAAAAAACATCACCGAAATTGCCCAAAGAATAGAAAAAGACGACGACCTCATAATTATTGCAATAGCAGGTCCTTCGGGTTCGGGCAAAACTACAACCGCACATATTTTAAAAGAAAAACTTGAGGCTTTAAATGAAACGACAGCTGTGGTATCACTTGACGATTTTTATCTTCCGGGCGCTTCATTGCCGCTATTGCCTGACGGCAACCACGATATAGAATCGGTAAACGCGCTTGATATTTCGCTTATTAAAGAGTGTTTTTCAAAAATAATTAAGACAGGTAAAGCAAGTCTGCCTAAATACGATTTTAAAAATCAGTCGCGAATACCAAATGCAACATCCATTGACATAGGCAGTCACGGCACTGTTATTGTTGAAGGGTTACACGCTATGAATCCGCTTATTACCGATTTGGTTCCGCGCAAGAATATTTTAAAAATTTATATAAGCGTTAACCGTTCTGTTGATGATGAAAACGGTGTTCAAATGCTTTCAAGCCGTCAAATAAGACTTGTTCGGCGTGTTTTGCGTGATGACCGTTTTCGCGGTGCTACCGCTACAGAAACACTTCATCTTTGGAACAATGTAATAGACGGCGAGCAAAAATATTTATACTGCTTTAAAAACACCGCCGACATACATCTTGTAACATTTCATCCTTATGAGCTTGGTGTTTACCGTGAAAAATTTTGCAAAATGCGAAGCACCGTAAACAAAAACACGCCGTGCTATGACTATTTTATAAAAACGGCAAACGCAATGGAGCGTTTTGAGGCAATAGATAGTAAACTTGTTCCGCAAGATGCTCTTATAAGAGAATTTATCGGTGAACTTGAAAAATAGTTGAATATGTGATAAAATTTACTTGTGTAATTTTAAATTGAATCAGGAGGTATACACAATGGGATTTTTTGATAATGCTATTAACAAAACAAAAGAGGTATTAGATGTTGCCTGCAAAAAAACAGGCGAGGTAGTTTCGGTTGAGAAGCAAAAATATAATGTTTCTGCTTTAAAATCAAAGCGTGAAAAAGATTTTGCGGACCTCGGTAAAATCTATTACGAACTTGTAAAAGACCAAACCGATTTAACCGACGAGGTTAGAAATTTAGTTGATGCAATCAGCGAAAAGAATGATGAAATTGACCGCCTTAACGAAGATATACAGAACTCAAAAAACAAGAGAATATGCCCGAATTGCGGAGCTAATATAGATATAAATTCTACTTTCTGCAATAGTTGCGGTGCAAAAGTTATCATTGAGTCAGAAGAGTCAGAGCAGTAAATTATGAAAAATTTAAAAATAGGCGTTGTTGTAGCCGACTTTGATGAGTATTTGCCCTTTGCAGAGTCGGTTATGGTTTTTGCACCGAAAGAGTATAAATATTTTGCCAATAAGGCAATTAGTTTTGAAATGGGCGGTAGCACGGTTATATGTGTAAACAGCGGAATAGGCAAGGTTAACGCCGCTTCCGCCGCAATGCACTTGTGCGATATCGGTTGTAATTGTATTCTTAATTTCGGACTTTCGGGCGGTATCAGCGGTGTAAAACGCGGCGAAATTGTTTTGCCCGATAAGTTTTTAGAGCACGATTTTGATTTAACCGGAATAGGCTATAAGCCCTGCGAAAAACCGTCTCAAAAATATATTTATGATGCCGACCCCATCCTTTTAAGCAAGGCAAAGTCTGCTTTGGGTGAGGCCGTTCACGGAACTGCCGTTTGCGGTGACCGTTTTATATGCAATGCATCAGACCGCGATTTTTTGCGTGAAACATTCGGTGCTACTACCTGCGATATGGAAACTGCCGCAGTAGCGTCGGTCTGCAATATGGCTAACATACCGTATTTAAGCGTCCGCCGTGTGTCAGATGATGCCGGTGATGATGCATATTCAAGTTACAAGGCAATGAATATCGGTGAGGGTGAAACTCTTTCTGAAATTTTTATCAAAGTTTTAAAAGAGGTAGTGTAATGGCAGAAAAGAAAAGAAAACAGCAAAGTTTTGAATACGGTGCGATTATACTGCTTTGTTCAACCGCGCTTGTTAAAATAATCGGCGCAATATTCAAAATACCGCTTTCACGCCTTATAGGCGACTTGGGATTCGGATATTTTGATTCGGCATATCAGTTGTTTACACCTATATATTCGCTTTCTATGGCAGGTTTGCCGATAGCAATTTCACGCGTGGTTGCCGAGCAGATGCAAAAGGCAAAATACCGCGATGTAAGAAAGTCTTTAAAAGTTACAAAAAGAATATTTATGGTAACAGGACTCGGCGGATTTTTGCTTATGCTCGCACTTATATATCCGTTTGTGCATTTTACCGATGCTACCGGTAAGACCGTATACAGTCTTTTTGCGATAGCTCCGTCATTGTTCTTTTGCTGTATAATGTCGGCGTATCGCGGTTATTACGAAGGACTGCGCAATATGTATCCTACAGCCGTCAGCGATGTTATTGAGGCGTTGGGCAAACTGATACTCGGATACGGTTTTGCTTATATAATAATGAAAATCACCAACGATGTTGCGCTTGCCGCAGCCGGCGCAATGTTCGGTGTAATGGTGGGTGGCGCCGCCGCGGCAACTTTTTTAACCTTGCGTTATAAATTTAAGGGTGACGGAATAGTTGAAAGCGAATTGCAAACAGCTCCCGAACCCGAAAGCAGTAAAACAATAGCAAAGACTATTATTGCTATTGCTATTCCCGTAGTTGTGGCGTCGCTTGCTAACAGCGTTTCGTCTTTGGTAGATGTATCTATGGTTAAGTGGCAACTTACCAATATGATGAATCAACACTCGGATACTATAAGAGAAATGTATAAGGCTTCCATTTCGGATTACAATGTTATTCAGGCTAAAAACGGTCTGTCTGCTCTTACGGATGCAGAAATTCCTACATTTCTTTACGGAATACGCGGTAAAGCGTTTACACTTTATAATCTTGTGCCTACAATAACATCCGTTTTGGGTGTCAGCGCATTGCCGGTATTGGCTACTTCATGGACCAAAAGGGATAAACCGCTTATAAAGCGAAATATTGAGTCGGGTATGAAGCTTACCGCGCTTATAGCAATGCCGGCAGGTCTCGGTTTTGCTTTTTTGGGACCCGAAATAATGTCGCTTATGTATAATACTACAGCTTCGGTTGAAATAGGCGGTGTAATGTTGCGCATTTACGGTTTAGCCGCATTTTTTGCAGGACTTGCCATACCGATGACCAGTATGTTGCAGGCTATCGGTAAAGAAAAAATCTCTTTGCGTAATGTTGCTATCGGGGCAGGACTTAAAGTTGTTGTAAACTTTATATTTGTAGGTATTCCTTCAATAAATATTAAGGGCGCCGCAATAGGCACATTTGTGTCTTATCTGTTTATATTTACTGCAAACCTTTTGTCGCTTATAAAATATACGGGCATTAAACCTAATTTCTACAAGACTATGTTTAAACCGTTTGTTGCGGCGCTTGCCTGCGGTTTGTCTACGGTTATTTTAGATTTAAGCAATATGGGCGGACTCGGCACAATTATAGAAATTGCCGTCGCCGCAGTTGTTTATTTTGTAGTGCTTATTATATTTAACACCTTTGAGCCTGATGATGTTTTGTCTTTACCTAAAGGCGAAAAGTTGTTGAATTTGTTGACAAACCTTAAAATAATAAGATAAATTTGTGTAAATTGAACAATTTACAATTAAAAAATTAATTAGTTTTAATAAATTATATCAAAATCAGTTGATTTTTTTGAAAGATATGTTAAAATATCTACAGACGCTTAAAAACTTTGAGCGCATAACTATTATGTTGTGTAATTGCACAATGAAAAAATAAAAAATCGGAGGGTTCAATAATGAACAAAACAGAATTAGTAGCAGCAGTTGCAGAAAAGGCAGAAATTTCTAAAAAAGATGCTGAAAAAGCAGTTGCAGCAGTAATCGATGCAGTAGTAGATACTCTTAAAGCAGGCGAAAAGGTTCAGCTCGTAGGATTCGGCACATTTGAAGTTAAAGAGCGTGCTGCAAGAGAAGGCGTTAACCCCGCTACAGGCGCAAAAATTAAGATTGAAGCTTCTAAAGCTCCCGCTTTCAAAGCAGGTAAGGCTTTCAAAGACGCTATTAAGTAATTTATTTTTACTTAAAGATGAGCCGCCGTTTTCGGCGGCTCGTAGTTTTTAAAAGATTTTGTTTTAAAAAAGGAAAAATTTATGCGACTTGATAAGTATTTAAAGGTGTCACGTATCATTAAACGACGCACCGTAGCAAACGAGGCGTGTGACGCCGGCAGAATTACCGTTAACGGCAAGGTGGCGCGTGCATCTTATGATGTTAAGGTAGATGATATTATCGAAATATCTTTCGGCAATAAAAATGTAAAAGTTGCTGTTACCGCCGTCAGCGAAACGGTGCGCAAAGATGATGCCGCACAGCTTTATAAAATTATAGAATAACAAAAACACCTCATAAATATATTTTATTGAG
The DNA here is from genome assembly GCA_036308405.1 of Acutalibacteraceae bacterium. GTDB lineage: Bacteria > Bacillota > Clostridia > Oscillospirales > Acutalibacteraceae > UBA737. The sequence goes on from JAXJVR010000013.1 coordinate 4,825, forward strand.
GTGTTTTATTGTGGAAGAAAACAGTGCTGTTTATCAAAATGTTATAATAGAAGGCAGAAAAAAATTAAATATATCGGGAGTGCGAGATGTCATTTCTTTTGATGATGAAACAATACTTCTTGATACTGCTCTCGGTAAAATGACGGTAAAGGGTGAAGAAATACATATTTCAAATTTTAATACCGAAACCGGCGACCTTTCGGCAGAAGGGCAAATTCATGCTGTGGTTTATATGTCCGACGGCAAATCTTCGGGCGGATTTATATCCAGAATTTTCAGATAATTTATGTGGGAGATAAATTTAAACAATCAGTTTGCAACGCTTATATATTCGCTGGTATTGGGTATTGTTTTGTGCGTATTTTATGATATAA
>JAXJVR010000014.1:0-15471 GCA_036308405.1 Acutalibacteraceae bacterium
GCGCGAAGCGTAAGTCCAATTCTGGTATTTTTCGTCCCATTTTCCGTTAACAAACGCCCTGCCGTCGCGCCATTCATTACCGCCGTATGTAAGTTCTACCAATTTTTTATTGCCGATATAACTTGTCGAAGACGGATTATACTGCAAATCAACCGCATCATTAAAATCAATATCAATGTTTCGCGCCGTAAACTTCCAATTTGGGTATTTAGCGTGTAATTCACGCAAGGCTTCACGGTAACTTTCGGGAAAATTAAGAAGTTCTTTTTCGAAAGCCTCATCATACGCATATTTAAAAACAATGTGTATCGAGAAGGCATATCCCTCGTTGGTATAATTATCACCATACAGTATCTTATACCACTTATCTCCGTCACCGTCTAACGCTTCGCCTAAAACTTTTACAGAGGTGCCGTCAACAAGGTCGCATATTTTTTTAGATTTATATTTATTTTCTTCTGTTTCGTGTCCGGGAGTTCCGGGCAGTGAATATATTTGCGCTATTCCGTTATTATTGGCATTTTTTACCTCGCCCATACGCGGATATTCAGTTGCGCTTACCGTCAGCCCCATAAAACAACCAAGCATTAAACTTAAGCACAAAAACACACATAAAAATTTTTTGAATTTTTGCATCATATTTCTCCTTGTAAAATTTATTTTAAAAATTTATCTAAACGTGCAAACTGCAAATTGTCGGAATTTGTAAATTCACTTACATCAAACGGATTCAAATCCTGTAAAATTTCTTTAAAACCGTTTTCTTTATATTTATTGATTTCTTCAATTTTAACTATCGGTCCGTCATAACCTATATCACTTAAAATATAGTTTATCTTTTGATTATACGCAATAGGCAAAACCTTTTTGCCGAAAACAAAGCCCAAAATAACAGAATGTAATCTTGTTCCTATAATGTATTCGGCGCTCAAAAGAGAATTTATTATATTATCTTTGGTTTCAAAAGAGTAGTTAACTACATCAACGGCACCGCGAACATTTTCGGGCAAGCGATTTAAAACATCGTCTATAAAATTACCGTCGCCCTCAAAAGTGCAAAAGCCCAAAAGCGTTACCTTTTTGCCGTTGCTTGCTAAATCGCAAACGGTTTTGACTATAGTGTCACGGTAATCTATGCTGATTTGTTCGGGAGTTTCACGGTGCGGCGCAAACGGGTCATAAACCGAAATTGCAACACTGCCCGATATTTCGGGGACTTTAGTATCCGCTTTATAAGAAAACAGTAAATCAGGCGCATATCTTACCGACTTAACACCTTCAAAAAGATTATATGAATATTTATCCCTAAAACAAACGTCCTTGTATTTTCTGAATTGTTTTTTCCACATTTCGATATATTCGTCTGTTTTATGAGGACCGAAATTACAAGAAATTGAATAAAACGGTTTGAATTTTTGCTTGCGGCGTATACGAACCTTATAGTCGGTTTGCCAATCGCATATCTGCTGATAAATCGAACCGCCTATATGCACCGTTGCGCTGCTTCGCTTAAGTAAAAGCCACTCGAATGTATCTCGAATTTTCAACTTTGCGCCTATTCTGTTTATTTTTTGAACAAATGTATCTTCGTAAGCATAAAATTTAACATTCGGGAATTTTTCAAAAAACTGTCGGTAATTTTGTGAAAAATACACCAAAAACATAGTGTTTGGATAGCGTGTTATAAGTTTTTCAAAAAACAGGTCATCGCCCACATTCATACCGAAGAATCCGTAAAGCATAACGCTTTTACGGTATTTTTTACCGTTTTTATCTCGCAAACTTGTAAAATGTTTAACTCTTTTCAAAAGTGAGACGCATTTTTTTAACAGTTTTGCAACGCGGTATTCAACGGTTCGGTTAAGCAACTTTTGCTTATAGTTTAAAATTGAATTAAGATTTTCAATCTCTGTCTGACGCGCGTTTGCAAGATTTACAACTTCTGCAAGTTGAATGTTTTGTTGATTAAGTTCGCCGTTTAAAACTGAAATGGTTTGATTTGCCTGCGACAGTTGTGAATTTAATTCGTTTTCTTTAAGATTAAACTCATTTTGTTTTATATTAAATTCATTTTGCAGAGTTAAAAACTTTTCGTTTTCTTGTAATAATTTACAATCATATTCGTTCTTTTGAGCATCATATTTTGCCTGATTATGCAAAATTTCGCTTGTCTGCAATTTGTAAAAATCTCTTATAGTAAAGCCGAATTTATCCCTTGCAAGCTCAACATATTTTTTATCGTTTAAAAGTTCAGAAAGTTTTAAAATAGATAAAATCTTGTTTTTCGGCAACACCATTAAACCGTCTTTAAGCAAAAATGCTTTTTCAAGCTCGGTTTCTTCGTGTGTATGCTCTCCTTGCAAGAGCAACCTATCAGCGAACGCTTCTAAAAAAAGCTTGTCGGGGCAATTATCTATCATATTATAGATAACCCGCGCGTATTCGTTGTTATGCGCCAATGTTTTTAACTCATCCATATGACTGTTATTAGAACCTACGGCGGTATCAACACGGTATTTAATTAAAAAATCGTCAAAAACATAAATCGGATATTTAAGAACAAGCCTTGTCCAATAGTCAAAATCGTGCAAATAGCAAAGTGACAAATTGTGAAATCCTATATCGTCTATAACGCTTTTTCGCATAGTGCAACCGGAATGTAACAAATGATTTGAGTCATCAAAGAACAGCCTGATAAAATCCGCCTGTGTTTTAGCATTAGTGTTAAAAATAGTATCAAAAATAGTGCCTTTAAGACTGTTTCCGATTTCATCTATAACCGTAGGATGACAAAATGTTGCGCCGTATTCAGCATTATTTTCAAGAAAATCAACACTTTTTTCAATTAAATCAGGCAGCATTATATCGTCAGAATCTAAATGAACCATATACTCGCCGCGAACTTTTCGGTAAGACTCATTGTTGGCATTTGATATATGACCGTTCTTTTCAAGTGTATAAAGCTCTATCCGCGTGTCATTGATACTTTTTACAACATCTGCGGTTGAGTCGGTAGAAGCATCGTCTATCACAATTATCTGCAAATTTTTGTATGTTTGCTCACATACCGATTTTAAAGTTTCGGCAATATATTTTTCGCTGTTATAAGCGTTTATACAAACGCTTATAAGTTTATTTTGGGTCATAATCGGTTCCCCTTCTTAAATTTTTAGCAGATTAAATCAATTTAATATTAACATTTGTAAAAAGCTTTGTCAAGACTATACAATAACACACAAAAAGTGCCGACCACATAAGTGGTCGACACTCTGTTTTTGCTTTACATACTCAAAGCAATAAAAATCAATATTTTTTATACAACGGGCCGTATGCTGCGCAAGCGCGATAATCTTGACCCTCTTTATCCATACCGAAAGCATTCCATGCTGACGGACGGAAGATGTCTTTTTCGGGCACATTGTGCATACTTACGGGTATACGAAGCATTGAGCACATTGTGATTAAGTCTGCGCCTATATGGCCGTAGCTGATAGCGCCGTGGTTAGCGCCCCAGTTATTCATAACCTCAAAAGCGGTCTTAAACGGACTGCCCTCTTTACCGTCGCAACGGGGAGCAAACCATGTGCAAGGCCAGGTCGGGTTTGTTCTTTCCATAAGAGTATCGGATACTTCGTCAGGAAGTTTAACAGTCCAACCCTCAACTATCTGAAGCACAGGGCCCAGACCTTTTACAAGGTTAAGTCTAATCATAGTGCAGGGCATTTCTGCGCGTGTGGTGTAATGGCTTGAGAAACCGCCGCCGCGGAAGTTGTCAAATCCTGCCTCACACCAAACGGTAGCGTCGGTCATCTTCTTAATATCTTCATCGGTAACTTCCCACCATTTTTTCATAACAGCGTTGCCGTTTTCATCGGTGCATTCGCCGCATGCGTCAAGACAAGCAGCGCCCGAATTAAGAAGGTGGATAATACCGTCAGATTCTTTTGCCTTGCCCTCAAGCTTATAACCGGTTACGCGTTCAACAGCGTCGCCCGACCAATATGTTCTTACATCGGCAAAAATTTGAGCGCGGTGTGTAAGCAGACGCATAAACAACATACTTATACCGTTAAGAACATCGTTTTCGGTAGCAAGTGTATACGGCTCGCGAGCGCCCTCATAGTCAAATGTTGACGAAAGGAATGCTTCGGGATAGTCGCAGTTCGGCCAGTGGTCTGTCCACTGACGCTGACCCTGGAAACCGCCTGCAATAGCGTTATGGCCGACCTTTTCTTCCTCAAAAGCATCGGGAAGATTTTGGTTGCCGCCCATAAGGTCTTTGATTATGCAATACATCTTAACGGTGAATTCCCACTGTTTTTCTTTTTCTTCGGGGGTAAATTTAATACGGCGGTCTTCACCCAAAAATTCAACAGATTCGGGGTTATCGTCACGGCCCTCTTTGCAATGTTCCTTTGTCCAAGCAAGTGCCTTTTGATACTCTTCTTCGTTGTAAATTCCCTCTTCCATACGGCGAAGAATTTCAACCTCGTCAACCGACTCAACGCGCATACCGAGATAAGCTTCCATAAAGTCTTGGTCAATAATAGAACCTGCTATACCCATACACTGTGAGCCGATTTGCAAATATGACTTACCGCGCATTGTAGCAACAGCCACAGCCGCACGTCCGAAACGCAAAAGTTTTTCTTTTACATCTTCGGGAATATCTGAAACCTGGTCTCTGTCCTGAACTTCGTGACCGTAAATACCGAATGCCGGAAGTCCCTTTTGAGCGTGACCTGCAAGAACGGCTGCCAAATAAACAGCACCCGGTCTTTCTGTGCCGTTAAAGCCCCATACGCCCTTTATTGTATTGGGGTCCATATCCATAGTTTCCGAACCGTAGCACCAGCAAGGTGTAACAGAAAGTGTAATATCAACGCCTGCTTTTTTAAACTTGTCAGCGCAAGCCGCAGCTTCGGGAACACGGCCGATGCTTGTATCGGCGATTATAACCTTTACGGGTTCGCCGTTTGAATAGTAAAGATTTTCTTCAAAAAGTTTTTTTGCGGCATTTGCCATTGCCATTACCTGATCTTCAAGGCTTTCACGCAACTGCATAGGTCCGCGACGGCCGTCAACGATAGGTCTGATGCCGATTACAGGGTATTCTCCCTTAAATCTTGATTTGCTCATAGTGTGCAACTCCTTTTATAATAAATTATAAATTATTTTAAAACAAAATCTGACAAACAGATTATTATTTTTTACCGAAAGCGTAAATTTTTATAATAACAAATGTTATGGGTCCGCCGGCTGCGGCGGCAAGCACCGTGCCCCAAAATTGCGGTAACCCCAATGTGTTTATGGTTAAAAATGTAACTAAAAAATAAATTATAAAATTAGGTATGTAAGAAAGCCCGAACCGTATGTAACTGCCGAACGAAATCGGCTTTTTGAATACAAAAAAACTGTTCAAAAAGAACGCGATGGTAAGCGCCGTAAAGTAGCCGAGCACAGCGGCGGCATTTTCCTGTATAACAAAGTGATATATCCAAGAAAAGAGGGCGTCGTTAAAAGTGTTCACAATACCCAAAACACAAAACTTTATAAATTTTTCACTTAAAAAAGTCCTTTTTATTTTCAGAAGCAAGTCGCGAATAGCGGTCACCCCCAATTCCTTTAAAAAATATTATATCAAATGTAAAACTAAAAAGCAAGTTTATATTGACTTTAAACAAAAATTACGATAAAATTAACAAGCGCAATTAAATATGCCGCTTTAGTTAAATGGATATAACAAACCCCTCCTAAGGGTTAGTTGAGGGTTCGATTCCCCCAAGCGGTGCCAAACAGCAACCAACCCGATGAAATTTTTGTTTTCAAAACTTTCATCGGGTTGGTTTTTCAGTTTTTAAGGTATTTGTCGGCGCTTTGCAAAATTTTTACCGTTGGGTATATTAACATTCCGCATAAAAAATTGCTGACTCCGTGTATAATGTCAAAAGGCAGTCCCGAAACTATCCAAGCTAAAGTGCCCTTAAAGTCAAGACCAAACATAAGTGCCTGACTCGGCGCATAAAGTATGCCGAATAAAAATCCGTGGAGCGAACACACGCTCATATAAATTATGGGTTTTATTTTTTCGGGTATATTTTTAGGTAACAGCATAACCGCACCCCAAAGAAAATCCCATATATAAAGATACGGAATCCACCACAAAGCAAAACCGCCTATAAGTCCCTGTATAAAAACATAGACATATACCGAAAGCAACGCCCATTTGCGATAAACAACCGTAGTTGCCACAATAAACACGCCTACAAGATGAACATTAGGCAAAAAATCAAACACAAAATCGGACGCCGCCATAAGCGCGCCCATAAGCGACAGAATTATAATATCCTTTAACTTAAGCTTCATTTTTCTGCCTTAAAAGCATAATTTCCGCCGTCTGATACATCGGTAGTGTCAACACCGCCGGTAGCATATTCGCCGTCTGCATAAAACGCCCAATACATACCGTCGGTATCGTAATCAAGCGTAGTTCCGTTTACGGTTTTAACATAAAGTCCGTAAGGTCCGTCTTCGCCCGCGATAAGTCCCTCTTCTAAAAGAGCTTCGCCGACTGTTGCCTTGTCGGTGGTAATTTCAAAACTTTTTTCTTCACCGAGAGGGTCAACAACGGTAAAATTAAACTTAACTTCGCCGTTTTGGGCAGATGAAGTTTGCGCAGTTGAAACCGTATCTTTTGTGTTGTCATTACAACCTGCTGTGCCAAGTGCCATAGCCGCAATAAGCACGATACAAACAAGTGCTGACAACAATTTTGTAAATTGTGTCTTTTTCATAATTTGCATTCTCCTAAAAAATATTTTGTTTTTCCTTTAAGTCGGCTCTCGCGACAAGGATAGTTTAAAAAATATTCCGACTGCGGCGCGACTGTATTTCACCTTCTCAAAGTTTATAACTTCAATGGCTTGTCCTCGCTTGCGGCAGCGAGCAGAAACACAGCTTAAAAATGTGCCTCACGGCGACGGGCTCGTGCAGGAATTTCACCTGCTTCCTTTTTAAACATCGCAATTATACAACTTCTTAAGAAAAAATTCAACATTTATATAGTTTACTTTTAATATTTTATATGTTAAAATATGGCAAATACAAAATTACGGATAAAATTATGAAAAACTTAAAAGAAAAATTAAAATATTGGATAAAAACTGCGGTTCAATTTATATTAAACCCACATCTGCTTTTATGCTTGGGAATTGCCTGGCTTATAACAAACGGTTGGGCGTATATTGTAATGGGACTTGGAATACTGTTTAAAAATCAATGGCTTATTGGTATTTCGGGCAGTTATCTTGCGGCGTTGTGGATACCGTTTACACCCGAAAAAATAATCACCGTAATTATAGCAATATTTTTGCTTAAAGTTATTTTTCCTAATGACAAAAAGACTTTGCAAAAATTGCACGATATGAAAGAAAAAATTAAATCTGCGAGTAAAAAAATCAAGTATAAACACAATATCAAAAAGGACCGTCAGGATTAATATTTTTATCCTAACGGTCTTAATTTTTACTTTTTATTCATAACTTTTGTGAGCAAAAAAACTATAAATGATATTGCCGACATTACAACAAAAATCCCTGCCATACCCTGCCACATAATTTTGATTGCAGGCGCAACAGCCTGTATTAAATTTGCAAAGCTCATATAAATTACCTCCGAATCATAATAACTGCGGCACAAGATTTAAAATCATACCGCCTGCAAGCACCGATGCTATTTGACCCGAAACATTAGCGCCTACCGCATGCATAAGAAGATGATTTTGGTTATCGGCTTCAAGACCTAATTTTTGAACAACCCTTGCCGACATAGGAAATGCCGAAATACCGGCGGCGCCAACCATTGGATTAACCTTATTTTTGCAAAAAATATTTAAAATTTTAGCAAACATAACGCCCGCTACAGAATCAAAAACAAATGCTATAAGTCCAAGACCCATTATAAGCAAAGTTTGCCAACGGACAAACATATCGGCTTTCATACTGAATGAAATAGTAATACCGAGCAGCAGTGTAATAAGGTTCGCAAGCACATTTTGAGCAGTTTCGGAAAGCGAGCCTAATACTCCGCATTCGCGCAACAAGTTACCGAACATCAAAAATCCTACAAGCGCTACCGATGCCGGTGCAACAAAACCTGCTACAACAGTAACAATTATCGGAAACAATATTTTTAGAAGTTTAGAAACATTTTTAGGGTTATATGGCATTTTGATTTGGCGTTCTTTTTTTGTAGTTACAAGTTTAATTGCCGCAGGTTGAATTATAGGAACCAGTGCCATATATGAGTATGCCGCCACGGCAATAGGACCTGTGTATTCCGATTTAAGAACACGGGATACAAGTATTGCCGTCGGTCCGTCTGCCGCACCGATAATACCTATAGATGCCGCATCCTTTAAATCAAAAAACGGTGAAGCCAACAGAATAACAAAAAAGATGCCGAACTGTGCGGCTGCACCGAAAAGGAACATTTTTGGGTTAGATAGCAACGGTCCAAAATCAATCATAGCGCCTATTCCTATAAACAACAACAGCGGCATCGCCTCTGACGCTTCAATTCCAACATTATAAAGCCATTCAATAATGCCCGTCACCTCACCTATGCCGGCAATTTCTTGATTGAGCACTCCCGAAAAAGGCAGATTAACCAATATTGCGCCGAAACCCATAGGCAACAAAAGCGACGGCTCATATTTTTTTGCTATTGCAAGGTAAATAAGAATTGCTCCGATAACATACATTAAGCCTTGTTGCCAAGTCAAAGCTTTAAAACCGTCAAATAAAAAACTCATAACAACACCTCATTTATATATTTTATAAAAACAAAAAACAAGACCCTTACCGCGCAATAAAACACGGTAAAAGTCTTGTTGCAAAACCTTTGGTTTTGGGCAAAATCCGGAATTTCTTCGTGATGACGAACTATGCCGCAGATAAACTGCCACTACTCCCTTTCACTAATATTCATTTTATGAATTTTTTTTAAAATGTCAAGCAAAATTTATAAACTGCTATCTTCGGTCTGTGACTTGCTGTCTGCTTCTTGCGCGTTTATTTGCTCATCATATTTAATATCTTGCGCAAAATCGTTTAAAATAAATTCATCGTCAGCCGACTGCATACCTGCATTCGCTTCAAAACCGTCATAACGGTTTCTTCTTGCTATTTTTACTATAAGTAAAACTGCTACAACGATAATCAAAACAGCCATAACAGCTATAGTCAAAAGCATAATTTTGCCGGTCTTATTCATAGTTTTAAACTGTTCAAAAAGACCGGTAGGCTCTTCTTCCTGCGTCGATAACGCATTCGCTGCGGCTAAATCAAACTCTGCGGCGCGTTGCATAGTGCCTTGCACGCTGTCATATCTGTAATAATCGCGCGCGCCGTCCGCATAACAACGCAATATGCAAAAGTCTTTAAGCTCTTCGGCTTCATAAACTATGGCGTCAACCTCATTGCCCGAAATATCGTATTTTGAAACAACATAGCCGTCAGGCAAAATTTCGGGTATTTCAAGTTCTTCGATTATATACATCTTACCGTTTGCGTTTATATAATTTATTTTAGTAAAATTATCGTTTTCGTCACGGGTATAGAACGCGCCGTTTGCTCCCGAAGCGTCAACAAGCCAATAAAGTTGATACTCACCGTTGTCATCGTTTAAAACGGCAATCTCGGTATCTTTGCGCAACGCTGTTCCCTGAGTAAAGCCCGCAGGCACCCAAATGCCGTCAAAACTATTGGCTATTGTATAGTCGGCGCCGTCTATAACTACAAGCAGAGGGTTGGCATCGCGCGCGGCCTGCTCTGCCTGCGCGGTTTCCTCTTCACTCATACGCTTAATGTTGACGGTATATGTCTTTTTTGTTCCGTCTGCCGCGGTTACGGTAAGCACACGGCTGTTGTCGCCCACATTTAAGGCGAACGTTCCGCCGCCCACATAAGTAGCGCCTCCGTCTGCAACGGCACCCGTAACGGTTATTGAATCAACATTATATTTAACTGTTGCGCTGTAATTTGTAGTTTTTGCATTAAAAGCCGGCGAAAGCGAGCCTGCGCTTAATTTAATCGATGCCAAATTTGCGTTTGACGAAGGTTTAGGTGTAACAACCGACACAGCCGCCGACGCCGACGCTCTTGATTCTGCCTCACCGCCGCCTAAAATCGAAGCAGATATAGGCGAATTGCCTGCCGCAACAGCAGTGAATTTCAATGTGTATGAACTTGATTTTGAAGGTTTTGTGGCAGAAAAGCCGTCATCAACAATTTTTACACTGCCGTTTCCGACGTTATAGTCTGCGCCCGAAACGCTGTCGAGCCGTAAAACGCTTGAATTATAATTTACGGTAGCTTCTACCGCATAAAGAGTGGCATCGGCATTAAAGTTTACGGTAACGCTGAAAGATTTACCGACCTCATATTCGCCTGCGCCGCTTACCGTAGCGCTTGCCGCAGATACATTAAATGCAAACGCAGATACCGTAAGCATAATTATTACAATAAAAGATAATATGGTTTTTAACGATTTTTTCATATTGCACCTCTGTTGATTTTTGCTTTATCAGCCTATGGTTTTTACACCTAAAATATGCATTTTTATTGCCGCCAAATCGACAGCATTTATAGCGCCGTCACCGTTTACATCGCCCGCTGTTGCCGCATTGCCCGAAAGCGCTCTTACACCCAAAATATGCATTTTAACAGCCGCCAAATCGACAGCATTTATAGCTCCGTCTTGATTTGTATCACCCTTTGGTATTACAGGTTCGGGTGTGGGTGTAGGCGTAGGTATAACACCGTCAGGGTCATCATATAAATATTTTAATATCATTGCATTTTTTGCGTAAGTCAAGCCGCTTACAACTACATTACTTCCGCTGGCTCCAAAATTAAAGAAATTATAATATCCCTCAAATCCCGGATATGTGCCTGAAATCAAATCGGAAGTGCCTTTTCGACCTTGTTCTACAACTATGGTCGCGGCTAAAACATAAGGACTCACATTACTTAAGCGAGCAGCCTCCATAATATCATCAAGATAAGCATCCGAATAGCCGTCATAACCGCTTTCTAAAAAAGTTCCTTTTACAACAGTTCTCAAACCCTCTTTTGTTTGACTTGTTGTATCGTATGACTGTTTTGCAAAAGCAAAAATATTAACATCATCAAGTGAATTGCGCGGGTCCATAAAGAACTCTATTGCCGCGCGTGATGCGTATGTCCAACGCCCTTCAAGCGTTATCCAGCTATCTGTCGCGGCATCGTATGCGCGCATATCGCGCCATTCGTTACCGCCGTATGTAAACTCTACCCACTTGCGTGTATTTTTTACATCTGATACGCCGTATTCTGCCTCTACCGCTTGATTAAATGTTACATTGACATTGTCTGCAATAAATCTCCAATTTGGATATGTTATATGAAGTTTTCGCAGCAAATTACGATAATCTTCCGGAAAACCTTCTAATGTTTTTTCAAACTCAACATCGGTTACCGGAACTGATTCAACAGGCGTTGCCGGCACCGAAATCATACTTGGTTTCGGGCAAATATCAGTTGGCATTTCTTTATATACCGGAATTCTAAACTCTACCGTAGCTTGTTTATTTACTATTTGAGAATTTTCAGCCTCAAAAGCTCTACGCAAAATCTTTCCGTTTGTCCAGGCATCGTATAATGCACTTGCATACTGATGCCACCATTTTTGATTAACAACATTAAAATCTTTATAATAATATGTATCTTGACCTATGCTTATGTAACCGTCAGCATACTTTTGTGCGCCGCGAACTATTGATTTACGGCGACTGTTCCAAGGGTCATGCGCATAAACATAGTCACCGTAAACATAGCCCTCTACACCGTTATATCTTATTTTATACCATATTGTTGTGCTTCCGACTTTTGCGCCTTCTACTTTTCCGATTACTTCAACATCCGCATTTGTTATCTGCCCTAAAGCTTTTGATGTTGTGTTAGCTTCGCTTCTTATATTTATATTGTTTCCCTTCACATAGGCGACATCGCCTGCGCTTACTGTCAGTCCCGCAAGACAGCCAAGAGTTAAACTTAAGCACAAAAACAGGCATAGAATTTTTTTGAATTTTTGCATTTTTACTTTTCACCGGCTTTTTACACAAACAGATTTTTTCCTATTTTATATTATACATTTCGACATTTATTATGTCAACCGCAAAAAAAGGGAAGAATTACTCATAATTTGTAATTCTTCCCTTTTGTTTACTGTTTTAAATTTTCTATTGCCTTAGTGGCTGAATCGTTATCTTGTGTTATTAAAAGTATAGCATATTTATCCTCGATAATAATGCGCGAATCGTTTAGCAATGTTTTAAAGTTCGGGTCATATTCAGCCTTATCGCCAACCGAAAGAGTTTCTTTTCTGCGTTTTAAAACATCTTCAAGTTTTGCTGTATCTTCAGCATTTTTTGCTTTTAAAATCGCTATTTCATAAGTGGTGTTATCACTGCTGTAAAGTATTGCATAATCTTCAAGAAGCCCAAATTCTTCACACTCTTCATAAGTTCCGTCTGCCCAAAGTGACATTGTAAAGGCGTCTAATTGCTGTTCGGTTTCAGAATACAGTGTAAAATTTTCAGGCTCGTTTTTTGCGGCGGTTTTTGCAACTGTTAAAATTTCATTACAAGTAACATCGGGCGTAAATGCTTTTTGTTTACCGCAAGCGCTTAAAAGCAAAATTAAAATGCCCAAAGCGCAAATATATAATGCTTTTGATTTTTTTATCATTGAGGCGGTCTCCTTAAATATGAAATATTTTTATTTTGAGCAAATTCCGACATATTTTCAAGCACTGCAACGCAGTCAAATTCTTCGTCGATTACAAGTTGTTGAACGCTGTCGGTATAATAACGCAGGTCAATAAGTGTTAAATCGTAATGAATAGCCAAAAACGGTGCTAATGAATCGGCAAAACTGTCGCGTATTAAAAGCATTTTAGGCTTTTCGGTGTTTGAAGTTATATCTACGCGCGCGTGATTTCCGCCGAGGAACGCGGCATACTTGTCGGTAGTTTCAAGCTTTGAAAAATCGTAAAGCGTTATTTTTTTACCGTCGGCGATAATATTATATAAATCATCACCGTCATACCTGAACAGCGTTATGCTGTCGCGCGGCGCAAAATAAAATCCGGACGCACGCATAGATGTGCCGCAAAAATCGGTTGATACTGCCTCTTCGTTAAAAAAATCAAGTTTTTCAGGCTTGTAATTTAAAGTTTCAGCCAAAATTTTATAGGTTTGGTATGCGCCGTAAGAATTATAATGGTGGTCGGTTTTGTAGTAATTATTTTCTTTACAAAGCGGCTCGTATAAATTGGGTGTTATAATACCGAGTTTCTGTGATTTTTTATAAAAAGAGTTCCACAAATTTGTATTTGTTTCGGTTGGGTATGTATCAGGTAAATATTCACTGAACACATCAACCGAGCGCGGTAAAACACACAGATACACAGGTATACCGACAGCATCTTCAAAAGCTTTTACTGCGGATAGATTGCTGTCAAGCAGACTGTCGGTGAGTTCGTCCTTTGCTATGAGCGTGTCGTTTTGCGCATAGATTATACCGTTATTTTCAAGCTTTCCCTGTGCGAGCTCACTGTAGGCTTTTACGGCAACAAAACTGTCGCGCGATGGAAATTGGTCGTTTATATACCCTGATAAATCAGATGTATATTTACCCGAAATTAACTTTTCAAGTGTAAAGAAAGGCACACCCGACAATGTTCGGTTTTCTTTTTGCGAAAAATCTTTATGGGGTAAAACAAAAAACATCACCGTAAAGAATACAACCGTAACGGAAGATAACACCAAAGTTAATAAATCAAATTTTCTTTTCATATTTTATTTGCATAAATTTATATCTTTGTTATTCAGCATAACTTTTAACAAATTGCGTTCCGACACTATATAAATAACATAATTAGGTTGGTCTGCATATATGGCATTTGCTACGCTTGTGTAATCACCCTCTGCAAGCCAATGCACTTTTGAAAAACGGTCATTAACCATATCGTATGCCGTTCTGCCGAAAGAATCACGCACTACTACGGCGGTAGGCAGACCTGCGCCGTTCGGGTTAACAAATGTGCTTTCGCCCTCGTTTGCTTTTGTTAAATAAATGCTTTTTCTGTTGCGTGTTATTTGACTTAAAGTATCGGTAGGCATTTTAAGTGAATAAAGCGTTGTAAGCTCTTTTATTTTTGTAATACTTGTAGCGCCTCCGCTTGAGTCGGCGCGGCTGAAGTTTTCAAATCCCAAACCGTCACCGAAAGAAAACAGCGAGTCACCGCCGTAAAGTTCGGTAACATAAAATCCCATTTCGGCAACCGAGCGCGGTTTTGCAGACGGATATTTTGACGAAACATAATTCATCAACTCGTTTACGCCCCAATAAGCGCCGTATGTTGTCCAATGCGAATCTGTATGACTGTAAATCTTATATCCGTCACCGTCATTTTTGTGCGATTTCATAACATCAAGCGGGTATATAACCTTTGCGCCTTTTGAAACTGCAACCGAATTAAATGCCTGATATAAGGTTTCGCCCGAAGCCGCAGTATATTCGCTCGGCAATGTTTCGGGGTAAACCGCCGCAGATGACGGAACGACAAGATAAATAACCTCTGCTCCGACATTACCGGCATTTGCTACCGTTTCACCTATGTTTTGATTTGCAGCCGATTTTATACCCGAATTTGCAACATTTGACATAGTATAACTTAAAATCGCGCTGTAATAATGCATACGGCTGTCACTGCCGAATACCGGCATATAATCACCGTTTGTCATCAAGTTTCTCTGTGAAAGATTTAAACCTACGGATTTTTTGATTTTATCGGATAAATCTTTCCGCTTTCTTTACCCTGTATTTCTAAAACGGTTGAATAATCTATTGATACCTGACCTATAAAATAACCTGAGTTTTCACCCTTTGCTGGAGTTATGTTGACGCTGTTTACGCCTGTTCCGCCAACCTTTACATACTCTGTATTAGCGGAACAAACACCGCCCACAATGTAAATATCGCTCGCAACACGAACGCATAATGTAACATCGGGCATTTGGCTTTTATTTGTATTTACCGAAACATTGTTTGAATTGTCAACGGTTGTTGTGCTTGTATTGTTGTTTGTTTTATTGTCTTTTCCGCTTTCGGTTTTTTGATTACCTGAAGTTTTATTGTCTGATGTTTTATTTTCGGTTGATTGCTGTGTATTTGCGTTGTCGGCACTGTCGGTATTATCTGATTTTTCGGCCTCATCGGCAACATCGGTATAATCTTTGTATACTACCTCCATTTCGGAAGAAGCATTACCCGAAACCTTTTTGCAGGCAGACATACCTAAAATCATCGTAATTGCAAGAACGATACTTAAAGCGCGTAAAAAGTTTTTCATTTTTTATCCCCCTAA
>JAXJVR010000015.1:0-10016 GCA_036308405.1 Acutalibacteraceae bacterium
ATGAAAAGCAGGCTAAGCTTTACAAAGAAAGCATTGAACCCAACCTTACAGAGGGTAAAACTCTTGCATTTGCGCACGGCTTTAACATTCACTTTGGTTGTATCAAACCGCCTAAGAATGTTAACGTTGTTATGATTGCTCCTAAAGGCCCCGGCCACACTGTTCGCAGTGAGTATCAGGCAGGTAAGGGTGTTCCCTGCCTCGTAGCTGTTCATCAGGACGCAACTGGCGACGCACTTGAAATTGCTCTTGCTTATGCACTCGGTATTGGCGGCGCACGCGCAGGTGTGCTTGAAACAACCTTCCGCACCGAGACCGAAACCGACCTCTTTGGTGAGCAGGCTGTTCTTTGCGGCGGTGTTTGCGCACTTATGCAGGCAGGTTTTGAAACACTCGTTGAAGCAGGTTATGACCCCAGAAACGCTTATTTTGAGTGCATTCACGAAATGAAACTTATAGTTGACCTTATCTATCAAAGCGGTTTTGAAGGTATGCGTTATTCAATCTCTAACACAGCTGAATACGGCGACTATATCACTGGTCCTAAGATTATCACCGAAGACACCAAGAAGGCTATGAAGAAAGTTCTTGCCGATATTCAGGACGGCACCTTTGCAAAAGACTTCTTGCTCGATATGTCAGACGCAGGCAGTCAGGTTCACTTTAACGCTATGCGCAAACTTGCGGCTGAACATCCGGCAGAAACCGTAGGTAAAGAAATCCGTAAGCTTTACAGCTGGAGCGACGAAGACAAGCTTATCAACAACTAATAAGAAGGTATATAAATGATTAAAGATACTATTGTAGACGGATTTAACAATGCGCCTCATCGCAGTCTTTATCACGCTTTGGGTCTTACTAAAGAGGAACAGTCAAGACCGCTTATCGGTATTGTAAGCTCATATAACGAAATTGTGCCGGGTCATATGAACCTTGACAAAATTGTTGAGGCGGTAAAACTCGGTGTAGCAATGGCAGGCGGAACACCTATTGTGTTCCCCGCTATTGCCGTTTGTGACGGTATTGCTATGGGACACACGGGTATGAAGTATTCGCTTATTACCCGTGACCTCATCGCCGACTCAACCGAAGCTATGGTTTTGGCTCACGGTTTTGACGGTCTTGTTATGGTGCCGAACTGTGATAAAAATGTTCCCGGTCTTTTAATGGCGGCAGCCCGTGTTAATATTCCTACCGTTTTTGTAAGCGGCGGACCTATGCTTGCAGGCCGTGTTGACGGTAAAAAGACAAGTCTTTCAAGTATGTTTGAGGCTGTCGGCGCATATTCTGCGGGAAAAATAGATGAAAATCAGCTTCGCGTTTGTGAAGAAAACACCTGCCCCACATGCGGTTCGTGTTCGGGTATGTATACCGCAAACTCTATGAACTGCCTTACCGAAGTGCTCGGTATGGGACTTCGCGGTAACGGAACAATACCTGCGGTATATTCAGCAAGAATTGAGCTTGCAAAGCATGCAGGTATGCAGATTATGGAACTTGTAGAAAAAAATATCCGTCCTCGCGATATTATGACACCTGCCGCAATTAAAAATGCACTTACCGCCGATATGGCACTCGGTTGTTCTACCAACAGTATGTTGCATCTGCCGGCTATTGCAAACGAATGCGGTGTTGAATTTAATCTTGATATGGCAAACGAAATAAGTGAAAAAACACCTAACCTTTGCCACTTGGCGCCTGCCGGTCCGACTTATATGGAAGACCTTAACGAAGCAGGCGGTGTTTATGCCGTGCTTAAAGAGCTTACCAAGTTAAATCTGCTTGATACATCGGTTATGACCTGCACAGGCAAAACACTCGGTGAAAATATTGAATCAGCAGTAAATAAAAACCCCGAAGTTATTCGCACGGTTGACAACCCTTACACCAAAACGGGCGGTATTGCCGTTCTTCGCGGTAATTTGGCACCTGACGGCTGTGTTGTTAAGCGCAGCGCTGTAGCACCCGAAATGCTTAAGCATGAAGGACCTGCAAAAGTGTTTGACAGCGAAGAAGAGGCTATTGCCGCAATATACGGCGGTAAAATAGTTGCGGGTGATGTTGTTGTTATCCGTTACGAAGGTCCTGCAGGCGGACCGGGTATGCGTGAGATGCTCTCACCTACTTCGGCCATTGCGGGTATGGGACTTGATAAGCAGGTAGCGCTTATAACCGACGGTAGATTTTCGGGCGCTACACGCGGCGCGTCAATCGGACATATTTCTCCCGAAGCATTGCGCGGCGGTCTTATCGCCTATGTTAAAAACGGCGATATTATCTCGATTGATATTCCTAACTACTCAATCGAATTAAAGGTTTCACCCGAAGAAATCGAAGCTCGCAAAGCAAACACCGAAATAAAACAAAAAACAAATATTAAAGGCGCGCTTGCAAGATATGCCGCTCAGGTAAGTTCTGCCGACAAAGGCGCCGTAATAAATCAATTTAAAGGATAGGATATAAAATGACCGAACAGCAAAAAGAAAATCTTGCTTGCAGAATAGGCGCTGTAAGCGTATTCCGCGGAATACTTGACACAAAACCGATGTCGGCTTTGCTTGATTTTTTGTGTTGCGATAAAAGCACACAAAACAAAATGTCGCTGTTCGGTAAATTTGTATATTCACTTTCCGATTTCAATTATTCTTTCTCGGACTTTTTGCGTTGCAGTATATTTGCCGATGAAAACAAATATGTTACCTCTGCGGCACAAAAAGCCGAGATTTCGTCTTCACTTTATCAAAACACAAATGAAGAATTAAAACTGTTTTCTTATCTTACAACACTCACTTCCGCAGAACTTTGCGAAGATATATCTTATGGCGGATATGTTCCCTGCTTTGAAAACAATGCTATAGATTTTATTAAAGTCTACGGCGAGCGTGTCAAAAACATTAACCGCTACGGTTACGGAATATTTGCAACGGCTAATATGTTTACCGTTGAGGATGAAAACATTATCCCCGTTAAATCTGCCGACGGCATATCTACCGAAAGTTTTATCGGTTATGAGAATGAAAGAAAACAGGTGTTTGACAACACCCAAGCCTTAATTGACGGAAAACCCGCCGCAAATGTTTTGCTTTTCGGCGATGCCGGAACGGGCAAATCTTCTACGGTAAAGGCATGCGCCAATCACTTTGCAAGCGAGGGTGTGCGGCTTATCGAAATAAGAAAAGACCAGCTTTTCAGCCTGCCTCATATAATGGGCAAAATTGCCGATAATCCGCTTAAATTTATAATTT
Organism: Acutalibacteraceae bacterium; assembly: GCA_036308405.1. GTDB lineage: Bacteria > Bacillota > Clostridia > Oscillospirales > Acutalibacteraceae > UBA737. The sequence continues at coordinate 3,246 of JAXJVR010000015.1, forward strand.
TTATAGACGACCTTTCGTTCAACAAAAACGATGACTGTTTCAGTATGCTTAAAGCGGCGCTTGAAGGCTCGGCTTCGGCTAAATCTAAAAATGCCGTAATTTATGCCACAAGCAACCGCAGACATATTGTAAAAGAGAATTTTTCAGACAGAACAAACGAAAACGATATTCACCACAGCGACACCGTGCAGGAACTTATGTCGCTGTCCGATAGATTCGGTCTTACCGTTTATTTTGAAAGACCGAATAAAATGCTCTATCTTGATATTATTCATAAACTTGCCGATAAAAACGGCATAATGATTGACAGAGCCGAACTTGATGTTAAAGCAGAAGCTTTTGCTTTAAACAAAGGCACACGCTCACCGCGTGCCGCAGAACAATTTATTAACAGCCTAATTTAAGAAAGACAGAGATTTATGAGCGATAAAAAACTAACTCTCGATAATGTATACAAAGCAAGATATGCTTTAAAAGATGTTGCAATACAGACCGATGTTCTGTATGCCCCGAAATTGAAACCGGGCGCCGAACTTTATCTTAAAACCGAAAATTTGCAGATTACCGGTTCATTTAAGGTTAGAGGCGCTTACTATAAAATGTCACGCCTTACCGAAGCCGAAAAAGCCAAGGGCGTTATAGCCTGTTCCGCAGGCAATCATGCACAGGGCGTAGCACTTGCCGCGCAAAAAAACGGTATAAAATCTGTTATTTGTCTGCCCGACAGCGCACCTATATCAAAGGTTGAGGCTACACGCAGTTACGGAGCCGAAATATGCCTTGTAGACGGTGTTTACGATGACGCTTATGCCAAAGCGCTTCAACTGCGTGATGAAATGGGTTATACCTTTATTCACCCGTTTGACGACCCCGATGTAATTGCAGGTCAAGGCACTATAGCGCTTGAACTTATTGAACAAATTCCCGATATGGACGCAGTTATTGTGCCGATAGGCGGCGGCGGACTTATATCGGGTATAGCATATACAATCAAAAAATTAAACCCCAATGTAAAGGTTTACGGCGTTCAGGCTTCGGGCGCGCCGTCAATGCTTAATTCAATACATGACGAACATATAGAAAAGCTCGACAAAGTCTTTACCATAGCAGACGGTATCGCCGTTAAAGAACCGGGCACACTCACTTACGAAATTTGCTCAAAATATGTTGACGAAATCGTAACAGTTACCGATGATGAAATATCTGCCGCAATACTCGCTCTTATGGAAAAACACAAACTTGTAACCGAAGGCGCGGGCGCAGTTGCCGTAGCGGCGGCTATGTTTGATAAAATCGACCTAAAAGGCAAAAAGACTGTTTGCTTGCTTTCGGGCGGTAATATTGATGTTACAATACTGTCGCGCGTTATTAACCGCGGTTTGCTTATGTCGGGCAGAAACTGTCAGCTTAACATAGAACTTGTTGACAAACCCGGTCAGCTTTTAAATGTTTCAAGAATAATCGCCGAACAAGGCGGCAATGTCACCGCTGTTCATCACGAACATTTAGGTGCGGGCGCCGATGTTAACGGTTGCTATTTGCGTGTAACGCTTGAAACGCGCAACTTTGAACACATCGAACAAATTAAAAAAGCACTTACCGATTTCGGTATCAAGATAATTTAGGAGATATATTTATGATAGAAAAAATTTCAACACAAAATGCTCCTGCCGCAATAGGTCCTTATTCTCAGGCGGTTAAAGTTAACGGTGTTCTTTATACATCGGGTCAGATTGCGCTTGACCCTAAAACAGCAGAGCTTAACGGCAGTAACATAATCGAACAAACCGAACAGGTTATGAAAAATTTATCAGCGGTTCTTGATGCCGCGGGCACAACCTTTGACAGCGTAGTAAAAACTACCTGCTTTTTAAGCGATATTGCCGATTTTGCAGATTTTAACGCAGTATACGGCAAATATATAACCTCGGCTCCTGCGCGCAGCTGTGTTGCCGTTAAAGATTTACCCAAAGGCGCGCTCGTAGAAGTTGAAGTTATTGCTGTTTTAAAATAATCAAGGAGTAAGCAAGATGCAAAACACATCAAAATATACAAAACAATTCTTCCCCGTCAAAAACCCTACAAGAAAATGGGCGGATAAAACTTTTATTGATAAAGCTCCGACATGGTGTTCGGTTGACTTGCGTGACGGCAACCAATCGCTTATTATACCTATGAGCCTTGAAGAAAAGTTAGAGTTTTTTCAACTGCTTGTAAAGGTCGGTTTTAAAGAAATCGAGGTCGGCTTTCCTGCGGCAAGCGAGACCGAATACACCTTTTTGCGCACACTTATAGATAATAATATGATTCCCGACGATGTAACCGTTCAGGTGCTTACCCAAAGCCGTGAACACATTATCCGCAAGACTTTTGACGCGCTCAAAGGTTGCAAAAACGCAATAGTTCATCTTTATAACTCTACCTCGCTTGCACAGCGTGAGCAGGTTTTCAGAAAATCTAAGGAAGAAATTAAGCAGATTGCGGTAGACGGCGCAAAGTTATTTAATAAAATTGCCGCCGAAACGGGTGCTGATTTCAGATATGAATATTCACCCGAATCGTTTACCGGCACAGAGCCTGAATACGCTTTAGAGGTATGCAATGCCGTTCTTGATGTATGGCAGCCAACCCCCGAACGCAAAGCAATTATAAACCTGCCCGTAACGGTTGAACTTTCTGCACCGCATGTTTACGCAGACCAGGTTGAATATATATGTGACAATTTGAAATACCGCGACGCTGTTGAAGTTTCGCTTCATCCGCATAATGACCGCGGTTGCGCTGTTGCAGACTGCGAACTCGGTATTCTTGCAGGCGCAGACCGAATTGAAGGCACGCTTTTCGGCAACGGTGAGCGCACCGGTAACGCCGATATTGTAACACTTGCCCTTAATATGTATGCTCAAGGCGTTGAACCCGAACTTGACCTTTCTGATATGCCCGAAATTGCCGAGCTTTATGAGCGAGTTACCCGCATGCATGTTTATGAGCGTCAACCCTATGCAGGCAAATTGGTATTTGCGGCTTTTTCGGGTTCGCATCAAGACGCTATTGCAAAGGGTATGAAATGGCGTGAAGAAAAGAACTGTGACACTTGGACAGTTCCATATCTGCCTATAGACCCCGGTGATGTAGGCCGTGAATATGAAACCGATGTTATCCGCATTAACTCACAGTCGGGCAAAGGCGGTATCGGTTATTTGCTTGAACACAATTTCGGCTATACATTGCCGGCACAAATGCGTGAAGATGTAGGTTACACCGTTAAAGGTGTTTCAGACCATGCTCACGCCGAACTTTCACCCGATGAAGTTCTTAAAGTATTTACCGAAAATTACATAAACATAAACAATCATATAAAGCTTATCGACTATCACTTTGTGCGCACACCCGAAATTAAAGTTATGCTCACGGTTGAAATTGACGGCGAGGTTAAAGAACTTACAGCCGGCGGTAACGGCCGTCTTGATGCGGTAAGCAATGCGGTTAAGAAGCAGTTAAATATTCAGTTTTCTGAACTCACTTACGAAGAACATGCCCTTACAAAAGGCTCTGCTTCGCAGGCTATTACCTATGTCAGCATAACACTGCCGAACGGCAAAAAGGTATGGGGTGCAGGTATTCACGATGATATTATTGCTTCATCTATAAGAGCGTTATTTTCTGCAATAAATCGCAGTTTGGAAGGAGATAAATAATCTATGGGTATGACAATGACTCAAAAGATTTTGGCGGCTCACGCAGGACTTGAAAGCGTTGTCGCAGGTCAACTTATAAGCGCAAATCTTGATATTGTCCTCGGTAACGATATTACAACCCCCGTTGCCGTTAACGAGTTTAAAAAAGCCGGTTTTACCGATGTTTTCGATAAAGACCGCGTTGCGATAGTGCTTGACCATTTTGTGCCTAACAAAGATATAAAGGCAGCCGAACAGTCAAAAACCTGCCGTGAATTTGCGTGCAGTCATTGCGTAAGTCATTTTTATGATGTAGGCAAAATGGGCATTGAACACGCCCTCTTACCCGAACAGGGTGTTGTTACCGCCGGTGACTGCATAATCGGCGCAGACAGTCACACCTGCACCTACGGCGCGCTCGGCGCGTTTTCAACGGGTGTCGGCTCTACCGATATGGCGGCGGGTATGGCAACGGGAAAAGCTTGGTTTAAAGTGCCTTCGGCAATTAAATTTAATCTTACAGGCAAATTGCCCTCTAACTGCAGCGGTAAAGATGTTATTCTTACCGTTATAGGTATGATAGGTGTTGACGGCGCGCTTTATAAAAGTATGGAATTTACAGGTGACGGCGCGCACACACTTACTATGGATGACCGACTTTGTATATGCAATATGGCTATTGAGGCAGGCGCTAAAAACGGTATATTCCCGGTTGACGATATAACGCTCGGCTACTTAAAAGGACGCAGTGAACGCGAACCCGTAATTTATGAAGCCGACCCCGATGCCGAATATGAAAAGGTTATTGATATTGATTTGTCAAAAATTGTTCCTACTGTTAGTTGCCCTCACTTGCCCGAAAACACCCATCCTGCAAGCGAACTTAGTGATATTAAAATCGACCAGGTTGTTATCGGCAGTTGCACCAACGGCCGTATGGAAGATATGGAAACCGCATACAAAATCTTAAACGGCAAAAAAATTGCCGACGGCATCCGTTGCATAATAATACCCGGCACTATGCAGATTTTACGCGAATGTGTAACTCGCGGCTGGTATACTGCTTTTATAGATGCAGGCGCTGTTGTTTCTACCCCAACCTGCGGACCGTGTCTCGGCGGTTATATGGGCATTTTGGCTGCCGGTGAGCGCTGTATTGCCACCACCAACCGCAATTTTGTAGGCAGAATGGGTCATGTTGAAAGTGAAGTTTACCTGGCCTCCCCCGCTACTGCGGCGGCAAGCGCGCTTACAGGCTATATCACTTATCCTAAGGAGGTATAATAACAATGAACACACAAGGCAAAGTTTTTAAATATCCCGACAATGTCGATACCGATGTTATTATTCCTGCGCGTTACTTAAACACACCCAACGCCGACGAATTAGCCCTTCATTGTATGGAGGATATTGATACCGAATTTGTAAAGCAAGTAAAACCCGGTGATGTTATGGTAGCCGGTTGGAACTTTGGTTGCGGTTCTTCACGCGAACACGCACCGCTTGTTATAAAAACCTGTAAAACCGGCTGTGTAATTGCCAAAAGCTTTGCGCGCATTTTTTACCGCAACGCCATAAACATCGGCTTACCTATTCTTGAGTGCGAACAAGCCGCGGACGAAATCAACGCAGGCGACGAAGTAAGCGTTGATTTTGACACCGGCATTATAACCGATATAACAACAGGTAAAACATACAAAGCACAACCCTTTCCCCCGTTTATTCAAAACATAATAGCCAAGGGCGGATTGCTTGCTTCTTTAAAGGAGGACTAACCCCATGAACAAAAAAATCACCGTGTTATCCGGCGACGGCATAGGCCCCGAAATTGTCGCCGAAGCAATAAAGGTGCTTGATAAAATTGCCGTAAAATGCGGTCACAATTTTGAATATACCTATGTTGATATAGGCGGTTGCTCTATCGACAAGTTCGGCGTGCCGATTACCGATGAAGGTATGAACAAATGCCGCGAGTCAGACAGCGTTCTGCTGGGCGCTGTGGGCGGATCCAAGTGGGACAGCGTTGACCCGTCAATCAGACCTGAAAAAGCGTTGCTTGCAGTGCGTAAAGAACTCGGACTTTTTGCTAATTTGCGTCCCACAAAGCTTTTCGGTCAACTTGCCGATTCTTCACCCTTAAAGCAAGAGATTGTCGGCGGCGGTATTGATTTGCTTATCGTGCGCGAACTTACCGGCGGTGTTTATTTCGGCAACCGTGAAACAAAAGAGGTAAACGGCGAGCTTGTGGCTACCGACTTTATGCCCTATTCCGAAAGCGAAATCGAGCGCATAGGCAGAGTAGCTTTTGAAACCGCTATGAAACGCGGTAAAAAGTTGGCTTCGGTAGACAAGGCAAATGTGCTTGACACCTCACGCCTTTGGCGCAAAACAATGCACCGTTTAAGCGCAGAATACCCCGAAGTTGAATACAGCGATATTCTTGTAGATAACACCGCTATGCAACTTATAAAAAACCCGACACAGTTTGATGTGCTTGTAACCGAGAATATGTTCGGTGATATACTATCTGACGAAGCTTCAATGCTTACCGGCTCTATCGGTATGATGCCGTCTGCATCGCTCTCTTCGGGAACACTCGGTATGTATGAACCTATACACGGCTCTGCGCCCGATATAGCAGGACTTAACATAGCAAACCCGTTAGGCACAATACTTTCAGCGGCTATGATGTTGCGCTATTCGTTTGATATGGCAAAAGAGGCTGATTTAATTGAAAACGCTGTTAATCGCGTTTTGGATGACGGCTTCCGCACCGGTGATATTATGCAGGACGGTTGCACCAAAGTCACCTGCTCTGCTATGGGTGATTTGGTAGCCGAAAGAATATAAATTAAATATAATATTAAGTTCTAAAAGGCGGATAGCACAACAAACTGTCCGCCTTTTTTTAACAAATCGAAAATTAAAGACATACAGTTATTTATAAATAATGGTTTTCTGTCAAATTGTTTGGATTACAATTATCAAATGTGCACTAACTTCATTCATTCGTTTATTGTTTCGACGGTGACAAACGGTTTTTCGGCTCCCTCTGACGAGGGAGCTGTCAGCGAAGCTGACTGAGGGAGAGAAA
>JAXJVR010000016.1:0-11170 GCA_036308405.1 Acutalibacteraceae bacterium
CGATAAGGTTTATCGTTTTTCGGCAATGGACCTTACAAGCGAAGAACGCAAAACCATACACGGCCATAACGAAAAAATACGGCTTGAAACAGCCCACCGCGCCGTTGAATTTTATATAAGACTTATGAAAAATTGTTAAAAAAACCGCTTTTGCCCTTTTGATTTTCAAAAGGGCAAAATTTTTGTATTGACATTTTGAGTTTGTTTATATATAATAATTAAGTTAAATTTAATATCGAGATGTGGCTCAGTTTGGTAGAGCGCTGCGTTCGGGACGCAGAGGCCGCAGGTTCGAATCCTGTCATCTCGACCATATCGAGTGTTCATAACGGATTTGAGTTATGAACACTCGATTTTTTGTAATTTCAGGTTTCTTTCGTTCGTTTCTGAGCAGGTTTTAAGCCTGCTCTTTTGTTTTATGCGGATTTGGTAATATACTCGACTGATACCCCTTTTCGTGTATCCGCTTTGTAATTACTTCCGCATTCGGGTATCTCAATATACCCAATGAATTTGTAATGAATCATAATCCGTTGACTGCGGTTTTTACCTACGCCTTCGGTTTCATAAACCGTTATCTTATCTATAAGTTCCCGAAGAAGCGGTGCAGTCAGTTCCTGCATTTTCATAAATCTTCGGATGGCATTGATAAATCTGTCTTTATTCTGTTGCATTGTTCCAAGATTTTTTATCCTTTCGTTTAGGGATGCAATCTTGGTTTTCAGCTCCATCCGTTCCACTTCGTACTTGTGGGATAACTGCATAAACCATTCATCCGTTACCTTGCCCGAAGCATTGTCCTCATAGAGCTTTTCGTAAAGCCCGGCAACCTTTTGGTTTCGTGCGGTACAGCGTTGCAGTTCGCCCTGTAAGGCTTTTTGCTCGTTGATAATATCCTTTTGTGTCTTTTGAGCAAGTAGATCTGCAAAGGCTTCCTCGTCATCCTGCAAGAACCTCGCATTCGCTTTAGTTCAAGCATTACCACTTGTTCAATAGCGTCGGCTCGGATAAACTTATAAAAAAGATAAATTGTTGGGAGAAAGTAATGTTAATTGAAGTATTAAAAAAGACAGATTTTGATATTGTGTATACCATTATGGAAAAGAGTTTTCCCGAAGATGAACGAAGAACCTATGATGAGCAGAAAGAATTATTGAACAATTCTGCATATAAAATTTATGTATACAGAGAGTCAATAACAAATCAAATACAGGCTTTTGCGGCTATATACGAATTAGACGAAATTGTATTTATCGAGCATTTAGCGGTCAATCCCGATTGCAGAAACGGCGGAATCGGTTTAAAATTTTTAAAAACATTATTTTCAATGACAAATAAAATGATTTGTTTAGAGGTTGAACTTCCGTCAAACGAAATAGCCGCAAGACGAATTGGGTTCTATGAAAGAACTAACTTTTTCTTGAATGAATTTCGGTATATACAACCATCGCTTTCAAAGGGAAGAAAAGAAGTTCCGCTTTATATTATGACATCGGGACGATGCGTAACAAAAGAAGAGTTCGAAGGCATAAAAAATGTTTTATATGAGAAAGTCTATATGATACCGACTCAAAGATGAAGCGCTTTTGAATTACAGATATTTTTTAAATCGTCACGGTAATCCAAAAAACCGAGTTTAAGGTATTTACATATCCTTATCGGCTGTGTTATAATAATAACGAAAAAACAAAGCGTAGGAGATTTTTAGATGAAAAACTGTATTGTAGCCCAGTCGGGCGGTCCCACGGCGGCAATCAACGCCGGTCTGGCGGGCGTTATTTCCGGTGTGTTAAAATCAGAGTATTTTGATACTGTATACGGTTCTTTAAACGGTATTACGGGAATTCTTGACGGGCGTATTCTTAATTTGTCGGATATTTTTAAAACGGACGATATGTTAGAACGGCTTACAATGACTCCTGCGATGTATCTCGGTTCTTGCCGTTTTAAGTTGCCGACTTATGAAGCAGACCTTGATATTTATAAACGGATATTTGCTTTTTTTGAAGAAAATGAAATTGCGGCTTTCTTTTACATCGGCGGAAATGACTCTATGGACACTGTAGACAAACTTTCTGCCTATGCAGAAGCAATCGGCAGTCCGGTTCGTGTTTTGGGCATCCCTAAAACAATCGACAATGACCTTTGTGTAACAGACCATACCCCCGGTTTTGGCTCTGCCGCAAAATTTGTGGCTTCGACTTTTCTTGAAATCGCGCACGATACTTATATTTATAAAGTTAAGAGCGTTACAATAGTAGAGGTTATGGGCCGTGATGCCGGATGGCTTACTGCGGCAAGCGCTTTAGCGCGCAACGAATACAGCGCGGCTCCGCATTTGATTTATCTTCCGGAACACGCTTTTTCTACCGATGAATTTTTAGCCGATGTTAAAGAGTTGTTAGAAAAACAGAAAAATGTCATTGTGGCTGTTTCCGAAGGAATCAGAGATAAAAACGGTAATTACATCAGCGCCGCCGAAAATGCGACAGATACCTTTGGTCACAGTCAGTTAAGCGGTGTCGGCAAGACGCTGGAGTGTTTTTTGAAAAAGAATTTAGATGTAAAAGTGCGTTCTATCGAGCTTAATGTATTACAGCGTTGCGCGGCGCATATTGCTTCACGCACAGATTTGGAAGAATCTATGCACCTTGGCGAAGCGGCGGTTTCAGCCGCAAAAGACGGACTTACATCTGCTATGATGACAATAAAGCGCATCAGTAATGAGCCGTATACCGTATCATACGAAAGCGCTCCCGTTTGTGAGGTTGCAAACAAAGCCCAAAGTGTTCCGCTGTCATTTATAAACGAGCGCGGAAATGATATTAAAGAAGAAATGGTCGCATATTTAGAGCCTTTAATACACGGTGAAATGCCAATTATATACCAAAAAGGTCTTCCTTGTTATATGCCGGTAGACCATTTGCTTTAAAAAGGTATAGCTTATAACGGTTTATATTGATTAAATTCAAATTTTAAGGTAAAATAATTAAAAATGTGAGGTGAGGACGATGTCTATTGAAAAAGCAATAGAAAATTCCGCTGCATCAGTTGAAATGGAAGGTTATCTTATCGACGAGCAGTGCAAAGATTGGTGCCGCAAATTATTGCAGGGCGAGATTACAATGGAAGAATACATTGTTCTCGTAAAACGGCGGGCAGGTGTTATTGCTTAATGGGATACAGCATTGAAGCCGCAACAGCGGACTGCTATGACGGGACAACCTGCCTGATAAATAAATTTGGCATAAAGGATGATAAGCAGTTATCGTTTGTAGAGAGTCAAATTACTTTTGCAAAAGGTTCAGAATTAGAAAACAACCCTATCAAAGGCAATTTTGATTTTGAACATTATAAATCTATTCACAAATATTTATTTGATGAAATTTATGATTGGGCAGGTCAAATTCGAAAGGTCAATATATCTAAAAAAGGAACAAAATTTGCAAAAGCCGATGAAATCGAGCAATTAGCAGACGCTTGCTTTTCAAGACTTAAATCGAAAAATTATTTTAAAGCTCAAAAATTTGATGAGTTTATAGAAAACATAACAGATTTTTATTGTGTGACCAATATGCTACACCCATTCAGAGAGGGAAACGGCAGAACACAGCGAATTTTTATATCCCAGTTAATTCGAAATGCCGGTTACGATATTGATTTTTTGGATATAAACACCGATGATTTAATGACAGCAACAATTCAAGCATCAAACGGAGTAGATGTATATTTAAAAGAAATTTTTGCAAATGCTGTAAAGCAAAAATAGAAAATATAAGGAGAGGACGAGGATGATATTAGTAAATACCGATTACATCAGCGGAAAAAATTTTGAGATGCTCGGACTTGTAAAGGGTAGCACCATACAGTCAAAAAACTTGGGCAGAGATATTACGCAGAGTTTTAAAACTTTGGTAGGCGGCGAATTAAAGGCATACACCGAAATGATGAACGATGCGCGGGCGCTTGCAACCGAGCGAATGGTTGCCGAGGCGGAAGAATTAGGCGCAGATGCAATAGTAAATATCAGGTATGCTTCTGCGGCGGTTATGCAGGGAGCTGCCGAAGTCATGGCATACGGAACTGCCGTAAAATTTGTCGACTGAAACGGTAATAAAAGTAACAGCCCCCGTGTTTCCTTATAGGAGACACGGGGGTGCTTTGCTGTTTTCTTTATTTTTAGATTAGAAAATTTTGAACTGTTTTAAATTTTGTTGTTGTTTTTGCAAAAGCAGTTTAACATAAAAAAGAGTTAAAAATATTGATACCCCCGGGCTCCGATTGCCCGACAACATCAATAATTTTAACTCTGATTGTTATTATATTAAAAAGAACACAAAATGTCAACGGCAAAAAGTAAAGTCCTTTTTAAAATTTGCGAGGGGTATTACTATAGTGCGTATTATATTTTTGCTTTGTTCCACTCTCCTTTAGAGCAGAAAAAGACCGATAAACCTGCGCCGATTATCCAACCGATAGGCCATGCAAGCCATATACCCACCGTGCCGAGCGGTGCAGAAAGTATAACGGCTAAAACAACCCTTAATATTAAGTCGGTAAAGGTTGCCGTCATAAACGCTTTCATTTTTCCTGCTCCGCGAAGTATTCCGTCAGCCACTAATTTTGAAGAAGCCACAAAATAGAAAGGAGATATAATCTTCAAGAATTGCGTTGCCGTTTTCATTGCAACCGCTGAAGGTTCATCAAGGAACAGATACACAAAGTATTTTCCTGCAAAGAAATAGAGAATAATAAGCGGAACACATATTATCCAGACTATTTTAAGTCCCGCTTTAAAACCTTCTTTTATGCGGGGCAATTTGTTTGCACCGATATTTTGCGCGGTGTAGTTTGAAATACCGTTTCCGATGGTAGTAAAAGAAGTAATAACAAGGTTGTTAAGCTTTACCGATGCGGAATAACCTGCAATTACGCTTGAACCGAAGGTGTTTATGACGCCTTGAATTATAATATTGCCAACCGAGATAAAACTCTGCTGTAAAATACTCGGTATTGCTATAACAGCAATATCTTTTAATTGTTTTATAGAAAAAACCTTAATTTTTCCGCTCGTTTTAACCGTTTTTAATCTTAACAGCACAACAGCTAAAGCCAAAATGCAACTTATTCCCTGACAAATAAATGTAGCCCAGGCAACGCCTGCGACCCCCATTTTAAATGCAGTTACAAACAGAATATCTACGCCGATATTTGCGGTTGACGAACAGGCAAGAAAAATAAAGGGCGTTTTTGAATCACCCAGCGCCGAAAATATTCCGGTAGACACATTGTAAAGGAACATAAACGGCAGTCCCAATATGTATATATCTAAATACAGTTTTGAGTCGGCAAAAATATTGTCGGGCGTATTTATAAGGTTAAGCAAATCGGTTGTGAAAATCAACCCGAAGAGCATTAAAAGCATACACAAAACACCGCTTGAAATAATGGCGGTATAGGTGGCGGTTTTCATCTCGTTAAAATTCTTTGCGCCGAACAGTTTAGAGATAATTACCGAAGAGCCTATATTGCAACCGAATGCAAAGGCTATAAAAATAAGGGTTATTTCATAACTGTTGCCTACAGCGGCAAGTGCGTTTTCACCGATAAATTTTCCTGCGATAAGGCTGTCGGCTATGTTATAGAGTTGTTGAAAAATAATACTGCCGAAAAGCGGCAGGCAGAATTTCCACAGCACCGTGCTCGGCTTGCCTATAGTTAAATCTTTGTTCATTGACTTAGTTCTCCCGTTGACATATTACGGAAAAACATTATAATACAAATATAGATATATGTAAAATGTATAAACGATATAATTATTATATCTTATTGATATAAAAGAGAGGGCAACAATGCTTGTAAATTACGAATATTATAAAATTTTTTATTATGTAGCAAAATATAAAAGCTTTACCAAGGCGGCGGAGGTTTTGCTTAACAATCAGCCTAATGTTACTCGCTCGGTAAAAAATTTAGAGTCGGCGCTCGGTTGCACCTTGTTTATCCGCAGTAATCGAGGCGTAATTTTAACACCCGAGGGTGAAAAACTGTTTGCACGAATATCCATAGCGTTTGAGCAAATTGAGGCGGCTGAAGAAGAATTGTCGCTTGCAAAAAGTTTAGACAGCGGAATTGTTTATATAGGTGCTACCGAGATAGCGCTTCACGGAGTTCTCTTTGATATACTTAATGATTTTCACAATGAATACCCTAATGTAAAGATTAAAATAACAAATCATTCAACGCCCACCGCAATAAAGGCTTTGCAAAACTTTACCGTTGACCTTGCGGTTGTTTCTTCTCCGCAAAAAGCCACCGACGGCTTAAAATTTATAAAAATAAAATCTTTTAAAGATTTTGCCGTCTGCGGAAACGCCTATTCGCAACTTAAGGGTAAACCGTTGAATTTAGGCGATTTAGCGGATTTTCCGATTATTTCTTTACCCAAAGGAACAACAAGTTATGAATTTTATGCCGACTTGTTTGCAAAATACAATGTTCCTTTTTCGGTTGATGTTGAGGTTGCAACCACCGACCAGATTTTGCCGATGGTTAAAAATAACCTCGGCATAGGCTTTTTGCCTGATTTCTTTACCCGGGAAGCAATAAAAAACCGCCAAATCTTTAAACTTGATTTAGCGGAGGGCATACCCGAAAGGGATATTTATCTTGCAGAAAGAAAGGATAACGCAACAAGCCTTGCCGCAAGAAAACTTAAAGAAATGATAATCGGCAGAGCAGAGTAACTTTTAATATCCCAAATCTTCGTCTATTAAAACTATTTCAAACTCGGCAGAGGTCGGCTTTGTCCAAAGCACCGAAAGACTGCGGCAGATGCGTTCGGGGCTTTTGCAGTTATAACATCTGTCAGCAGATTTTGCGCAGGGTGTGTTTTTGTTAAGGCGCTTTGCGTTAAGCGGGGCGGCTATATTGCGCGCCCGCCAGAGCGCGCTGTCATAATCTTTTGCAATTTTGTTTTTGCCCAGCACAAGATAAACCTTTTTGTGCCCGAAAAGTATTGATGAAACGCGGTTGCTTCTGCCGTCGATGTTTATTATTTCACCGCTTTCGGCAAGGGCGTTTACCGATGATATATAAACATCGGCAGTCTGCGCGTCTTTAAGCACTTCTTCGGCGGTTTTGCCTTCGGGAATTCGTTGTTGCCAAAATATTTTGTTGTGGGTGCAAAGCTTTTCGTAAAGACCGATTTGTTCTATTGTTACCGAGCCGCCTATACCCACGGTTTTGCCGTCTGTCTGTCGGTCAATGGCGTCTGCCGCCTCTTTTGCGGTCTTACAGCACAAAACTTTATAGCCGAGTTGTTCTAAATTTGATTTAATCGTTTCAAAATTCATAAAACATTCCGCCTTTAACTTGTTTTTTTACATTATATCAAAAATACGAATTTTTTTCTACCCTTTTGATAATAATAATTAAAAATTGAGTTTTGAGGTAATAATATGGAAATTTTAAAGGTTGTTTTAACATCGTTATTATCGGTTGCGGCACTGTTTGCCATAGCAAAAATTATGGGACATAAGCAGATGTCGCAACTTGATTTTTTTGATTATATTACCGGAATAACAATAGGCTCGATAGCAGCCGAGCTTGCTACCGAGCTTGAAAAACCTTGGAAACCGCTTGTCGCAATGATGATTTACGGCGCAGTCGCGGTGACTTTAAGTATTTTGATGAGCAAATGCCCCAAAACACGAAAATATATCAACGGAACGCCGACGGTTATTATGAACAACGGCAAATTTTACCGCAAGAATATGAAAAAAGCCAAAATGGATTTAAGCGAATTTACGGTTATGTGCAGACAGGCGGGATATTTTAATCTTAAAGATATTCAAACCGCAATTTTTGAATATAACGGCAGACTCACGATTTTGCCCGTAAGCACAAAACGCCCCGCAAATCCGCTTGATTTTAACATTGTTCCGCAACCTGAATTTATAAATACCCAAGTAATCGCCGACGGCAAAGTGCTTAAAGCAAACCTAAAACAACTCGGTCTTGACGAAAAATGGCTTAAAGCCGAGCTTAAGGCGCAGGGTATTTTAAACGAAAAAGAGGTATTTTTGGCGGTTTGTGACGGCAATAATCAGCTTACGGTGTTTAAAGCGGACTAAAAACACTTTAAAATTACTGCGGTATATGATAAAATATAACTTACAATTACTAACCGAAAGTGATGTTTATGTTGAAAAAATCATTAACGCGAAAAATATATAAATACACCGACAAGATAACGGTAAATGCTCTTAAAGAAACCGAGTCAACCAACAAACTTGCAAAGCAGGCGGCGCTCGGAGGCGCAAAAGAGGGCTACACGGTTATCGCCGAGCGCCAAACAGGCGGCAGGGGCAGACTCGGCAGAAGCTTTTATTCGCCTGACGGCGGGGTTTACTTTTCGGTTGTTTTAAGACCGGATATATCACCACAAGAAACCACATTTATAACCGTTGCCGCCGCAGTTGCGGTGGCGCGTGCTATTGAAGAGGTAAGCGGTAAACAATGCCTTATAAAATGGGTGAACGATATTTACATAGACGGAAAAAAAGTCTGTGGAATTTTAACCGAGGGCGCGCTTTCAAAAAGCGGAGAAAAACTGCAATATGCCGTGTTGGGTGTGGGCATAAACCTTTTTGAACCCAAAAAGGGTTTTCCGAAAGATTTACCGATTGCCGACAGTATTTTTAACAAAAAAGTAAAAAAATGCGGAATTGTGCAAAAAAACAAGCTTAAAGCGCAAATAATCGCAAAAAGCGTAAATTTTTTCTTTGAATTTTACAATAAACCGCATAAAAGTGATTACATAAAAGAATATCAAAGAAAATCGTTGCTAACCGGCAAGCGCGTTACTTATACACAAAACGGCGAGACTTTAATCGGTGAGGTTTTGGGTATTGATGACAGCGCGCGGCTTATTGTTAAAAACGGTGATAAAACAACCGCGCTTTACAGCGGTGATGTCAGCATAACAAATGTAGAAGGTGTTTTTTAAAAAAATTATTTTCTTTTTATAAAACTTAAATCATCGCGGTTAATTATGCCTAAAGCAAGCAGACAAACCGAATACAGCGGTATGCAGACCGCGCATATAATTACGACATAAAAAAGATTTGATATATTTGAAAAAAGCCTTAATAAACTGTCGGTTATAAGACAAATTGAAAAGGCTATGCACAAGGGTAAAACAAAGGTGTTTAAAAAATCAAGTTGAAGTCCGCTTGTTTTTAAAAGCCTTTTTGTGTTTAAAAAGCAGGTGTAAAAGTTTGAAAAATACATTATGCCTATAAAGGCGTAAATTCCGTAACTTTTAAGCAGTAATAATATTAAAACTATTCTTAAAGCCGAGTCGCTGACCGAGGTGCGAAAGGTGAATTTTTGTTGGTCGAGCCCCTTTAAGATACCGTCGCAAACGGCGTCTAAATACATAAAAGGCACAATAGGCGACAACGCTTTAAGCAAAAAGCCGACATCCTGCTCGCCGTAAATTAAAGTTCCTAACTGTTTTCCGCCTACAAAAAACAACGCTGAAAATATAATTGAAACAAGGCTTGTTATTTTGATGATTCGGTATGATACCGAGCGCACAACACCATATATACCGCGCACGGCGGCTTCGGAGATTTCGGGAATAAGCAGGGTAGAAAGCGCGTTTAACAGCGTTGAGGGGAAAAACAAAATCGGAAGCGCCATACCCTTTATCATACCGAAAAGGGATATACCGCCTTTTGCGCCCAAAGCGCCTGCGGTAAGGCAGGCAGGCACCAAAATGTTTTCTATCATTCTTAAAAGAGAGTTTAAATATCTGCCTGCGGTTATGGGCAATGCTATGTGTGATATTGTTTTTACAAGGCTGTAGGGTTTTCTTGTGACGGGCGTTGTAATTTTAAGCTTTTTAAAATCTAATCTGTATCTAATGTATACATAAAGGCATGAAACGCCTTCTGCAACGGTATCACCCAAAAGCACCGCCGCGCAGGTATACTTAAGACCCAAACTTTCATATTTAGTCACAAGATAAATTATTATTAAAATCCTGACCGCTTGTTCAATAAGCTGTGCCACCGAAGACGGCGTTGCTTTGCGCCGCGCAATAAAATATCCCTTAACACAAGATGAAATTGCCATAAACGGCAGTGAAAATGCCAAAATTTTAAGCGAAAGGGCAGTTCTTGCGTCATTTAAAAACCGATTTGCAATAAAATCTGCGCCGAAAAATAAAATTATAATGCTTGCCGCCGCTATAATAAGACTTATCTGAGCACAGCGAAGCACAATTCGTTTTACTCCGCGCTTATCGCCTACAACAAGCTCTTCGCTGACAAGTCTTGTCACCGCGGTAGAAATTCCGCTTGAAGCAAATGTTGCGGCAAACATATAAACCGAAAAAACAAGCTGATAAAGGCCAATGCCTTCCGAGCCGATTTTTGCGGCGAGCCAAACCTTAAAAACAATGCCGGCAAACCGCAAAATAAGGGAAGAGGCGGTTAAAACGGCGGCGTTTTTAATAAAAATTGTTTTTTTCAAGACGATACCTCTTTCATTATTGAAAAAGCATAACAAATATTGTAAAATATATAATTGTCCAGTGTTATGTTAAAGATACATACAATATTATGTTTAGGAGGATTAAAAAATGCCATCACCTCTTGCAGACAGAGTGCGACCTACCGATATAGATGAGGTTGCAGGTCAGCAACATCTTTTGGGCGAGGGTAAAATCCTGCGCAAAATTATAGAATCGGGCGAAATTCCCAATTTGATTTTTTACGGTCCGTCGGGTGTAGGTAAAACCACCGTAGCAAAAATTATCGCCTCTAAAACCGGTAAAAAACTGTGCTATTTAAACGCCACTACGGCAACAACCGCGGATATAAAGGATATAATAGGCGAAATCGGCACATTACAAGCCGCCGGCGGAATACTTTTATATCTTGATGAAATACAGTATTTTAACAAAAAACAACAGCAGATTTTGCTTTCTTATATTGAAAACGGTGATATAACGCTTATTGCTTCTACCACCGAAAACCCGTATTTTTATGTTTATAACGCAATTTTAAGCCGTTCTACCGTGTTTGAGTTTAAAACGCTGTCAAGCGCCGATATTGCATCGGTTTTAAAGCGCGCGCTTAAAATATTAAATGACGAGCAG
>JAXJVR010000017.1:0-3892 GCA_036308405.1 Acutalibacteraceae bacterium
ATTTATAATAGCTTCATCAAGTCCGAGGCGTTTTGAAATTGCAAACGCATTCGACCTACCGGGTTGCCCGATTATTAAATTGTATGTGGGCTTAAGCGTTGCAACATCAAATTCGCAACTTGCGTTCTCGACCCTGTCGGCATCAAGCGCGTAAGCCTTAAGTTCGGGGTAATGCGTCGTTGCGATTATTTTTGCGCCTTTTTGTGACAGTGTCATAAGTATCGACTTTGCAAGCGCCGCGCCTTCTATAGGGTCGGTCCCTGCGCAAAGTTCATCAAAAAGCACAAGTGAATTGCTGTTACAGTCATTTAATATTGAAATAATGTTAACCATGTGCGATGAAAAAGTTGAAAGTGATTGCTCGATACTCTGCTCGTCACCGATGTCGGCAAATATTTTATCAAAAACCGCAACCTCACTGTTGTCATCGCAAGGAATCATAAGTCCGCACATTGTCATAAGGCACATAAGACCCGCGGTTTTAAGCGCTACGGTTTTGCCGCCCGTGTTAGGACCTGTTATTATAAGCGTGTCATAATCGCCGCCGAGCGAAAGCGTTATGGGAACAACCGATTTTTGATTTATAAGCGGATGTCTTGCTCTTTTTAAATAGACATATCCGTTATTATTTATTTTAGGCACAACAGCTCCCATTTTGTAAGCAAGTTTTGCCTTTGCAAAAATCAAATCAAGCTCTACAAGCGCATTATATGAGCGTTTTATATCTTCGGAAAAATCGGCGCAGAGTGACGATAACTCCGATAAAATACGATTTATTTCATCAGCTTCTTTTGACTTAAGCACCCGTATTTCGTTATTCAGTTCAACAACCGGCATAGGCTCAACAAAAAGTGTTGAGCCGCTTGATGATGTATCATGTATAATACCCGACAGTTCGCCTTTGTGTTCTGATTTAAGCGGAACAACAAATCTGCCGTCACGCTGTGTTATAATGGCGTCCTGCAAATACTTTGACATCTGTCCGCGAACTATTTTATCAAGATTTTCGCGTATTTTAGCGCTTTTAGAAGTGATTTTTCGACGAATATCACACAAAGCGCTCGATGCATTATCGGCAATCTCATCTTCTGATTTTATGCAAAAAGTTATTTTTTCTTCCAAAAACTTGTTGGGTGTCAGCGCATTAAACAGATAGTCGATAACAGTTTCACGCTCGGCAGACGAGTTACTGCGCCACGCCTTTACACCTCGAACCGTGCGCAAAACACCGGCAATTTTAAGCAGTTCGCCGGTAGTAAGCGTAGCTCCGAGCGATGCACGCGCAAGAGAACTTGAAATATTAACAGCGCCGCTGAAAGACGGCGAAGTGTATTTTGATATAAGCACATACGCCGATTCGGTTTCGGCTAAATCGCGCTTTACAATGTTTATATCGGTTTCGGGGATAATTTCAAGAGCGTTATTATGCGCGTCTTCGGTAGCGGTTTCGCCGGCAAGTTTTTGCAAAACCGAATTTAATTCAAGTGTTTTTGCGTGTTTTAAAATGTCATACTTCATTTATATAATTCCTCTTAAAAATTCAAGGGTGGTAAATTTGTGTTCTGTTTGATAAATAATATATTTTTCGCAAAGATGCGATAATTCGTGTATTGCATTTTCGGGTATTTCAAACGAATACAGTGATTCAAATTTTGAATAGACTATATGCCGCATTGCTTTAAGCACGGTAAGCGTTACCGAAATACAGTTTTCTTTTTTGCAGTCATTGCAATAAAGCGTGCCGTCATCTAATTTAAAATACATAACCTTGTCTTCAAATTTTCCGCAACCGTTGCAAGCAATTAAATTAGGCGCATAGCCTGCAATAACCGCCACACGCAACTCTGTTATGGCTTTAATAAGTTCCGGTGGCCGCTTGTTTTCGGTTAAAAAATGCAAAGAATTTAAAATAAGGCGTAAAAATTCTTCGGATTCATTTTCGGCAGGTCTGAAAATATTGCACAGTTCACAAAAATACTGCGCTACGGTAAGTGTGACAATATCAGTGCCTGCGCCGAAAAACATTTTGTTAACAGAGGCTTCGGTTACCGTGTATGTATCGCCCTTGTTTTCAAAAATAAAGTTTGAAAAAGCGAGCAGGCTTGTTGCAGGACTTCGTTTGCTTTTTATGCTTTTTACACCTCTTACAAAAGCATTTATAACTCCGTGGTTTCTTGTAATAACCGTAATCATACGGTCATTATCCCGTATGCTCGTTTCTTTTATTACAAGACCGTCCGTTGCAATATGCACTGCCCTCACCTCTTTTTAACGGCGTATTTTCGGCATTTTCTTTGTAATTTAAGTAATCTTTAACACTGCCTGTAATTACAAATTTAAGCCAATTTTCGTTTTTATTCATAGCATCTGCCTCCACAAAAAATATTGTGGCAATAACAGTGCGTTTTATGGTAGGTAATTTTAGTTAATTTATATTATCCAAACCGAAAGTATGTATCATGCTCTGTCGGTTGCGCCAATCTTCTTTAACTTTTACCCAAAGTTTAACCGATGCTCTTATACCGAAAAACTGTTCAATATCTTTGCGCGCGTGTGTGCCTATACGTTTAAGCATTTCTCCGCCTTTGCCTATAATAATGCCTTTGTGCGAATTCTTTTCGCAATAAATTACGGCGTCTACATGCAGTATCGGCTCACCGTCATTAGAATCGGATTCATAAAACTTTTCTATGTCAACGGCAATTCCGTGCGGAACTTCTTTTGAAAGACAACGCAGTAATTTTTCGCGTATCATTTCGGCAACCATAACTCTTTCGGGTTGGTCGGTAAAATCATCGCTTGCAAAAAAGTGCGGAGACGGCTTTGCAAATTTGTTAATCTCTTTAAGTAAAATATCAACACCGTCACCGCTTTTTGCCGACAGCGGAACAACGGCATCAAAATCATAAAGTTTTGAATATGCGCCTATAATACCAAATAAATCTTCTTTGTTTTTTAGTAAATCTATCTTGTTAATTACTAAAATACAATTTAATTTTTTGACTTTAACATTTTCAACCAGAGCAAGCTCTGCAGGCGGAAGATTGTTTAAATCAAGCTTAAACTCTGGGCAAGCATCAATTACCAAAACAGCGCAGTCCACATCGCTCATACCGTCTTTTACAGCCTTTATCATACTGTCGCCCAAAAGATTGTGCGGTTTGTGAAAACCCGGTGTGTCAATAAAGACAAGTTGTGTTTCATCTTTGGTTACAACACCCATAATTTTTGTGCGTGTTGTCTGTGGCTTGTCCGAAACTATGGCTACCTTTTGACCTACTATTTTATTAAGCAATGAAGATTTGCCTACATTAGGCCTGCCCAAAATTGTTATAAATGCAGATTTTTGTTCCATTATTTCACCTTTTTATCCTTGTCATACTTTTGTGATGGCAAGTCCCAAATTTTTAAGAATTACCTCTTCTTTTTCACGCATAACGGTTTTTTCCATACCGCCGTTAACGTGGTCATAACCGAGCAGGTGCAACATTGAATGAACGGTAAGATAACCTATTTCTCTGCGCAGACCGTGACCGAAAAGTTCCGCTTGCGCTATAGCGTGTTCAATAGAAATTACAACGTCCCCGAGCATTTTATTACCGGTTTCGGGGTTGGTGTCGTATACACCGTTTTCGCCCAAAGGAAAAGAAAGCACATCGGTTGATTTGTCAACATTTCTGAACTGACTGTTATATTCCTTTATTTGCTCATCATTTACAAAAGTAACATCAACCTCGGCATCGTCGGCAAAATTCTCTTCAACCAAAGTTGCAATGCAAGCTTTTCTGACAAGCAATTTTGTGCCGACAGGTATCGCCGCGGTTTTTTGATTGTTTTTAATATTAACTTTTACCTTCATTTTTCTCTCCGTTCCTTTCGTATGCTTTAATTA
>JAXJVR010000018.1:0-4015 GCA_036308405.1 Acutalibacteraceae bacterium
AACAATCAAGAAGTTTGTGTTTTCCCTTTTTATAAAGACCCAAAAATTTAAGTATTTTAAGTTTAGGAATATTATCCACCAAAGTGAAATCGAGTTTTTTATCATAAGGCACGGCATCGGGCGCGCCCATAAAACCACCGCCGTAATATGGCGCATTTGCAATTACCGCAAAAAGACAATTTTTGTGTTCGGGCTCAGCACCGTCAACCGATATGTCGGCGGTGATGCCTAATTTGCCGAGAAAAGTTTTAACAATTGCCAATATGTAGGCAAAAGAACCCGAAACAAACGGCCAGTTTTTAAAAATTTTCATATCGCGGGCAACTACCGCATCCATACCGACGGAACAACCGTTAAGGCAGTATTTATCACCCGCTTTAATTAAATCCATTTCTACGGACTTACCGTCTATCTGATCGGATATATCTAAAAACTCATCACTGTTTTCAAAAAACTTTAAAAAATCGTTAGCAGAACCGCATGGGATAACGCCGAGTTCAACATTATCAAAACCCACAATTCCGTTAAGCACTTCAAATACCGTGCCCTCACCGCCGCAAGCAAACATACGGATTTTATCACCGGTTTGCGCTTCCTGCCTTGCAGAATTAAGAGCATCGCCCATTGACTCAGTAATATGAATTTTTAAATTTTCAGATTTATCGGAAAAATATTTTTTAATTGAATCTATTATACCTTGCTGTAAAGTTCCCTTACCTGCCTGTGGATTAACATAAAAAACATATCGCATTTATTTTACACATTCCTATTTTTAAAATACATAAACAACTGACATTTTATCATTCCGTTATAAAGTTTTCTGCGCTTATCTGCCACAGCGCCGAAATGCTTTTCAAACTCATCATGAGGACTTATTATAAAATATTTTTTACCGGGCGTTCTGTCAAAACGCTCACCCATAATTTTATAAAGCTTTTCTGCCTCAGCAACATCAAGCAGACGCTCGCCGTAAGGCGGATTTGTAACTACGAGCAAACGCACATCGGGTGTTTTAAAATTGCGAATATCGCCTACCGCGGCTTTTACATACTTTTCGACTCCGGCTTTTTTTGCATTTGCAAGCGTAAGTTCAACGCAGGCAGGGTCAATATCGTAACCCTGCGCCACAAAATCTATATTTTTTAGAATCAAATCCTGCGCGCGCATACGCTCTTGCTGCCAAACCTGCTTAGGTATCGAATTAAAGCGTTCCGCCGCAAAAAAACGGCGCAGTCCCGGTGCTGTTTTTGTAGCCATTAAAGCCGATTCAATTAACAAAGTTCCGCTGCCGCAAAATGGGTCATAAATATGCGTATCGGGAAAAATACGCGCCAAATCGCACATAGCCGCACCTAAAGTTTCTTTTAAAGGTGCATCATTTGAATTGCGTCGGTAGCCGCGCTTATGCAGTCCTTCGCCCGAAGTATCAATAGCGATTGTTACATTATCTTTAATAATAGTAAACCGTATTTTATATTCGGCGCCCGTTTCGCTAAACCACTTTATGCCGTATTTGGCGGAAAGTCTGTCAACGATGGCCTTTTTTATAATTGACTGACAATCAGGTATGCTGTGAAGCGCAGAATTTATACTTGAACCGTTTACCGGAAAAGCATCGTCTTTGCCGATAAAGTTTTCCCAAGGCAAAGCCTTTACACCGTCAAAAAGCTCTGTAAAAGTAACGGCAGAAAACTGACCCATATCTATAAGAATACGCTCTGCAAACCGCGAATTTATATTTGCGCGCGCAAGCATATTAAAGTCGCCTTCAAGTAATACCCTGCCGTTTTCTGCCGTAACGCTTTCAAAACCCATACGGCGAAATTCATCAGCAGCAATACTTTCAACGCCGAAAAGGCAAGGTGCTATCATTTTAATGTTATTCATAATTTATATTTCCTTTGTTATATGTCTTGTTACATGACAGCCGATATTTACTGCCACCGGCAACCCCGCTATGTGAGTAGGCGCGGTTTCGATATTTACGGCAAAAGCCGTAGTAATACCGCCAAAGCCTTGCGGTCCTATATCCAACTGATTTATTTTTCCAAGCAATTCATTTTCAAGTTCGGCATAAAATGGGTCGCTGTGTCTTATTTCGGTGCTGCGGCAAAGCGCCTTTTTTGAAAGATATGCGCATTGCTCAAAATCACCGCCGATACCGACACCTACCACCATTGGCGGACACGGATTATTAGACGCGGCTTTTACAATTTCAAGCACAGCATCAACAACACCTTGCCTGCCGTGAGATGGTGTCAGCATACGCATACCACTCATATTTTCACTGCCGAAACCTTTTGGTGCTATTGTAATTTTAAATTTATCACCGGGGACAATCTTGGTATGAAGAACCGCAGGCGTATTATCGTTTGTGTTAACGCGTCTTAACGGGTCTGCCACAACCGACTTTCTGAGCAAGCCTTCGGTATAACCTTTTGCCACACCGTGATTTACAGCTTCTGTCAAGTCACCGCCCGTTATGTGCACTTCCTGCCCGATTTCTAAAAAAACTACCGCCATACCTGTGTCTTGACACACCGGTATATCATATTCTTTGGCGGCATCTAAATTAGCTTTTAAATCGCAAAGCACGCTTTTACCAAGCGGATTTGTTTCGTGCTCGGCAGAACAGTATAAACATTTTTTTATGTCAGACGGCAGTTCCTTATTGGCTTTAATGCACATCTCGGCAACAGTATCTGTAATAGTTTGCGTTGAAATTTCTCTCATATTTAATCACCGTTTTTATTATATCATAAAAAAAGGGCGGATTTCAACACATCGGCTGAAACTGCCCTTTATTTTTATCTTACGCCCGAACCGCGTTTTGTGCGGTTTGCATCGGGATTTTTGCGTTTTAAGTCAGAAAATTTTTCATCGCTGGTCTGCTTAAAACGATTCATCATTTCTTCAAAACTTGACGGCTCGCTTTTTTTAGGAGTCCAAGTATATGTAGAATCTATGGAGTTAGATTTTGCTGTGTCAGACCTGCGCTCACGGCGAGGCGAGTCAAAGTTGTTCTTTTTTTCGGGCGGAAGCGCGCGCTTAATGCTTAACGATATCTTACCGTCTTGACCGATGTTTAAAACCTTCATTTTAACAACATCGTTTTCTTTTACGTGTTCTTTTATATCGCTTACATAGTTTCTTGCCACTTCGGATATATGCACCATGCCCGATTTGCCGTCACCGATATCAGCAAAAACACCGAAAGATGTTATGCCGGTAATTTTTCCTTCAACAATATCTCCGACTTTAAGTTCCATAAATAAAAAAAGTCCCCCTAATCAGTTGCCTGAAATGTCAATATAAATTTCTTCATCGGAATAAACATAACCGAGCCGTTCACGCGCCGCCTTTTCAATTATGGCAGAATGTGAATCGCTGTCAAGTAAAGCGGATAACTCTTCATTTTCAAGTTTAATAGTATCACGCTGGTTTTGAAGCTGTGTTAAAGTATTACGGTCTTCGGTTAATTGATTGCCGAGATTTATAAGAGTTGCGACCATATAAACCGAAACACCAAGCACTATAAGACGCACTATAACGCTTTTTTTACGTTTAGGTTTTTGTTTCATCTAAAACATACTCCGCATCACAATTATTTTTATTAGTATACAACACTTTACATACATTTTTCAAGAGTTTTTTAATACTTTTTACCGCTATATTAAAAATTTTAACAGCAAATGCGCCGATTTTTGAAAACAAACGGTCAATTTTTGAATATACGGCGCTTAACAATTTATCAAAAAGAATAAAAAATCTTTTAATATAAACAAAAATAAATTTAAAAAAAGGCAGAGTCAGTTTTGAAACGGTAAATCTTGCAAGTAAAAAACCGAACAGTTCACCTATTAAAACATAACCCCTGATTTCGCCGTATGTTCGCGCTGTCAAAAACAAAAAAGTAGCAAATGCCGACAAAACCCAAAATAAAAAATCAGCCATAAAAACCGCAAGGAAAGAGTTAAAACCCACTTTTCTTAAAGCACGAAGTATATCATAAAAT
>JAXJVR010000019.1:0-5507 GCA_036308405.1 Acutalibacteraceae bacterium
CATAAAAACATATTGAAATAAAAACTTTTATAGTATATAATCAATTTGCAAGATTTATAGTTTGATTATAACAGTAAGGAGCAAATAAAAATGCAGATACGCACACCCGATTATGTAGCCGTTTATTCTGAAAACGGCGGCGCGCAGTTTCCTTTTGCCGAAACGGTAAGCAAAGACGATATAGCGGTTAAAACTTATTTGAAAGGTGAACTTTTACATATTGACCTTACGGCTGACCAAACGCCTGTTAAATATGTTATGCTTCATTGGACTTTTACCGAAGCCGAAAAGCGTGAAGAGTCTGTAAAGGTTTTCGGTGACGCTTGGGAGCGCGCATACGGCGACCTTGAATGGCGCGGTATTGTGCCCGACCGTATGATGCCTTGGGTATGTGCTGTGTCAAACGGCAGTGACCAAAACCGTGATTTTTCGGGCAGATATACCGAATGTTTCGGTGTAAAAACACAGCCTAATGCTATGTGTATGTGGCAGTATGATACAAGCGGACTGACCCTTTGGTTAGATGTGCGTTGCGGCGGCAGGGGTGTTGTTTTGCAAAAACGCATCCTTTCGGTATGCGATGTATTATTCGCCGATTATAGAGACACATCTGCATTTGATGCTTTAAAGGCATATTACAAAAGATTGTGCGACGCGCCGCTTACTGTTGACCATAAAATATACGGCACAAACAACTGGTATTATGCTTACGGCAAGTCTTCCGATGAAGAAATTTTAGCCGATACAAAATTTTTAACCGATTGTTGCGCAGGGCTCGAAAACAAGCCGTATATGGTGCTTGATGACGGTTGGCAGAAATACCCTTGCGATGCGCCGTGGAATATTTTGCGTGAAGGCAAATTTTTTGATATGAAAAAGCTTGCCGAAAAAATAACCGATATGGGCGCGCGTCCGGGTATATGGTTCAGACCGCTTTCAGACCGCCGTTTTGAAGTAACCGATAAAGAGTCGGACACTCGCGCAAAGTGGGATAATCAATATCTTGATGCTTCACATCCCGATGTGCTTAAATATGTCGAAAACACGGTAAAAATGATATGCGGCTGGGGATATACCCTTATAAAACACGATTTTTCAACATTTGATATGTTGGGTTATTGGGGTTTTGAGCGCCCGCAGGAATTTGCTAAAGACGGTTGGAGTTTTTGGAACAAAAACAAAACTACCGCCGAGATTATTATTGATTTTAATAAGGTCATTTACGAAGCCGCAAAGGGCAGAGCCTTAATTTTAGGTTGCAACGTTATAGGTCACTTGGCGGCAGGTCTTGTGCACATAAACCGCACAGGCGACGACACAAGCGGTCGCGAGTGGGAAAGAGTGCGTAAATACGGTGTTAACGCTCTGGCTTTCAGAATGTTACATAATGAGGCGTTTTTCTTAAGCGATGCCGACTGCGTAGGTGTTATGGGCGATATTGATTGGAATTTGAACCGTGAGTGGCTTGAAGCGCTTTCAGAAAGCGGAACACCGCTGTTTGTATCACCTAAACCGGGCATAATGTCAGAGTCCGAAATTGAAGATTTAAAAACCGCTTACGCCAGAAATTCCGTTCAAAGCGATGTTCTTGTTCCGCTTGATTGGATGGAAACCGTAACCCCTGAAAAGTGGCTTTTAAACGGCGAATATAAGCATTATAACTGGTATTCCGAAACGGGGATAAAATCATTTTTGGGTGATTTAAGTAAGGAGTAACAGCAAATGGCTTTTCCGTTTTTGATAACCGATAACAAGGATGTAAATACTGCGTATAGACTGGCAACAGCAACGCTTTGCGCAAATATATTGCTGTTTAAAGACGGAATTTTACAAAGCGAAGAGCCTGTTATAATTGCAGGACTCGGCTATAATACACCGTGGACCCGTGACGCCGCCATAAACACTTGGAATGCCGGCGGTTTGATTTGCCCCGAAATAAGTCTTAACACGCTTAAATCGGTGCTTACGCCTTATAAGGACGGTTATCGCATCGGCGGTGAATACTGGGACGCTGTTATTTGGGTAATCGGCGCTTGGTATCAGTATTTGTATACGGGTGACCGCGAGTTTTTGTCGCTTGCATACAGCGTAACGGTTAATTCTTTAGAGTATTTTGAAGAAACCGAATTTGACCCCGAATTAAATCTGTTCAGAGGTCCTGCTTGTTACGGCGACGGTGTTTCGGCATATCCCGATATTTATGCCGATGATGTCGGCAGCGGCATAATGGCATTTGCTACCCTGCACAAAGATTTATGTGTCGAAAAGGGTGTAGGTATACCTATGTTTACGCTGTCTACAAACTGTTTGTATTATTGCGCCTATGTTTTGGCAGAAAAAATGTCTGTTGAACTCGGCTGTGATAACAAAAAATTTTCTGTCTGCGCTAAAAAAATGAAAGATGCAATAAACCGAAATTTTTGGAGCGAAGAAAAGCAGAATTACATTTACATATTTGATGATTTCGGCGGAAGTGACCGTCAGGAAAGTTTAGGCGTAAGCTTTGCGATTCTTTTCGGCATTGCCGATGAAGGAAAATGCGAAAAAATATTTAAAAATCAGCATATCACATCAAAAGGTATACCGTGTGTTTGGCCGGCTTTTGAGCGTTATTCAAGCAAAGGCAAATCTTGTTACGGCCGTCATTGCGGAACAGTTTGGCCGCATATTCAAGGATTTTGGGCAGATGCTGCCGCACGAAACGGACAAAAAGAAATTTTTGATAACGAATTTAAGTCTCAAACCGAAAATGCTGTCAGATTTAATCAGTTTGCAGAGATTTATCACCCAGAGACCGGAGAAATATACGGTGGCATACAAGAATACGGCGGTCTGCGAAAAGAAAGCAGAACGGGCATTGCCGAGTGGGAGGCTTTGCCGTATCAAACTTGGAGCGCAACGGCTTATTTGCGTAATGTATATATGAATATTGCAGGTATGCGATTTAGCGAAAAGGGAATTCGACTTGAACCGATAGGTTCGTCGCTTGTGTCAAAAATTTCGCTTTGTAATGTTAAATACCGTGATGCCTTGCTTAATATTTCGGTTAAAGGAAACGGAAATAATATTGCTTCGTTTAAATTTAACGGCAGGGAAACCGAAAATTTTATTCCTTGTGATATAAAAGGTAAAAACAATATAGAAATTATTTTAAATTAAAAAACGCAGAATATAACCGATTTATCGGTTATATTCTGCATTTAATTATACCCTTTTTGCAAATTCAATTCGCTTAATTATGTATAAAATTATAATGCCGCCTTGATTTTTTCAATCATTTCGGCGTATTCGCTGTCGGTGAGGTAAACTTTGTCGGGGTTCATTTGAAAAACTCCGCCCCACTCGTCGCCGCCGTTGTATTTAGGCACAATGTGCATATGCAAATGGCAACCCGTGTCACCGTATGCGCCGTAGTTTACTTTGTCGGGGTTAAATGCTTTATGCACAGCATTTGCCGCACGGCAGACATCTGCCATAAACATATTGCGTTCTTGCTCGCTTATGTCTACTATTTCGCTTACATGGTCGCGGTAGGCTACTATGACTCTGCCCGGTTTTGATTGCTCTTTAAAAAGTATAAGTTGGCTGACAGAAAGGTCACAGATATATATGCCGAACTTGTCGAGCAATTCACCACCCGAACAATATGCGCAGTTTTGGTCTTTCATAAAAAAATACCTCCTATAATTTATATAACTATTTTACAACCGATTTTAATGTTAGTCAATAAAAAATAGGCTTTTTAAAATTAGTGCTTGAGAAAATTTTATCCTACTGTTATAATGAGGGTAAAACAAGTTTTTAAGGAGAACTGCAATGAATAAAAAATATGAATCTTTTTTAGACCTTGTAATTTACCAGATTTATCCGCGAAGCTTTAATGACTCAAATAACGACGGTATAGGTGATATAAACGGCGTTATTGAAAAATTAGACTATTTGCGCGACTTGGGTGTAAATGCAATTTGGATGTGCCCTTGCTATAAAAGTCCTAATTATGATAACGGATATGATATTGCCGATTATTATGATATTATGGATGAGTTCGGCACAATGGACGATATGAAACGCCTTATAGCCGAAATGGATAAACGCGGTATGAAGCTTATTATGGATTTTGTAGGCAATCATACATCAAGCGAAAATAAATGGTTTATAGAATCTCAAAAATCTAAAGACAACCCATACAGCGACTATTATTATTGGTGTGATGAGCCGCTTAATGATTGGAAAGGCTATTTTGACGGCAAATCTGCGTGGGAGTATGTAGAAAGCAGAAATCAGTATTATTTACATTCTTACACAAAGCAACAACCCGATTTGAATTGGGATAACCCGCAGGTTGTAAAAGAAATGCAAAATGTTATAGATTTTTGGTCAAATCTCGGTGTAATCGGCTTCAGATGCGATGTTATTGAAATGATTTCTAAAGATTTTGAGCACAACCGCAACGGTTTCGGACCTAATCTGCATAAATACATAAATGCGCTTTTCGGCAGAAAAGAGTCACAGCACCTTTTTGCTGTGGGCGAATGTTGGGGCGCTAAAACTATTGAGGATATTTGTAAATATACAAACGAAGACCGCGGCGAATTAAGCACGCTGTTTCAGTTTGACCATCACATGTGCGGTCAAAGCAATAAGTGGACCGCAAACGGCGACACACTCAAAGATATGCGTGACATCTTGATTAAGTGGCAAAATTTAACGCAGGATAACGATATTTTATATTCTATATTTACAGACAATCACGATAACAACTTTTTGCTGTCGCGTGTAGGTAACGATAAAGAACTGCGTTACGAGTCGGCAACCTGCATAGCAACCATGATTTATTTGTTGAAGGGCGTATGCTTTATTTATCAGGGTCAGGAGTTTGGTCAGGCAGGCGCAGAATATGATGATATTTCATATTTTGATGACCCCGAAAGTATCGGTGCTTATCAAAAATTTATGGCTGAAGGCATGAGCAAAGAAGAAGCAATGGCAAAAATAAATTTCGGCAGCCGCGATAACCCCCGTCATCCTATGGCATGGGATAATTCCGAAAATGCCGGATTTTCCGAAGCAAAACCGTGGCTTGCGGTGCACAGTCGCGCAAAAGAGATAAATTTAGAAAACGACTTAAATTCAGAAAAATCAGTTTTCCGTTTTTATAAAGATATGCTTCGTTTGCGCAAAGAAAATGACGCTTTCAGAAAAGGTAAATTTTCTGTTGTGTCAAAGCCCGAAGACCCGTATTTTATATACATAAGAGAATATGATGACGGTAAGTTTACCGTGATTTGCAATTTTGAAGAAAGTTCAAAAATTGACTGTGAAGGTATGAACGGCGAACTTGTGCTTTCGAACTATAAAGACAGCGACATAAAGAATAACAATTTCAAGCCTTATGAAATTGCGGTATTTAAAAATAGATAATAATATAAACACGAGGTCGGCGCTTTAAAGCGCCGACCTCGTGTTTATATTATTATCTATTTTTAAATACCGCAATTTCATAAGGC
>JAXJVR010000020.1:0-4601 GCA_036308405.1 Acutalibacteraceae bacterium
AATAATAAGCGAGTTGAAATAGGACTTACTTACATTTACGGTATCGGTCTTACAACATCTAAAAAAATCCTTGCAGACACAGGCATCAACCCCGATGTTCGCGTTAAGGATTTAACAGAAGAAGATATTTCCAAACTGCGTGAGTATATCGACCACAACCTTCAGGTAGAAGGTGACCGTCGCCGTACCGTTGCATTGGATATTAAAAGACTTATTGAAATTGGAAGCTACCGCGGTCTTCGTCACCGTAAAGGTTTGCCCGTAAGAGGCCAGCGTTCAAAAACAAACGCTCGCACTCGCAAGGGTCCGAAGAGAACTGTAGCAAACAAGAAGAAATAAGTAGGAGGTAAACTTTAATGGCTACTGCTAAAAAAGTGACGCGCCGTCGTCGCGAAAAGAAAAACATTGAGCGTGGTGCAGCCCATATCCAGTCAACCTTCAACAACACAATAGTTACCATTACCGACACACAGGGCAACGCTCTTTCATGGGCATCTGCCGGTGAACTCGGTTTCCGCGGTTCTAAAAAGTCTACACCTTTCGCAGCACAAAGCGCTGCTGAAATGGCTGCAAAGGCTGCTATGGAACACGGTTTAAAAACTGTTGAAGTTTATGTTAAAGGACCGGGCGCAGGTCGTGAGGCCGCTATCCGCGCATTGCAGTCTGTAGGTCTTGAGGTTTCTTTGATTAAAGATGTAACCCCTATTCCTCACAACGGCTGCCGTCCTCCCAAGAGAAGACGCGTATAATTTTAAACTTACTGCAACTAAATGTTGCGCAATAATTTGGAGGTGTAACAGATGGCAAGATATACCGGTGCAGTTTGCAGACTTTGCCGCCGCGAAGGTCAAAAATTGTTCCTTAAGGGCGAGCGCTGCTATTCTGACAAATGTTCAATAGGCATCCGCGGTTATGCACCCGGACAGCACGGACAGGGTAGAAAGAAGTCATCGGAATACGGTTTGCAGCTTCGCGCAAAGCAGACCGCAAGACGATTTTACGGTGTTCAGGAAAATCAGTTCCATCATTATTTTGAGGTTGCCGAAAGAAAACCCGGTGTTACCGGTCACAACCTTTTAAAGATTCTTGAAAGCCGTCTTGACAATGTGGTTTACAGAGTAGGTTTTGCTTCTTCAAGAGCAGAAGCACGCCAGCTTGTAGGTCACGGTCACTTTGAAGTAAACGGTAAGCGCGTTGATATCGCTTCATACCTTCTTAAAGCTGGCGATGAAATCGCTATCTGCGAAAAGGCTAAATCAAGCGATAAAATCAAGGCAGTTGTAGAGGCTAACAGCGCAAGACCTGTTCCGGAATGGATCAGCGTTGACCGCGAAAAGCTTACAGCAAAAGTTATTGCCCTTCCTACACGCGAGCAGATTGAAGCTCCTGTTGATGAGCAACTTATCGTTGAATTCTATTCAAGGTAATAATTATTATCTCGTGTTTTGCCCACCGCATCGGGGCATAACGCATCTAATATTTGCGATGCGGAGAAACGGAGCTTTTAAATGATAGAGATTGAAAAGCCCAGAATTGAAACCCTTGAACTTTCGGCTGACGGAAAATACGGTAAATTCGTGATGGAACCGCTTGAACGCGGTTATGCAATCACTCTCGGCAACAGCCTCAGAAGAGTCCTTCTGTCAACATTGCCGGGCGCTGCAATCACCAATGTCAAAATTGACGGTGTTGTTCACGAATTTTCAACCATTCCCGGTGTAAAGGAAGATGTTACCGAAATAGTTCTTAATCTTAAAGGACTTATCGCAAAGCTTCATTCCGAAACACCCAAAAAGATTTACATCGAAGCAGAAGGCCCTTGTGTGCTTACTGCCGCTGCGATTAAAGCTGATTTTGAGGTTGAAATTCTTAATCCCGATATGTATATTGCTACTCTTGACGAGGGTGCTAAACTTAATATGGAGATGACACTCGACAGGGGCAGAGGTTATGTATCTGCAGAGCAGAATAAGCCGGCTCAGAATATAATCGGTGTTATTCCGATTGATTCTATCTACACTCCGGTTTTGAAGGCAAACTTTAATGTTGACAACACCCGTGTGGGCAATGTTGTTGATAAAAACAAACTTACTCTCGAGGTTTGGACCGACGGTTCAATTAAGGCTGATGAAGCAGTTTCAATGTCTGCTAAAATCCTTATCGAACACTTTGAGTTGTTCCTCAATCTTGCAGAGGGCGTAAGCGATACCGAAAGCATTATGGCAGAAACCAAAGACAGCACCAAAGAAAAGGTTCTTGACCTTACTATTGATGAACTTGACCTTTCTGTCCGCAGTTTCAACTGCTTGAAGCGCGCAGGTATCAACACAGTTGAAGACCTCATCAACAAGTCCGAAATGGATATGATGAAGGTAAGAAACTTAGGACGCAAATCTTTGGAAGAAGTTATCGCAAAACTTGCTTCTTTCGGCTTTGCTCTTAAGAAAGACGACGAATAAAAGGAGTGAATATCAATGCCGGGTACTCGTAAACTTGGAAGAACAAGCGACCACAGAACAGCTATGCTTCGCGCGATGGTTACCTATCTTTTTGAAAATGGAAAGATTGAAACAACCGTTACTCGCGCTAAAGAGGTTCGTTCAATGGCAGAGAAGTATATTACACTCGCTAAGACAAACACACTTCACAGCAAGCGTCAGGCAATGGCATTCATAACTAAGGAAGATGTAGTTGCAAAACTTTACAACGAAATCGCTCCTAAGTATGCCGATGTTAACGGTGGTTACTGCCGTATTACAAAGACAGGCCCCCGTCGCGGCGATGCTGCTGAAATGGCAATTATCGAGTTAATCTAATTCTCAAAAGTCTTAAATTATTTTTAGTAGTCACATTTTCGCAAAAATGACGGCGATGTTCTTAACCGTCAGACCCGCCGAAAAGCAGGTAATTAACACCTGCTACTTCGGGATGATGTGGGTACTAAAGCAAATATAACAGCTCTCACTTTAGTGAGGGCTGTTATTTTGTGTTATATAAAGCATAATGACATATTAAAGCATCTCAAAAACCTTAAATTTTCATCACAGTAGGGTGGGGGCTCGTCTCCCACCGCAAAAACGAGATTGCCACGCCTTGCCTTCGCCTTGAGGAGAAGGGGGACCGCATTTGCGGTGGATGAGGTGTAACGGCTCGCAATGACATATTACAGCAACAAGAAAAACAAATGTCATTCCGAGTGACCGTGTCACGAGGAATCTCACCGCCAACCGGCACAAACTTTCGGCAATAGCCACGCCCCTGCCATACATAGCAGAAACCATGAAAAAATTTATATTTTTACCAATACAAACATTTAAACATCAGGCGTTATCCTGCCGTTTTTTATATTAAATAAATAGCTAAAATCCTTAAAAAATATACCGGCGCCCAGCACTTTGTGCAACATTACCATATTTAATAAAAATGTTAAAATTTTTTAATAAAATTATTGACAAATACTTGTCTTTGGTTGTATTATAAAGTAGTAAATTTGTCGGGGTATACCCATATTGTATCTTGTAGATACAATGCACTATATATAGCGTCAGCGCAAAAAATGCCCGACTTACGCTGCCTTTTATGGCAGAAATTATTTATATGCTCATGCATAATTTTTAAAGGAGATTGATGAGTTATGACAAAAAAACGCTTTAGCAAATTGCTTTCTGTCATTCTGGCATTGGCAATTTGCGCAACAACGGTTTTTGGTTGCCTTATCACAGCAAACGCTGCAACGCCTTGCTACGCTTGGTCAGACGGCAAAGTTGCAGACGACGGACAAACGGCTACCATTAACCTAACTATCACAGCACCTGACTTATTGGCTGACTATGGTTTCCAATCCGGCTCGTTCACGCTGACACAGGATACCGCACTCACCATCGATGGTGTTGAGGCAGCAAGTGGCACACAAAAGAACGGTTCTACCGATGTCAGCGACATTGAAGTAACACCGGACGAGAACGGAAGTTACCTATTTGATTCAAACAGTTTTTATTCAGAGGTTGTATTTAAGATTACATACAAAGCTTCCTTTGAAAAGGGCAAAGAATATGAAGTTAATGTTACTTCGATGAAACTTGCCAATTCTTGGGATATATATCCCGAAAAAGCATCCGGTAAAGCAGGCGTAATCGAATGGGGTTGTGACCACGTTGTAAGTGTTGTCGGTCTTACACCTGTAGCAACCGGAAACGGTTATTCGGTTTACGAAAATGCTGTTTGTGCAAAATGCGGTGAAAATATCGGTTACCAGCTTGTTCCTACCGAATCTTTAACCAAACCCAATGTTGTATATTTAGCAGCCGATTACGATACACCTGACACAGTAACATTTGAGGGTGACGGCTCGGAAACTACTCCTTATATCATTGATA
Source organism: Acutalibacteraceae bacterium (assembly GCA_036308405.1). Classification (GTDB taxonomy): domain Bacteria; phylum Bacillota; class Clostridia; order Oscillospirales; family Acutalibacteraceae; genus UBA737. The sequence goes on from JAXJVR010000020.1 coordinate 4,377, forward strand.
CTGTAGGTAAGCTTCGTTCACTTGTTCAAGCTAAAACTGATATAACCCAAAACACAGCAGGCAAATTCTTTAAGATTGCTGACGACATAGATATCATCTGCTTACAGCGTCAAAGCTATATGGACGCTAACGGCGGTCTTGATGCATTTATGGCAAAGAGCGCCGATGAGGTAAAAACTTTCTTTGAAAGCAATACTTCTGGCAGAACTAACTGGAACTCCGCAA
>JAXJVR010000021.1:0-3290 GCA_036308405.1 Acutalibacteraceae bacterium
TGGACCAGTAGCTCAGTTGGTTAGAGCAACCGGCTCATAACCGGTTGGTCCGGGGTTCGAGTCCCTGCTGGTCCACCATTCTTTTTTATAGGGGTATGGTGTCAATGGTAGCACACCGGTCTCCAAAACCGTTTGTGAGGGTTCGAGTCCTTCTACCCCTGCCAAAAAATAGCTTGCTCTTTTGAGCTGGCTATTTTTTTGTTAGAATTGTAAGGACTTGAACATAGGCTCGGTAGTGAATGACAGTCCGGTGGACTGTCAGAGCCGAGCCTGACCGAGCGTCGCAACGCGAGAATTCGAGTCCTTCTACCCCTGCCAAATGCGATAAATCCGAACACAATCACTATGATAGGTGATACGTTCGGATTTTTGCTTTTTACTATCTGCTCGGATTGATTTCTCCGAGCAATTTATTTTAACTTTTTGCAAAATGCTTATACCAAACTTATACCAAATATGCATATATAGAATATTTTTTATTCTTGACAAACTTTTTGATTTTAGTTATACTGATATAAACTGATACTATATTTTATCGGGAGTATATTATGGATATTAAAATTTTTACTAAAATGCTAAAGGACAAGCATTTTACCAATTATGAAAAAATGAAATATAAATACGGTAAAGATTTCAACGATTTTTTAAAAACATTAGACGATTTGTATTATAAAGAATTGCCTCTTTGCGATTTTGAAGATAACAACATTGTTTTTATCGAAAATCACGCATCGGTAAATCAAAACACTGTAAAATTGCTCTTGCAATCGCAAGATAAGCATTACGGTATAAAAGCTGCCGAAGACGAAATTGTTGCAACCTCTGCCATTGAAAGTATTGATTTCAGCCGTGACAGTGTTCGTAAAATATTAAAGGGCTACGCGCCGAAGGATGAACAGGAAAGCAGAATTTTAGGTGTAAAGAACGGTCTTGAATTTATTGCCGATACTTCTAATAAAATCACCGAAGAAAATCTTTATAAACTTTATATGATGACTGTCGGCGACTTTCTTGACGGTGAAGATAGACTGGCAGAAGGAAATTTTTATAGGCACGATACAGTTTATGTTGTCAGAGACAGAGTTGAGCATTCCGGACTTGACTGTAAAAGGGTGCCTGAATTTATGAGGTCACTTATTGAATTTGCAAACAATGATGATGACATCAACGATTTGATAAAGGCAGCAATCATTCATTTTTATATTGCATTTGTGCATCCTTATTTTGACGGTAACGGCAGAATGGCTCGACTTGTGCATTTATGGTTTTTAATTCAAAAGGGTTATCAATCGGCATTGTTTATTTCCTTTTCGAGCCGGATTGAAAAAAGCCGTAAAGCATATTATGATGCTTTTACGGCTGTTGAACAAAACAAAAAATACAGCGGCAAAATTGATGTAACCCCATTTGTTCTGTATTTCATAAATAATGTTTATAACAAAATGACAGATGAAACCACAATAACCGAAACTTTAACCGTTTATGATAATGCGGTTAAAGACGGTAAAATAACCGAAAAAGAAACAAAACTTTGGAAGTTTGTGCTTTCTTTCTACGGCACGGAAGAATTTTCCACAAAGCAACTTGAAAAGGATTTCGGCAATGCTGCCTACGCAACAATCAGAGGCTTTGTTCTAAAATTTGAAGATTTAGGACTGCTTTCTTCCGTTAAATACGGACCGAGGGTTAAATATAAAATCATTAAATAAAATGGTGATATAATGACAGGTGTAATAATTGCTTAACGAAGATTTGATAAACCTTTTGTGAAAACATCACATCATTTTTGTTTAAAAATTCAAACAAACACAAAAACTATCAATAATACCGTAACCAATAACAAACACACCGTCCTGCCGAAAATATTCGGCAGGACGGTGTTGTTATGTTGTTTATACTTCCCACGGTAGTTCTACTACTGTTTTTGTATGATTTGTAGCTTCTATAAGGCGGTCAAAAACATCTTCCGTTTTTATTTTTAAACTTGTTGTATTTACGCATGGATGACAGCCGACATATTCATCGGCAAGAACATCCTTATCAACAAGCAGTCTGACGCGGTTTCGTTTATCGTTCATAAGTCCTAAAACGCTTACAGCACCCGGTTTTATGTCAAGAAATTCCTGCATAAATTCAGGTTCTGCAAAAGAAAGCCTTGCCGAGTTTATTTGAGAAGTAAGATATTTGGTTTTAAAAGGCTTATTCGCAGGTATCATAAGCAGATAAAAATCTGTTTTTTGACGGTTTGTTAAAAATAGGTTCTTACATATCATAGCATCAAGCGCGCGGTCAATAGCCTCGCACGCAAGCATGGTATCGGCAGGCATATCGCGGTGGTCAATATGATAATACTCGATATTTAAAGAATCTAAAAAATCGTAACACCTTACCTCTTTTGCCTCACGGCCTTCAAGATTTTCCGGTCTGCCTTTTTTTAAAACTAAATTCATAAAATCATCCTCTTTTTAAAACGAAATGCTTTTACCCACAGCAAAAGAGTAAATTATCTTTTCTTTAACGGGCTTTGAAAAAATCTTTTCTGCCGCTTCGGCATAAAGATTTAGCTGTTCACCGTAGCAGTCTACCAACTGCTCTAAATTATCTACCCTATCGGTTTTAAAGTCAAGCACAACTATTCCGTCAGGCTCTTCAAAGCATAAATCAATTGCGCCTTGAACCACTATGTTCGCATTTGTTAAATCACACGGCAAAGTGGGGTCAATTTGGCACGCGGGTATTTCGGTCAAAAAACGCATTTCACGGTGAAAGTCATTTGAATTTATAACCCTTTTATAAATATCACTTTCAAAAAAGCTTTGTAACGCGCCTATGTCCGCCGAGTTTGCCTCGCTTTCAGTGATAAATTTCCACTCTTTAAGACGCTCGATTTCTGCCTGAACATCAACCGTTTTTTCGTAATTTATAAACTGCATAATATGATGCATAGCAGTTCCGCGCGCCGCGCCCGAAAGCTTGTCACCCATCATAAATGCCGGTTTTTCGCTAAAAGCAAACCTATCGTTTTCGGCGCCGTGAACAATAGCCGAAACCGAAGCCTTTGCCTGCAACGATTTAAGTTGCTCATAAGGATATATATAGTCTATATTTGCTTTTATTTTTTCGGCAAGTTCACAGTCACATTTAACATCTTTTTGCTCTTTTTCAAAAACTTCGGTTTTTGGTGTGCCGTCAGAGCGCAAAATACTTATTTTTAAATCATCGGCAGACGGTATAGGCTTTATTTTTAAATCGGAATATTTGCGCAAACCGTCACCGTTGTTGTTAAGCAA
>JAXJVR010000022.1:0-9082 GCA_036308405.1 Acutalibacteraceae bacterium
CCCTCACCTTTATTTAAAAGTTGAACAGCCTCATAACCCATTTGTGTTGCGCGAAGTCTGTCACGCAAAGTAGGATTGCCGCCGCGCTGAACATGGCCCAAAATAGTAGCGCGCGCATCAACGCCGGTAGCTTCGTTTATCTGTTTTGCAATGTCTTCAACACCGCCGACACCCTCGGCAACAATCACGATAAAGTGCTTTTTGCCGTTGTTCTTTGTTGTGTTTATTTTTCTTATAATGCTTGACATATCAACAGGCACCTCGGGCAGCATTATTGCGGTAGCGCCGACTGCAATACCGACCTGAACGGCAATGTAACCTGCGTGTCTGCCCATAACCTCAATAACGCTGCAACGGTCATGTGACTGTGCGGTATCACGAATTCTGTCAACCATTTCAACTGCTGTGTTCATAGCGGTATCAAAGCCGATTGTGTATTCGGTAGAACCGATATCGTTGTCGATAGTTCCGGGAACGCCTATGCAGGGAACACCGTGACGCGAAAGGTCAAGCGCGCCGCGGTATGAACCGTCACCGCCTATAACAACAAGGCCTTCGATTCCGTGCTTTTTGCAGGTTTCTACAGCTTTAAGCACGCCCTCTTCGGTTTTAAATTCGGGGCAACGGGCTGTGTAAAGAATTGTGCCGCCGCGGTTTATAATATCCGAAACCGAACGGGCATCCATATCAATAATATCTTCATCAATAAGACCTGCATATCCGCGGCGAATACCCTTTACGGTCATACCCAAAGATATAGCAGTTCTGACTACTGCGCGAACCGCAGCGTTCATTCCCGGCGCGTCACCGCCGCTTGTTAAAACACCAATAGTTTTCATAATATTACATCATCTCCAAAATTCATACATGAGGTATTATACATCAACAAAACAAAAACTGCAACAAAAATATTTTACTTTATTACAAGTTTTACATTATTTTTTCCCAGAATTTGATATAATTTTTGTAAAAGCGCCTCATCGGGAGTAATTTTCAACCTTTCGGGCGCCATTATTCGCTTTTGGGTATCGGAGCAAACCATAATTACCTCGGTATCTCCTCTGTGTTTTGATAACACATCGCAAACCGCATTAAACTGTTCAGAACCCAAACTGTCAACCCGCAAATAAAGTGTTTGTCGCAAACTCGGCTTTTCATATTCTTTAGAAACCTGTTCCACAGATTCACAGATAAGCTCGGGCTCGCGGTCTTCACGCTCGCTTACCTTGCCGTGAATAATCACTATATTGCCCGCCGTAAGAAGCGGTCTGTATTTGACAAGTCCGCCCGAAAAAACAACCACATCTATAACAGCATTTGTGTCTTCAAGCGTGGTATAAGCTACCGTGTTTTTATTTTTAAGTTGTTTTAATTTTATATCGCCCAATACGCCTATAACGCTTACCCTGCGCCCGTCGCCTACCCTTTTAAGATTTATATTCATTATAGGAGTAAACATTGAATTTTGTGCAAACGCCCGATAGTTGTTCATAGGGTGACCCGACAAATACATACCGGTAGACGCCTTTTCCATAGCAAGAAGCTCATTTTCGGGCATTTCATCAATGTCTGACAGTTTAAATGATTGAGTATTATCGGCTTCACCGAACAAGTCCATTTGATTTTCGGAAGAAAAACGGCGTGTATCCTCTATTACCGATAAAACTTTATCAATATTGTATATCATTTTTCGCCGGTTATCCTCAAGACCGTCCATAGCACCGCTTTTTATAAGTCCCTCTAATGCACGGCGGTTAAAATTGCGCCCGTAATTTCTGACACAAAAATCAAACATAGATGTATATTTACCGTTTTTGCGTTCGTCAATAAGTTGTTTTATAAGCGCCGAACCCAAATTTTTTACAGCAAGCAAGCCAAAGCGTATGCCGCTTGCACTTGCGGTAAAATCTTCATAACTTTCATTTACGCTCGGCGGTAAAATTTTTATTCCCATTCGTTTACATTCTGCGGTATAAAGCGAAATTTTATTTTCCGAATCAAGCACGCTTGTAAGCAGTGATGCAAAATACTCTTTTGGGTAATGGCACTTAAGATATGCCGTGCGGTATGCAACCAAGGCATACGCCGCAGCATGCGATTTGTTAAAAGCATAAGAACTGAAAGCCGAAATTTCATCAAAAAGTTTTTCGGCTACCTTTTGGTCAACACCGCGCGCTACTGCGCCGTCGCATATAACATTGCCGTTCTCGTCTTTTTCGCCGTAAATAAAGGCGTTGCGCTCACGCATAAGCACATCGTGTTTCTTTTTAGACATAGCGCGGCGCACTATATCCGCCCGCCCGAGCGAGTAGCCTGCAAGACTGCGGAATATCTGCATTACCTGCTCCTGATACACAATACAGCCGTATGTGACATTTAATATCGGCTCAAGCAAAGGCGTATCATATTTTATATCCTGTGGATTATGACGGTTATGGATATATCGCGGAATAGAGTCCATAGGACCGGGTCTGTAAAGCGAAATAATCGCAATTAAATCTTCAAGCGTTTCGGGTTTGAATTTGCGCAAAACATTTTTCATACCGTCGGACTCAAACTGAAATACGCCGTCGGTCAAACCCTCGCTCATCATTTCAAAGGTTGCTTTGTCATCTATCGGTATGTTTTCTACCGAAAAATCAGGGTCAAACGCGCGCACCGACTTTTCGGTGTCGGCAATAACCGTAAGGTTTCTTAACCCCAAAAAGTCCATTTTTAAAAGTCCCAACTCATCAAGAGCCGTCATGGTATACTGCGTAACAACGGCTTCGTCATTGGTTGCAAGCGGAACATAATCGCTTACGGGTCGGTCTGATATAACAACACCTGCCGCGTGGGTAGAGGCGTGACGAGGCATGCCTTCAAGCTTTAGCGCCATATCTATTAAATCTTTTACAAGCGTGTCGCCGTCATATAAATTTTTAAGTTCTTTTGAGGTTTCAAGCGCCCTTTCAAGCGTCATACCCGCAGACTGCGGAATTAACTTTGCAATTTTGTCACAAGTGGCATAAGGTATATCCATTGCCCTGCCGACATCACGCACGGCGGCACGCGCCGCCATTGTGCCGAAAGTTACAATCTGCGCAACATGGTCTTCACCGTATTTTTCGATAACATAATCTATAACTTTTTGTCGGTTCACATAGCAAAAATCGACATCAAAATCGGGCATTGAAACACGCTCGGGGTTTAAAAAGCGTTCAAAAAGAAGATTATATTTTATGGGGTCTATACCCGTAATACCTATGCAATACGCCGCAAGACTGCCCGCGCCCGAACCACGACCCGGACCTACCGGAATATCATGGCTTTTAGCATAGTTTATAAAGTCCCACACTATTAAATAATAATCAACATAACCCATTTTGTTTATAACCGACAGTTCATATTCGAGTCGGTCAACAACATTCGTTTTTGGCGTTTTGCCGTATTTTTTATAAAGTCCGTCATAGCACTTACGGCGGAAAAATTCAAAATGGTCTTCGCCGCCGGTATCAAAAAACGGCAGTTTAATTTTGCCGAATTCAAATTCCACATTGCATCTGTCGGCAATTTTTTGTGTATTATAAACCGCTTCGGTCATATCGGGAAATGCTTGTAACATTTCTTGTTCGGTTTTTAAATAAAATTCATCGGTTTTAAATTCAAGGGTGTTTTTATCGCCTATTTTTGTTCCGGTTTGTATGCAAAGCAAAACCTTGTGCATAAAACTGTCGTCTTTTTCTATATAATGAACATCGTTTGTCGCAACAAGCGGTATACCCGTATCGCGAGAAAGCTGTTGCATATAAGAATTAACCTTCTGCTGTTCGGGCAAGCCGTGATTTTGCACTTCAAGAAAATAATTTTGCTCACCGAAAATATTTTTATACCAAAGCGCCGTTTTAAGCGCGGCTTCGTAATCATTATTCAAAAGCGCAGTCGGAATTTCACCCGCAAGGCACGCCGAAAGCGCTATAAGACCGCCGTGGTATTTTTCAAGCGTTTCACGGTCTACGCGCGGTTTTGAATAAAAGCCTTCGGTAAAACCTAAAGAAACAAGTTTTATAAGATTTTGATAACCCTCGTTGTTTTCGCACAGCAAAACCAAATGGCTGTATTTGCTGTCAAGCGGTTTCTGTTTATCAAAACGAGTGCGCGGCGCAACATACACCTCACACCCGATTATAGGCTTAATACCCTTACTTTTAGCCGCTTTATAAAATTCGACAGCGCCATACATAACGCCGTGGTCGGTAATGGCTACCGCTGTTTGACCACGCGCCGATACCGCGTCAATAAGCTTGTTTATACGGCAACAGCCGTCAAGCAAACTGTATTCGGTATGCAAATGCAGATGCGCAAAGCTCATGCCGTATACCACCTTATTTTGAAATTATATCGTTATATATTTCTATTATTTTATTCAGTCGGTGATTAAGTCCCGAAACCGTAATCGGCTCTTTTGAATTTTTACACAGTTCTTTAAGCGACGCTTCGGGAAAATCAAGTCTTATTTGCGCGGCAGAAATCAATTCTTCCGGCAAAGATGAAAGAATATCCCTGTTTTTAAGATATTCAATCGCCTGCCGCTGTTTAATGGACGCCTCAATAGTTTTTTTAATATTTGCGCCGTCACAGTTAAACATTCGGTTTGTTTTGTTGTTCGCCTCTTTTATTATGGTGGTTTCTATAAGTTCAAGACTGCGCATTGAAGCGCCCATAAGCGTCAACAAATTTATTATCATCTCACTGCGTTTTATATATACAACAAAACCTTTACCTCTTGCGGACAAATTTGCCGCAACCGAGTGTTTTGCCAAAATATCACGCAGTTCGTTTGCAAGAGCCTCATTTTTTACCGAAAAATCGACACGGTAACTTTTTGTTGGGTCGCTCATTTGACCGCAAGCCAAAAAAGCGCCGCGCACAAAAGCCGCTTCGCAACACTCTCGGTTAAAAAATTCGTGACTTATTTTGCCCTCGGACATACCGAAATCTACCGACGCCAAAATTTTAAGTCGGTCAAATTCATCGGCAACCTCGGCGCGATATGTTGTATTTTTGCTGTTACCTGCGGTTACGCTTACAGTGGCTGCGTAATTTTTTTCAATCTGCAATGAATAAAGATGCACCACTGCCTTATTTTCGCTTTGCATTGATATTTTTTGGGGCGAAAACGACCTGCCGAACAATAACATACCGTAGGTAAGCGCCTGCGCGCAACATCGCGAAACCTTAATTTCGCTGAGTTCGGTTTTTATATCGTAACAAAAAGACATAATCTTAATCCTTTATTTTAATATCTCTGTGAAAACATTCTGCGCTGTAGCCTGCTTTTTTAAGCTCATCACAAAGCAATAATGCAAATGTTACCGAGCGATGATGACCGCCCGTGCAACCGAATGAAACCGTAACTTTTTCTTTGCCCTGCTTTTCTTTAAAAGGCAGAACAAATAAAACCAAATCAAATATTTTTTTAAAATATTCTCGGCTTTCTTCAAAGTTTAATATATAATCGCGAACCGGCTTGTCCAAACCGGTTTTATGTTTAAGTTCTTCTATGTAAAACGGATTAGGCAGACAGCGGACATCAAACACAAAGTCCGCGCTGTCCGCCCCGTTTTTAAATCCAAATGACCTGCACTCTATTTTCATTTGTTTACTTTCTTCCTACAAATATGACTTCAGGCTCTAAATCTACACCGTCGGCATTTTTTACCGTGTTCTGAACTTTTTTTATAAGCGACAGCACATCTAAACAAGTAGCCGACCCTGTATTTATAATAAATCCCGCATGTTTTTGACTGACCTGCGCGCCACCGACAGACACACCCTTAAGATTGTTTTTTTCAATAAGCGCGCCTGCAAAATAACCTTGCGGTCTTTTAAATGTGCTTCCGGCGCTTGGGTATTCAAGCGGTTGCTTGTTTTGTCTGCGAGATAGAAAATCGTCCATATCTGCTTTTATTTTTTGCTTGTCACCGTGTTTTAGTTTAAAGGTAACGCTTGTGACAATTAAGCTTGAATTTTTAAATATGCTTGTTCTGTAACCGAGCTGCAACTGCTCGTTTGAAAATTCAAATACCCTGCCGTTTTTATCGACAGCCTTTGCAGATAATACAACCTGCGACATCTCGCCGCCGTATGCGCCTGCGTTCATATATACAGCGCCGCCCACACTGCCCGGTATACCGTATGCAAACTCAAGCCCCGAAAGACCTGCATCACGCGCGGCAAGGCACACATTTTTAAGGCTTGCGCCTGCACCGCACACAACGGTTTCATCGGTAATTTTTATCTCATCAAGACCGTCAAGGCATAAAACCGCGCCCTCTATACCGCTGTCAGACACCAAAAGATTTGAACCCTTGCCGAGTATAAAACAAGGTATTCCGTATTCATTGGTCAGTTCTAAAACGGTTTTTAGTTCGTCTTCGGTTTTAATGCTTATAAACACATCGGCATTACCCCCTATTTTAAAGGTGGTATGACGGCTCATAGGCTCTGATTTAACATATTCGGTTTTACACTTTTCTAATCCTGCACACAGATTATCAAGTTGCATAAAATCACCTTTTATTTGTGTAAATTACAAAGATATGCCGCGCCGATAATTCCCGCGTCGTTACCGAGGTCGGCGGTTTTAATAATTGTTTTTGGTTCTATATTTCTGCCGTAGTTTTCACCGTCAACTATTGCATTAAGCGGAGCCGTAAGCTTTTCGCCCTCGCGTGAAATACCGCCGCCTATACAAATCATATCGGGCTGAAAAATATTTACAACATTTGAAATGCCGACTGCCAAATAGCGTATATATTGGTCTACAACCATAGCGGCCGCAATATCACCCATCTCTTTTGCCTTAAATGCGGTCTTGCCTGAAGTTTTTTCTATATCACCGTCGCAAAGCTTCCACATAAGGCTGTTGGGGTAACGAATCATAGCGTGTTTTGTTTGCATTATAAGCGCTGTAGCGGAGGCATAGGTTTCAAAACAACCGTGTCTTCCACAGGTGCATGCCTCACCGCCGATTTGTATAACCATGTGTCCTATCTCGGCGCCTGCGCCGTTAGAACCCGAATAAATCTGACCGTTTACGATTATGCCGCCGCCGACACCTGTGCCTAAAGTAATTGCAACAAAGTTGTTACAGCCTCTGCCGGCGCCTGCAATATATTCACCGTAAGCCGCCGCGTTAGCGTCGTTTTCAACAAAAAACTTTTTACCTGTTTTTTTGCAAAGCAACTCACCAAGCGGTAAATCGTAAAATCCCAAATTGTTTGAGTATGAAACCGCGCCGGTTTTGTTATCTATAGAACCGGGGCAACCGATGCCGTAACCGTCTATATCATCAGGGGTAAGTCCTGCGCTTTCGATAGCTTCAAAAGTAACAGCCGCCAAATCGGCAACTATTTCTTCGGCAGGGCGAGGTAAATTTGTTTTGCGTTTTGCGGTTGCCAATATTTTGTAATCTTCATCGACAACACCTGCTACTATGTTTGTTCCGCCTAAATCTATACCTAATTTATACATTTTATATATCTCCATTTCTTAAAACGGTTTTACCGCATTTTCTTTTTCGGACTTTTTAAAGTCATTATCCATACCGAGCCTGTTAAGCAAATCTTCTGCCGCATTGTAGCCGAGTTTTTTCTGACGGTTGTTCATTGCGGCAACCTCAATAATTACGGCTAAATTTCGACCCGGTTGCACCGGTATGGTAAGTGACGGAATATCAAGCCCTAATATTTCGGTTTTTTGAACATCAAGACCCATTCTGTCATAGGTTTTGTTTACATCCCACGGCTCTAAATTGATAACAAGGTCAATCTTTTCGGTCAGTTTTACGGCACCGACACCGAAAATTCGGCTTGCGTTAATAATACCTATGCCGCGCAGTTCTATGAAATGCCGTATGTTTTCGGGAGCAGTGCCTACAAGCGACTTGCTTGAAACACGCCTGATTTCTACCGCATCATCCGCAATAAGTCTGTGACCGCGTTTTACAAGTTCTATTGCGGTCTCGCTTTTACCTACGCCGCTTTCACCGAGCAGTAAAATACCCTCGCCGTAAACTTCAACCAAAACGCCGTGTCTTGTAATTCGCGGTGCTAAATGCAGATTTAAAAAGGCTATGAGCGCCGCCTCAAAATCAGATGTTGACTCATTTGTAACAAGCAGCGGAACACCGTGAAGCTGCGCCATTTTTTTATAAACATCATTTTCGGACAAACCGCGCGCAATTACAACGGCAGTCGGTTTTTTGGCAAAAAATTCACCCACGCGCTCGTTTAACTTTTCTTCGGTAAAACGGTTAAGAAACCCTATTTCGCTCATACCGAGTATCTGAATTCTGTTAGGGTCAAAATATTCGTAATACCCCGCAAACTGCAAACCCGGACGGTTTATTTCAGCAGTAGAAATCATTATGCTTTCAGGGTCTGTAGGCATATTTAAAATTTCTAAAGAAAATTCTTTTATTATCCGGGATAACGCGATGGTAAAATCGGTTTTCATAATTACACTCCCTTTTTTTTACTGTGTGTTTATTATATCATACATTAAAATATTTTTAAACATATTTTTACTCTTTTTTTGTGTCAAAAAATAAAATGTTTTAACTTTTTTGTTGTTTTCAAATATTCAAGGTCGCCACCCAAAATTTGAGTGGCGACCTTTTTAATCAACCTTATATTTAAAATACATTATTTTGAAAAATATTATACATAATCTGCGCTACTTCACAGCGCTGTGCGTTGCCCTGCGGGTCGATGGCGTCTTTGTTTACACCCTTACCGGTAATCACGCCTTTTTCGGTTGCCCACAATACTGCGTCTTTTGAGAACCCGCTTACTTTGCTGTAGTCGTTAAATTTGTTAATTGCGGTTTCTTCGGCATCGCTTGCAACATTTACATCTTTACCCTTATATTTTGCATATCTGTAAAGCATTGTTACAAGTTGTTCGCGGGTTATGGTGTCACCTACGCCGAAATGACCGTTATGGGTGTAACCAGTTATTATTCCGTTTTCGGAACCCCATTTAACAGCATCTGCATAATAGCCGTTGTTATCTACATCGGGGAACTTGTTTTCTTTGTC
>JAXJVR010000023.1:0-1598 GCA_036308405.1 Acutalibacteraceae bacterium
ATTTATAACAGAACGAAATAATCCGGCAAATGAAAAATCCTTGCTGTTTTTACAACCGAAGCGTATTTCTAATTGTAATTTAATGTATGCCTTTATATACTGAAAAGTTAATTTAGTGAAAAAACTGTTTTTGCTTTTAACTTTGTTTTCTCGAATATTATTATTTAATGTGTATGCTTCGTAGCCCATATTTTCCAGTATTTTTTTTACTGCATAATTTTGAAATAAATTTCCGTAGTTATCGCAACCAACCATAGTGACTATGCCTATTTTTTTCATAGAAATTCCCCTATTTATTAATACTCACCGAAATGACTGAAACTCCATTGCCATGTCACGCGGCTTACTCCGTTGGTCATTTCATATCTGAAAAACAGGAAATACAGCACCACAATCGCAATTGTCGCGGCAATTCTATAATCTTTTCTCATTGCCTTTAACACCGACGGAAAATAAATCATCAAAAACATACCCGTATATTGTGTAAATCTGTTTAAATATGCACTGTTCATTGTTGTGAATGTCAGAATTGCATTGTATATCATTAGATTAACTGCAAAACTGTTTTTTTTAAAAAAATCTTTTTTGTTTACAACGAAGAATAATAAAATAATCGGTGCAAACGCCACAATAACTCTGATAGGATTTATTTGTCTTTCTATATATAATAATGCATCTTCATTTGTTGTGTTAGAACCCATAAAATCAAAAGCAAAATCAAAAAGAAACGGTATAGCAACAGCACTAAACAATAACACTAATATCTGTGATTTATCGAATTTTCTGTGCGACAATATTAGAATAGGTAACATCATAAGTGCTGATTTATGAAACAAAAAGGCAATAAAACATAAAACCATATATTTTAATATCCAACTCTTTTCACCTACTTTTACAAAAGCAAAAATAACAGATGCCGCCAAGGCCTGTCTGACACCATTAAATGAAAAGGTCCAGCCGGCAAAGAAAATATAAATCAGCAACATTATTGTTATATCATTATTATCAAATTTGCTGATTCCCCTAAAAACGAGCAATGTAGTTATTAAATTTGAGAAAAATATTACCGAAATGCCGTCATTCCAAATTAGCCTTGCTAAATATGAAAGTAATTTCAAACCGGGTTCATCAAGTGTTTTAAATGCTTCGACAATTTCGGTCCAAGAAAAAACATACATCTTATAATACCCGCCGAAATCGGTTCCAACATAATATCTGAATCCACCTACAAAAACAAAAACAGCAAATAATATAAAATAAAATATTCCGTAATTGTTTTTATATTTGACCTCACCTTCTGAAAGTGAAGTCTGTGTAAGCTTAGATTTAGAGTTAACATACTGCGCTAACATTCCAAAAAAGAGCACAGATATTACAACACCGTAATATACTATCATTTTTTATCTCCAATTTTATGTATATACTTATAGATACCGTTAGGAACAAACCATTTAATTATAGGCTTTATCACATAAATTATATTCTTTTTAGGCATATTAAACCACTTGTAAACATTTTTGATAACCCTTGCCTCATTTTTTCGGTTTTCAAATGTTCTTCGAAAAAATGCATTTCTGTCATCTCGCATAGAGTACAAC
>JAXJVR010000024.1:0-11409 GCA_036308405.1 Acutalibacteraceae bacterium
AGATTCCTCGTGACACGGTCACTCGGAATGACGTTTGTTTTTTTGCGTGATTTAATTTGTCATTGCGAGCCGACATTGTCGGCGTGGCAATCTCATTTTTTTACGGAACAGATAAATCTGTTCCCTACGAGATGAAACTTTAAAGTTTAGATTGTAGGGTGCGATGCCCTTCATCGCACCGTTAAGTTTAATCAATTCATCTGGCTTTTCGGGATGATGTGCGCATCATCCTCTACAATGATAAAAATTTAAAGTTTCAGCATAAAAACCACGGCGGGTCAACCGACCTGCCGTGGTTTTTGTTATTTTATAAAGTGATTACAAAATATCGTTTTTAAAGATATTATACATAATCTGTGCAACTTCACAGCGTTGCGCCCTGCCCTGCGGGTCAATAGCGTCTTTGTTTACACCCTTACCGGTGATTACTCCCTTTTCGGTTGCCCACAATATCGCATCTTTTGAGAATACACTTACATTGCTGTAGTCTCCGAATTTGCTTATTGCGGTTTGTTCTGCATTACCTGTAACATTTATATCTCTGCCCTTGTATTTTGCATATCGGTAAAGCATTGTTACAAGCTGTTCGCGGGTTATTGAATCACCCACGCCAAAGCAACCGTTGTGGGTATAACCTGTGATTATTCCGTTTTCGGAACCCCATTTAACCGCCGCTGCATAATAGCCGTTGTTATCTACATCGGGGAATTTGTTTTCTGCGTTTACATATTCAGTCAAATCTACACCGTCATAACGCGCAAGCATTACGATAAAGTCTTGTCTTTGAATACTGTCTGATGTGCCGAACAGACCGTTTGATTTGTAGCCGGTCATTATTCCGCTGCCTACTGCATAGGTTACGGCGTCATTATACCAACCGTCTGCCGATGTATCGGGGAACATTGTATTGGTTTCAGTTCCTAACCAAAATTCAAAATCAGTGTCGTAACTGTTTTTAAAAGTATATTGCATATTTAAAGCGTATTCGTTACCCGCTACCAAAGGCCACCCTTCTTGTGCGTCGTTGTATTCTACAATATTATTATATTGGTCTACAAACACTGTATTTTCTAAATAGCAATTTATATCTTCCCAATAATCATAAGAACGCAAACTGTAAACGCCGGTTTCGCTTACTTTTATACGCCACCAACCTGAATCATCTGTAACTCCTTTGTTTTCAATAATACAAGTGTCATACGCATCAACAATATCGGCATTTATATCTGCAAGCCAATCGGTAACAGAAAAAACATCTGCAAATATAACCGTTTTAACATCATCGTATACCGTAGCTATAGGCTGTTTACCGGCAAGATAATACATTTCACTGTTTACATAAACAATATCATCAAACGGCTCAAATTCGGGCAGTTCATAACCTTTTTCCCATATATCATAGTATTCGGAAATTATTTCGCGTGTGCCGTCGGTATATGATATTTTGTAATTGAAGTCGGTAGGCAGAATTCCAAACGATGCCGCCCACGATGAATATAAAGTGCATTTAGGCGCATTAACGGCAATGTTTTCAACGGTTTTATCATTCCTTGTCATAGAAACAGCACAGTTTTTTCCTTCACCGATAGCGGTAAAGCATATATAATATGTTTGGTTGCCTTCAAGATTAACCGCCATACTTTGACGGTTTACAACGCCTTCGGAATCCAAATCATATCTTGATAAAAGTTTTGAGTCTTCAACTTTTCCTGTTGAGGATGAAAATACATCTATACCGCCGAAAACAGAATCAGAAGAAACATTAAAACTATAGTCGCCGGCGGCTTCTGTTGTAAATTGAAACCACTCATACTTGCCGTTTTCAACCTGTATGCGCACATTACTGTCCGAAATATTGCAATTAGGAAGTGTTTCGGGCTTGGAATTATTTTTATTAAGTGTAACAGAAACATCCGCATCTAATTGGGTTTTAAAGTCTTCGCTTATATAAGTGCAAACAAGCTCATATTTTTGACCTGCTACCAAAATTATTTTTTGTGTGGTTTTGGTATAAATCGGCGTAATTTCAAGTGTTTCACCATCGGTTTCCGAAAGCATATCAAAAAGCACAAGTTCATCATCGGCATTTTTCAAACCGATAACAACACAACCCGTCTTTTTGTTGTCTACAACCGTAAGGTCATAAAGACCTGTTTCGGTTATGTTAAGATTTACGGTTTCGCTTTCTACTGCCGAAGTCCAAGTTTTGTTCCATGTTTCACCTGCCGAAATTGTCTCGGTATACACAATCGCAGCTTCCGCTACAAATGAAGGTGTAAACACAAAACACAAAGCCAAAGCAACAGATGTTACCATAGTAGCAATTTTTGTCAAAAAGGTCTTTTTTGCAAATTTTTTCATATAAAATCTCCTTTACGCCTGCCCTTTAAAATCAGGTATTACATTTGTTTAAAATACCCAATTTTATTCTACCCCCCCCGCTGAATTTTGTCAAGTTTTTTATCTGATTTTGTTTAAAAAAGCCAATACACGCCTTGCGGTTTTACAACCGCAAGGCGCGTTTTAAAAAATCAGAAATCTATTCTTGCTGTCTGCAAAAATGTATTCATATCAAACACTAACAAACCGCAGTCTGACACAAGATAAAAATCATTGTTAATAAACAGTCCTCTGATGCTTTCACTGCTGAAACAGCTGTCATATATTATATTGTTTTCACTGTTTTGAACAGCGTAAGGCGGAGTAAGCACCGCTTTGCGAACAAACTCGTCACCCGTATACTCATAAATCAAATATTTTGTATTGCCATAGCGGTCATAAGCCGCAAAGCCCATAAGATTTTTACTGCTTGAAACAAGCATTGCCTTATGGTTATAAAGCGCCGGTGAATAGTCATATCCGTCAAGCACGGTTTTGTTTTGTTCTTTTACATCGGCGGGGTTTGAGATGTCAAACATTGAAAGTTTAAGTCCGTTTGTTCTGCCTGTAGACTCATCGGCGTCCATACCGAATCCCAACAGCAAGCCGTTGCCGTAAGGATACATATATTCCGAAAAGCCGGGTATTTTAAGCTCGCCTAAAATTTTCGGGTTTTTAGGGTCGGACAAATCTGCGCTGAAAAGCGGGTCGGTCCGGCGGAATGTTACAAAATATGCGGTATCGCCCATAAAACGCACCGAATAAACGCGCTCGCCCTGCGCCAAATCTTTAATCTGACCGCAAAGCTTAAGGTCTTTGTCAAGCACGGTAAGGCAGGCTGACGGGTTGCTGTCATAAACAAATATTTCTTTATCGGTATTTGCATACTTTTGCTTTGTAACGGTTGTTTCTGTTACGGTGGTTACAAATCTGAAATATCCGTCATACTCATCAATAAAGAACTGATTTTCAAGTTCGCCTTCTACTTTGCCCGAAGCCTTATACTCTATCTTTCCGCCTGATATTTCAAGTCTTGAAATGTCGGTATAAGCCGATGAATAACTGCCTTCCTCTTTGGGCAATTCTGTGCTGTTATATTTAGTAAAAATTATATTGTCTTTGCTGCAATATATCTGTGAAGCGCCGCCGAACAGACTTGCGCTGTCACAAAGAGCGCCGTCACGGTAATTAAACGAACCAATAACCGAATAGCTTGCGCTGTCCTCGCCGTAATTATAACAATATATTCTATCGGCAGGCAAAACGGTGGTTTTATCATTGTAGACAACCGTAGGAACATAGGTGTCGGGTTCTTCTTTTACGATATTGTTTGTGTTAATATAGCACTCCGAAACAAGATAAACATAATCACCCACCATACG
Source organism: Acutalibacteraceae bacterium (assembly GCA_036308405.1). Classification (GTDB taxonomy): domain Bacteria; phylum Bacillota; class Clostridia; order Oscillospirales; family Acutalibacteraceae; genus UBA737. The sequence continues at coordinate 3,762 of JAXJVR010000024.1, forward strand.
CGAGGTATTGTAATACCCTTTTTGACGGGTTACTGCAACCTGCTTAGGCTCTTTGCGGTCGGATATATCAAAAATAATAATCGAGGTGTAATCATCACCGCTTGCCATACAGTCTCCGACACAACTGTAAGCTCCGTTATAACCGTAGCTGTTTTGCAGTATTACAAGTCTATCATCTTTAAGAAACATATCGCCGTATACATAGGCGTTTTCTTCATTTTCTAATTCTGTTCTGCTTAAAAGTTGCGAATTACTGCCCGAAGCCGAAAAGATACTTAAAAAATTATCGTTTACGGTATATATATATTTGCCGTCGGTTTTTACTATATCGGCTTCGCTTACGCCCTCAACCTGCTCGGTAGTGCCTGAAAACTCGTTTTCCTCCGCAGTGTTTTCACTTGTTTGTGAGTCGCCCTTTAAAGCAGAACCCGAAGAATAATTTGCGCCCGAATTTGTGTCTGTCGTAGACCCTTCTGCATCATCGTATGCGTATTCATATACTACTTCTCCGTCTGCTATTTCATAATTCTTATGCTGCTTTTGATATTTTTTTAATCGGCTGTAAATCTCATCATAAGAATCTGCCACCGACAAAGTATTTGGGGAATTTTTAGGTTTTGTAACAATATTATTTTTAGGCACAAAAACAACGCCTAAAATTATTGCAACAAGCGCAACACACGCAAATGCTACACGCCAAGGCATTGCCGGATTTTTTTGCGTTTTCGCATTTTCTTTTTGCTTTATGTTATTTAAAATCTCATTTTTCTTATCGGCGTCGGGTTTAACGGCATCCATAGCTTTTTTATAATCTTGCTCAAACATTTGCTTCAACTCCTTCAAGGCTTATTTTTAACTGTTTTCTTGCTCGGTGAAGCTGTGACTTCACCGTAGAGGGTTTAGAATTCAAAATTTTTGCAATTTCATCTGTTGTGTAGCCCATATAGTAATGCAAATGCACCACCGTGCGATATTTTTTTGGCAAACGCAACACGGCGTCAAGCGTATCGTTTTGCGAAAAAGAAACGCTTAAATCTTCACTTAAAGGCGCAGTCTTTTTAAACCAACTGCCCGTAAGCATACTTTTGGTGCAGTTGATTGTAATACGAATTAACAGCGCTTTTGCGTGCTCGTCATTGTTTACCTTGTCCTTACACTTAATAAACCTTAAAAAAACTTCCTGCAATATGTCGTCCGCGTCATATTTATTTTTTACTCTTGCAAAGGCAAGGCGATACACCATATCGGAATATTTTTCAAAGGCTTGTTCTGCAGAAATCTTGTATTCCATAATTTTCCCTCCCGTAGATAAAACTTTTTATCTGCCCCAAAGGTTGCAAAAACCGCCCAAAAAATTTTTCAGGCGGTTTAAAATTAAATATTAAATTAAAATTACACTTTAAACAGTATGTCGCTGTAGGTAGGATACGGCCAATACTCACGCGCAGTTATTGTTTCTGCCTCGTCTGCAATATGGCGTATATTATTCATTATAAACATAACTTTATTGCAATAAAGCTGTGCACATTTAAGCAAATCGGTAGTTTGTTGAGCCTCGTCAACCGCCGCGTCAAGCTCTTTTACAAGCGAACTTAAATGGCTGTTAAAGCAAGAAAGTTTTTCGATAACCTCAAGTTCGGCATCACAGTTTATATTTTTATCTATTGCGCGTTTTTCTGTAACGGTATGGCACAAATCACTTTGATAACGGCTTAATGCCGGTATAACATCACGCTTAACCATTTCAAGCAAGGTAAGCGCCTCTATATGAACGGTTTTACTGTAATTTTCAAGTGCTATATCTGCTCGGCAGTTGATTTCGGTGCAGTTATAAATACCGTGACGCTCAAACAATTCAATGTTTTCTTTTGTGCGCAAATACGGTATTGCATCTACGGTTGTGCGCAAATTCAAAAGTCCGCGCTTTGCCGCCTCCTGCTCCCAAGCTTGTGAATAGCCGTCACCGTTAAATATAATGCGTTTATGTTCTTTAACAGTATTTCTTATAAGTTCTAAAGCGTCTTTTTCAACATCTTTTGAATTTTCGAGCTTGTCGGCAAAATCTTTGAAAACATCGGCAACAATTGTGTTTAACACAACATTTGTTTCAGAAATCGAAGCTGAAGAGCCTAACATTCTGAACTCAAACTTATTACCGGTAAATGCAAGCGGTGAAGTGCGGTTGCGGTCAGTATTATCTTTTCGAATATAGGGTATAATTTCAGTGCCGACAGACATTTTTATCTTGTCTGAATCTATATGATGCTCACCGCGCTCAATAGAATCGAGTATCTCGTTAAGGTCATCACCCAAATATATCGAGATAATTGCAGGGGGCGCTTCAGCCCCGCCTAAACGGTGGTCATTGCTTACAGATGAAACCGATATGCGAAGCAAGTCCTGATGCTCGTCCACAGCGCGAATTACCGCAGCAAGCGTTAACAAGAATATCATATTGTCGCTTGGGTTTTTACCGGGTTTTAAAAAGTTTACGCCCGTATCGGTTGAAAGTGACCAGTTATTGTGCTTACCGCTTCCGTTTACACCCTTAAACGGTTTTTCGTGCAACAAACACACAAGACCGTGCTTATCGGCAATTTTTTTCATAAGTTCCATAGTAAGCTGATTGTGGTCTGCCGCTATGTTTGTTGTAGTAAAAATGGGAGCCAACTCATGCTGTGCGGGAGCCGCCTCGTTATGCTCGGTTTTGGCATATACGCCCAATTTCCAAAGTTCGTCATCAAGCTCGCGCATAAAGTCCTTTACACGCGGTTTTATTACACCGAAATAATGGTCATACATCTCTTGACCTTTAGGCGGTTCTGCGCCGAGCAATGTTCTTCCGCAGAAAATAAGGTCGGGACGCTTCTTTGCGAGTTCTTTATCAACCAAAAAGTATTCTTGTTCGGGACCTACTGTGGTGTTAATGCTTTTAGCATCATCAAGACCGCAAATTTTTGCTATGCGCAGGGCTTGCTTATTTATTGCTTCCATAGAGCGCAAAAGCGGTGTTTTTTGGTCAAGCGCTTCACCGTTATACGAGCAAAATGCAGTAGGTATGCAAAGCGTGTTATCCTTTACAAAAGCATAAGAGCTTGGGTCCCAAGCGGTGTAACCGCGCGCCTCAAAGGTAGCGCGCAATCCGCCCGAAGGAAATGATGACGCATCCGACTCGCCCTTTATAAGCTCTTTACCCGAAAATTCCATAATAACGCCGCCGTTACCGTCGGGCGATATAAAACTGTCGTGCTTTTCGGCGGTTATTCCCGTCATGGGCTGAAACCAGTGCGTGTAATGCGTAGCTCCCTTTTCTATAGCCCAATCTTTCATAGCATTTGCAACAATATCCGCAATTTTGCGATCTATGCTTTTGCCTTGAGATACTGCCGTTTTAAGTTCATTATAAACGCTTTCGGGCAAACGCTCTTTCATAGCGGAGTCGCCGAAAACATTTATACCGAAAAATTCATCAACTATCTTCAAAATATTTCCCCCATAATATATTAACAGTAATTATTATATAAGACATTTAATAAAAAGTCAACCAAACCCAAGCAATACCGCATTACCGAGTTTGGAATATTGACTTATACGCAAACCGTAATTTAAAAGTTGCGGGTTAAGTTCGTTTAAAAAGGTCTCTAAAGCCTTGCCCGAAAGAATATACTTAAATTCGGGCATTGTGTTGCCTGCCGACACCTCTTGCGCTATTCTTTGCGCATTATAAGCCATATCATTCTGAAAAACCAAATTTTTCTTTACAAAATAGTTATAAGTTGTGCTTGTGCATTGATACAAACTGATATTGAACAAATCGTTACCTACATAAGATTTATCCGGTGTAACAGCCTCAAAAATTGTGTGGTCGGTTTTAATTTCGGCATCGGTTAAATTAAAATACGCATGGCGCGCTAAATCAAAATCGGCATCATCGTCCCAGGTAACATCAAGATGATACCAACCGTCACCGGGATTGATTATATTCCACATATGACCTATTCCCTCAGATTTGCCGTAAATTACCGTGCAGGGTATGCCTGCTTTATCGCAAAGCAGTTGCATTGCGCGTGAATAACCCTCGCAAACGGCTACTCCGTTTACCAAAGCGCCGTATGCCGTATAACAGTTTTCGGAACCGTTATAACCGTATGTAACATTTTTGCAGAGCCAATCATGAAAATAAAGTTCTTTTTCAAATCGGCTTGAAAGCTTTTGCGCTTCGGCTATAATTTCAGCCGCTTTTGCGTTAAGCTGTTTTTCGGCGTTTGCCTTTTGTGAAGATGAAAAAGTATAATCTAAATTATTGCCGTTTTTACGGTAGGAAAGCGCCAAAGAACTGCCGTCACTTGAAGCAACATAAGAAATCGGCAACCAAAAAATCTGCGGATTATCGGCAGAAAGCGCCCTGAATGCCACCGTAATATCCGAAAATCTGTCTTCATTGCTTGAAACAGCTCCTATTGAAAAGAGCCCTTCGGTCATATTTTCGGCGGCGGATTTTATACATCTGTATATATGTTTCTGTGTTTTGGTAAGGTCGTTATAATACAGCGGTTTTTCGCCCTTTGTATCAACATCGGCAGGTGTTATGACCTGCGCGTCTGCGGAGTCTACCGAACTGTCAACAACGGCTATTTGCTTGCCTGCCTCGTTAGCGGTATCGACCTGCGAAGATACACTTTCGGTATCGCGACTGACCGTTACTTCACCCGATTGCTGCTGTTTTTCTAAATCGGATTCTATCTGTGAAATAACGCTTTCAACCGAAGAAACACTGTCTTCGATAATATATTCAACATCGCTTGTATACGAACCGTAACTGTCCGACTGCAAATAACTGCTGTCGTTAGAAATTTTTGTGCAACCGCTTATTAAAACAAGTGAAACCGCCGTTAAAAACGATAATACTTTTTTCATAATACCCTCAATTCACAAATTTAATATTTTTGTTAATTTTGTCGATGCGGTCAAGCCAATCTATGACATCTATCAAAGATAAATCTGTTTTGCTGTTTTCTATTATATATATAAAATCTTCTTTTGAAAAGTTATTTTTTGAAAATTGTTCAAAAATTTGCAAAATCAGTTGTTTTTTTAAAGTTGCATCTTGATTTTCGGATATTAAATCAATCACCTGCACACCCGTATACCGCAATGCTTCGCCGTTTCTTTCTATATTTACTCCGCCTATACGGTCAACTATTCCGCCAATCAACTCATAATCGGTTTCTACGGTAAAATCGACGCTATAACCGTAGTAGACCGAATTTGATGTATCATAGTCTTCAATATTCAAAACGGCAACAGAGTTATTTTCAAAATCAAGATAAGCAAGCACGGCGCTGAGGTCCGGCAAAACAAATGCAATACCCGCGTTATCGGGCGGGTTTTTGTAAGGCACTGTAGTATCCTTTCGTTCTGTGGCGGCGGCTTGCTGTTTAAAATTACGGTCAAGATAAAAATAAGAAGCAAAAAAGAACACAATCGCGCTTAAAACAATTATAAATGCCGTTTTAAAAATACTTTTATTAAAAATTTTATTTTTCAAAAATATCACCCAAATTATTATTGACAAAAAGTGTTTTTTAATGCCGGCGAAAACCTTGCCATTTAAAATAACAAATGGTATACTTAACTTAAAATAAATTTAAAAGTGTATGATATTATGAAGAACAAAACGTTACCGTATATATGCAACCAAAACGAATACTCAAAAATAGGTGATTTTCTTGTATGCCGCAACATAGTGCCGAAAGATTACCCACTGCATCAGCATGATTTTTATGAGTTTGAATATATAACCGACGGCGAAGGAATTCACACCGTAAACGATAAATCTTATGAAATCAAAAAGGGTGATTTGATTTTTATAACACCTATGGATTTTCACGGTTTTGAAACAAAAAATTTAAAAACCGTGACCTGCCATTTTTATGCAAAAGATTTATCACCCGAAATATCTGAAATGCTGTCAAAGCTCGGTGCTTGCGTCATAAAAAATGCCGATAACAAAATCGTCGAAAAATTTGAGTATCTGCTTAAAATTTTTGAAGCCGACGGTAACTATGCCGAATTACAGCTTAAAAATCTGACAGAACTCATTATTATAGAACTTTTTGAAAACAAAGCCGAAATAAAACACAGCGCACCCTTAAACGATAATATTTCACAAGCTATAGGATACATAAACATAAATTTTAAAAGCGAAATAACGCTTGACACAATAAGCAAAAAATTTCATATATCACCGTCATATTTCAGCCGTGAATTTAAAAAACGCACCGGTGTTTGCTTTAATACTTATCTTGCGGATAAGCGGTTTACCTATGCTAAAAAATTGCTCAAAAACGGTAACCGCGTTATTGATGCCTGCCTTGAAAGCGGTTTCGGTTGCGTGCGCAACTTTACAAAGCGGTTTAAAAAGCTTTACGGTATAACGCCCACCGAATATGTTAAACAGCAAAATAATTCTTAATATAGTCAAAAAATTTCTTGATGTTTAAGTGCGTAAATGTTATATTGATTTTAGAGTTTAGCTCTATAAAAATATTAGGAGTTGATTTTATGGCAAAAGTAATAGGCGGCACATCTATACCCAATATGCCTTGGGAATACCGACCCGCAGACTGTGACGAAGTTGTTTGGCGTTACAGTGGAAATCCGATTCTTACATACAAAGATGTTAAAAAGGCAAATACCCTGTTTAACAGTTCTGTAGTGCCTTACAAGGGCGAATTCAGAGGTATTTTCAGGGTTGACCGCACAGACTATATTCCGTTTTTGCACAAAGGCAAAAGTAAAGACGGCGTTCATTGGGAAATTGAGGACGAACCGCTTCAGTTTGCAAACGATATTGAGGGCGTGCCCTATGTTTACGGTTATGACCCCCGTATTTGCGAAATAGACGGCAGATATTACATTATGTGGTGCACCGGCACAGAAAATTGGGACAACACCATAGGTATGGCATACACCGATGATTTTGAAACTATCTACCGTATGGATAACGGCTTTTTGCCCTATAACCGCAATGCAGTTCTGTTCCCGCGCAAGATAAACGATAAATATGTTATGTTTACCCGCCCCTGCGACCCCGGCTTCGGTATTCCCGGAAAAGGCAGTATCTACGCAAGCGAAAGTCCCGACCTTGTTTATTGGGGCAAACACCGTCTTGTTATGAACCCTGCTCCCGGTTGGCAGAATTCAAAAATAGGCAGCGGACCTATCCCGATTGAAACCGACGAAGGTTGGTTGCTTATTTATCACGGCGTAAGAGATACCTGCAACGGCTGTTGCTATTTTGTAGGTTGCGCAATTCTTGACCGCGATAACCCGACAAAAGTTCTTTACCGCACAAAGAACTATATTTTCAGTCCTCGCGAATTATATGAGCGCGTAGGCGATGTTGACAATGTTGTATTCCCCGTATCTGCTTTGTGCGATGCCGACACCGGCAGAATAGCAATCTACTACGGCGGCGCAGATACCGTTGTAGGTATTGCATTTACAACAGTTGATGAGCTTATCAAATTTACAAAAGAAAATTCTTCGCAAATTGCAATAGCAAGTTGAAACAAAATTAAAATAGCAGTGACTTTATGGTAGAAGACTGTGGATTTACGGAGAGAGGGGCGTAGCCCCGAACGGA
>JAXJVR010000025.1:0-6110 GCA_036308405.1 Acutalibacteraceae bacterium
AACGCTGTCAAGCGCCGATATTGCATCGGTTTTAAAGCGCGCGCTTAAAATATTAAATGACGAGCAGTGCAAAATTATTACCGCAAGCGATGATGTTTTAAACAAAATTTCACGCGCGGCAGCGGGTGATGTCCGCCGTGCGCTTAATATGTTGGAATTATGCGTTATGTTAACTAAAAATGACGACTCATCGCAAATTTCAGATGACATTGCCGAACAGATACTTTCTAACAATTCGGTGCGCTATGACCGCGAGGGTGATGAGCATTACGACATTATTTCGGCTTATCAAAAATCAATGCGCGGTTCAGACCCCGACGCCGCAATTTATTACTTGGCGCGTTTGCTTGCCGCGGGTGATTTGCCAAGCGCTTGCAGGCGGTTGTTGGTCTGTGCAAATGAAGATGTGGGCCTTGCCTATCCGCAGATAATACCTATAGTTAAAGCGGCTGTTGATACCGCGATGAGCGTCGGCTTGCCCGAAGCGCGTCTTCCGCTTGCAAACGCCGTTATATTAGTTTCCACAGCGCCTAAATCAAACTCGGCGCACGATGCAATTAACGCCGCTATGGCAGATGTTGAAAGGGGTGTGGGCGGTGATATACCGCGGCACCTGCAAAACAAACATTTTGACGGTGAGGATGCTGCGGTAAAGGGTCAACACTACCTTTATCCTCATTCATATCCAATGCATTATGTAAACCAACAATATCTCCCCGATAATATAAAAAATAAAACTTATTACCGCTACGGTGACAATAAAAACGAGCAGACATTTAAAAATTACTGGGATAAAATAAAAAACAGATAAAACAAGAGGTGTTTTTGTGAGTTTTTCTCTACCTAAAAAAACAAGAATATTATGGCAGCTCCGCATTGTGTTTGCTTTTGCATTGCTTTGCGCCGTGGTAGCCTTTTTCAGCAAATATACATTATGGTTTTTGTTGCCTGCCGCAATTATAGCCGCAATAGGTCTTATTTGCGTGTTTGTTTATATTCCTTTTTACTTTAAAAGTTATTCTGTTACGGTTGACAAAGATTCCATAAGTATAAACAAGGGTTTAATTATTAAAACCACACAGATTATGCCCTTTCCGCGACTTGTTTTTGCGCAAAGCTTTACTTCGCCGTTGGCTTCTGTTATGAAGCTTAAATGTGTAATGCTTAAAGCCGCGCGCGGATGGGTGCTTATACCCGAAATAGAAAGCCAAAACGCCGATTTTCTGCTGGATAATTTAAAGGTAAAGCCAAATGATTAAACAAAAATTTAAAGCGCACCCAATAATGATATTTACCCTTATGAAGCCGTATCTGTTTGTGCTGATACTGCCTCTTATAAGGGCGCTTGTGCAGTATCTGACAAGCAAAAAGATTGACGGCCTGCTTACACTTGAAATCATTGCCTTTGCGGCAATACTTACGGTTGCAATAATAGGTTGGCGCTCAATCAGCATAACGGTAAATGACCGTTATCTTACCGTAAAAAAAGGATTTTTTATAAAAAGTTGCGCCAAAATAGAAATTTCGCATCTTTCAAGCATTTCGCTTAAGCAAGGTCCGCTTGATTTTGTTGTAGGCAGTGTGGACTGCGCCGTTAACACCGAGGCAGGCACACCGCAAAAGAGCGATTTCAGTTTTAAAATGTATAAAAAAGACGCCCACAGTCTGTTTAATCTTATTTACGGTGAGGAAAGTCAGGTTGTTATCAAATTTTCCGCTTTTAAAATAGCTTTGCTTGCGGCAACTACTTCTTCGGCTATGACCGGCATTATAGTCGGCGTTCCGGTTATAAATCAAGCAAGCGAACTTTTGGGTATCGCTATTTCGGATATGCTTTTTGACCGAATAAACAGCTTTTCTTTAAAATTTAACAACATTTTTCCGCCGATAGTAAATGTAATAACAATTATTTTTCTTGCGGCTTACGGAGTTTCGTTTATAATAACATTTTTTAAAAATGTGAACTTTAAACTGCAAAGCGGAAAAAATAAGATAGAGATAGCGTCGGGAATTATCGTTAAAAAACGCATAGTGTTCAAAAAATCGCATGTTAACAATGTTTGCCTTGAGCAAAATCCGCTTATGCGTTTGGTCAGACAGTTTTCTATGCGCGCTTCAATAGGCGGATACGGTGATAACCGCGGTGAAAAATCAATTATCGTGCCTGTTGCATCAAACAAAAATCTGCACAGACAGTTAAAAATTTATTTTCCGCACCTTGCCGAAGAAAATGAGGCTATCCGTCCGCAAAGGAGCAAAACAAGTCTTCGCAGGTTCTTTTTTGTGCCTATGATGCTGTTTTTGCCCACGGCTTTATGCGGAATTGCTTTGGCGTTGATTTTTGAATACTTCAGTTCGCTTATTTTGTTTTTGACTGCGGTTGTTGAAGGTATCATAGTTTATTACGCAACTATCTGTTACCGCGACTATAAGCACAGCAAATTTTCTTTGGGTGAAAATGTTTTTGCATCGGGTTCGTCGGGCTTTGTTATTCGCGAGTTATACTGCGATAAAAACAATATAGGCGTCATAAAAATCACTCAAACACCTGCTGACCGAAAATATAAAACCTGTAAAGTAAAATTTACCGTCAGAAGCGAAAAGGCAGACAGTTTACGGGTAAAAAATTTAGAACTTGAAACAGCGGAACAAAAAATAAAAGAACATTTCAATATAGTATGAATATTTTGCCCAAAGGCGCAAATAATAAATTCAAATATGTTTCACGTGAAACATCGAAAGGGAAGAATTACCGTGAGTTTATTGTTGAAATGCCTTTGGGCTTTTTTGGTGGGCGGCGTGATATGCCTTATAGGTCAGGTCTTGATTGATTACACAAAACTTACCCCTGCAAGAATTCTTACAACTTATGTGGTGTCGGGTGTAGCGCTGACCGCCATCGGCATTTACGAGCCTATAGTTAAATTTGCGGGTGCGGGCGCAACCGTTCCGCTTACGGGGTTCGGCTATTCGCTTGCAAAAGGTGTGGTTGAGGCGGTTGAAAGTTACGGACTTATCGGCGCTTTTTGCGGCGGACTTACCACTACGGCGGCGGGAATTACCGCGGCTATGTTCTTTGGTTTTATTATGTCGTTAATATTCAAATCGGGCGATAGGCAATAATTTTAAAATATTTCTATTTACAATTAAGCAAACAGCAGTTATAATAAAAAGCAGTAGTGTTTCACGTGAAACATAATTGCTTTTTATTTTGTTATATATTTATATATTATATATATAATATTAAGTTACTTTCATATTAAACAATGTTTAACCTATAATCTAAAATACAATGCAAAATTCGGAGGCTGTTATTTTGGGTAAGATAATTTCTGTTGTTAATCAAAAAGGCGGTGTCGGCAAAACCACCACCGCGGTAAATCTTGTGGCAGGTATAGGACTTGCAGGTAAAAAGGTATTGCTTGTAGACGCCGATCCTCAAGGCAATTCCACAAGCGGATACGGCATAAACAAAAAAGATATATCGGTTACTACCTATGAACTGCTGTTGGGCGGCGCAAAGGCGAACGAAGCAATAATTAAAACACAGTTTAAAAATGTTGATGTTATTCCCGCTTCTATGAATTTGGCGGCGGCAGAGGTAAATCTGGTTGATGTAGAGCACCGTGAAACCGCGCTCAAAAACGCTCTTGCTCCGGTAAGAGAAGTATATGATTACATATTTATCGACTGTCCGCCCTCGCTCGGAATTATTACAATAAATGCGCTTACCGCAGGAGATACGGTTCTTGTGCCTATCCAGTGCGAATATTTTGCCCTTGAGGGTCTTTCGCAACTGATGACATCTGTCCGTCAGGTGAAAAGATTGTATAACCCCACGCTTGAAATTGAGGGTATAGTGCTTACTATGTTTGACGGCAGATTAAATCTCACACAGCAGGTAGTAGGCGAAATTAAAAAGTTTTTTGCAAACAAACTTTATAAAACGGTTATTCCGCGCGGTGTGCGCCTTTCGGAAGCACCGAGTTACGGTTGCCCCATACAGTATTATGACAAGCGTTCAAAAGGCTGCGCGGCTTATAATGACCTTGCAAAAGAATTTTTAAAGCGAAACAGGAGGGCTTAAAATGGCAGCTAAAAAGACAGGACTCGGCAGAGGCCTTGAAGATTTGTTTAACGAAAATTCAATCGACACTAACGGCGCGGTAACCTTGCGCGTAAGCGAAATCGAACCCAACCGCAACCAACCAAGAACAAATTTTGATGAAGAGGCGCTTTCGGAACTTGCCGAAAGTATATCAAAGCACGGACTTATTCAACCTATAGTTGTTCGCCCCACATCAAGCGGTGTTTATCAGATTGTCGCAGGCGAACGCCGTTGGCGCGCTTGCCGTATGGCAGGACTTGATGAAGTTCCGGTTGTTATAAAAGAGCTTGATGACCTTAAATATTACGAGATAGCGCTTATTGAAAATTTACAGCGTGAAGACCTGAACGCTGTTGAAGAAGCGCAGGGTTATAAAACACTTATCGAAAACTACGGTCTTACGCAAGAGCAGGTTGCCGAAAGCGTCGGCAAGTCACGCAGTGCCGTAACAAACGCTTTGCGTCTTTTAAATCTTGACGAATCTGCTCTCGAAGCGCTTAAAAACGGTGAAATTACCGCAGGCCACGCCAGAACAATTTTGTCTGCCGGCGACAGCGAGCTTGCCGCAGCTATGCTTAAAGCGGCAAAATCGGGCGCCTCGGTGCGTGAACTTGAGGCAATGGCAAAGTTTAAGCCTAAAGAAAAAAAGGCTCAAAAGCCGATTTTGCAGAGTAATTTTTACAGTGAGGTTGCGCTCTCTCTCAAAAACGAACTCGGCAGAAAGGTAGAGATAAAATCAAAGGGAAAAGGCAAGGGAACTATCACTTTAGAGTTCTACAGCGATGAAGAACTTTCGGACTTTGCCAAAAAATTAGCAGGAGAATAATTTAATTTTTAATTTATGACCAAAAGACACAGAAACCGAATTGCCAATAGGCACTTCAGACGCAGACCGCCCCCGAAACGCTCCGTAAATCAAATATTATAATTTTTTATGGAGTTGAGATTTATGTGGTTGTTTTTTACATTAGCTACTACACTTATTTGGGGAACAGCGGAATTATTTTATAAAAAAGGTTCTCACGACAACGAAAAATACGGACACCTAAAGGTTTGCATATTTGTCGGTTTGGTTATGGGAATTCACGCCGTGTTTACTTTATGCACACAAGATATCGGATTTAAATTGTCGCATATAATTGAGTATTTGCCGGTATCCGCGTGCTACATAGGTTCTATGGCGCTGTCTTTCTTCGGAATTAGATTTATAGAGGAATCAATTTCTGACCCGATTGAAAACACTTCCGGCGCGATTTGCTCTCTTTTATGTTTGCTTATTTTAGGTGAGAGTATATCAATTTATTCTTGGATAGCAATAGCTGTTATTGTTATCGGCATACTCGGTGTCGGCTTTTTGGAAAAGAAGAACGGCACTCGCGCAAGCCGATACGGCAAAAAGTTGGCAATTATAGCTTTTATAATGCCTTTCGGTTACGCGATTATAGATGCTATAGGCAGTTTTCTTGATGTATATTATTTGGATGTGGAACTCACACCGCTTAAATTTGTTACCGAGGACAGCATCGAGTTGGTTGCAAATACCGCTTATGAATTAACCTTTGCTTTAGTTGCGCTTATATTGTTTGCGTTTATTAAAATTAAAAAGGTTAAATTTGAAATAACCAAACAAAAAGATAAAGCTATTGCGGCGGTTTGCGAAACGGCAGGTCAGTTGACTTATGTTTACGCAATGAGTGGAAACGGCGCTATTGCGGCACCGATAATTTCTTCTGTTTGCGTAGTATCGTTGCTTCTGTCAAGAATATTCTTAAAAGAAAAATTATCTGCAAAACAATATGTTTTTATTGCTCTTGTTATTGTAGGTATACTTATGCTTGCCGTAATTGACGGTGAATAAAAATTAAAATTTTCTTTTAAAGTTAAAAAAACAAAACAGGTTTTGCTTTTTTGCAAAGCCTGTTTTCACTGTATAATTGTATTTATATGTATATAAAAACCCCAATATATAGTGTTCAAAAAATAAAATAAAAAAATTTTAAAA
>JAXJVR010000026.1:0-5322 GCA_036308405.1 Acutalibacteraceae bacterium
ACATAATTTGCGTGAAAATATAAAAATGTTAGTTTGGCAATTTTGAGTATAACATATATAAAATATTTTATCAACAAAAATTTATAAAAAAGCAAACCCCCGAACAAGCAGAGGTTTGCTTTAAATTTTTATTTTCTGTAATAAGTATAATATGCCGTTACTGTATCATAATTACCGCTTACGGTGTTTTGGCCTTCGACGGTTACACCGTCACCGCTTAACAGCAAATAATATTTTGAGTCTGAAACTTTGCAGTTAAAGATATCTTTCTCGCCGCAAATAATGCGTATATAATCACCTATAACCGCTATTCTGCCCGATTTGCCGACTATGTCGTAAGTAACTGTTCCGTCAGGGTGCACGTTTCTATTGGTTACATATTTTACCTCTCTGCCGTCAAAGGTTTTAAGCAGAGAGGTGTTTTTGTTATTTTTCTTAAATAAACCCATTATTCAACAACAAACTTTATGATAACTTTTTTGCCTTTTTTTACAATTAAGCCGTCGGCAAAATCATCGGGTGTGTAAGACTCGGACGGATTTGTTACCTTTTGGTCGTTTACGCTGACGCCGCCTTGCATTACAAGTCTGCGAGCCGCACCGTTAGAGTCAGCCATAGAGCCTTTTACCATAACCGACAGAAGTCCGATTTTACCGTCGGTGAAATCATCGGCAGAAAGCGTAACGGTAGGCATATTTTCGTGTGAACCCGCACCCGAAAATACTGCGCGTGAAGTTTCTTGTGCGCGTGTAGCCTCTTCTTCGCCATGAACAAGCTTTGTAAGCTCGAAAGCCAAAATCTCTTTAGCGGTGTTAAGCTTACTACCTTCCCAAGTATCCATTTCATCAATCTGTTCAAGCGGTAAAAAGGTCAACATACGAATACACTTAAGAACATCGGCATCACCGACATTGCGCCAATATTGATAAAATTCGTAAGGCGATGTTTTATTCGGGTCAAGCCAAACGGCGCCGCCGACTGTTTTGCCCATCTTTTTGCCTTCGGAATTAAGAAGCAGAGTTATTGTCATTGCATGAGCGTCTTTACCCAACTTTTTACGGATAAGTTCGGTTCCGCCGAGCATATTAGACCACTGGTCATCGCCGCCGAACTGCATATTGCAACCGTATTCTTTATAAAGATGATAAAAGTCATAAGACTGCATTATCATATAGTTAAATTCAAGAAAAGAGAGTCCCTTTTCCATACGCTGTTCATAGCAACGCGCACGAAGCATATTATTAACCGAAAAACACGGTCCTACTTCGCGAAGCAGGTCAATATAATTAAGCTTTAAAAGCCAATCGGCATTATTAACCATAATTGCTTTATCTTCACCAAACTCAATAAAGCGCTCCATCTGGTGCTTAAAGCAATCACAGTTGTGCTGTATTGTTTCGGGAGTCATCATAGAACGCATATCTGTTCTGCCAGAAGGGTCGCCCACATAAGCAGTTCCTCCGCCGATAAGCACAACCGGTCTGTTACCTGCCATTTGCAGACGCTTCATAAGACAAAGAGCCATAAAATGACCTACATGAAGGCTGTCGGCAGTAGGGTCAAAGCCTATATAAAAGGTTGCCTTTCCGTTGTTAATCATATCTCTGATTTCTTTTTCATCTGTCACCTGCGCTATAAGTCCGCGCGCTACAAGTTCTTCATAAATACCCATTTTATTTTTTACTCCTGTCTAATAATTCCTTTGCGGAATTGTATAAATTTTCTGTAATATCAGCACCCGACATAATGCGGGCAATCTCACGAATTCTGCTTTCGTAATCAAGCGTTGTAACGCTTGTGTATGTTCGGTCATTATGCGAGGTTTTTTCTATAAGCAGATGATTTTCGGCATAAGCCGCAATTTGCGCCAAATGCGTTACGCATATAACCTGATGATTTTGAGCCACTTTTTGCAGTTGAAGACCGACCTTGTCAGCGGCGCGTCCGCTTATGCCGGTATCAATTTCATCAAATATAAGTGTGCTTACATTATCTTTTTCGGCAAGCACGCTTTTAATAGCAAGCATTATTCTTGAAAGTTCGCCGCCTGACGCAATTTTATGAAGCGGTTTAACGCTTTCACCCGCATTTGCGCTTATTAAAAACTCGACAGTGTCACAACCGTGCTTTGAATATTTATCATGGTTTACATTTATTTTAAAGACCACATTAGGCATATCCAAAAATTTAAGCACATCCGTAACTTGAGCCGAAAATCTTTCTGCCGCAGTAACACGAGTAGCCGTAAGCTTTTCCGCAAGTGATATAAGCCGTTCCGTAGATGCGTCAAGCTCGGCGGAAAGTTCGCTAATCACCTTGTCGGAGCATTCGATTTTTTCAAGTTCTGCCCTTGCATTTTCAAGAAACGCAAGCATTTTAGGCTCATCGTTGCCGTATTTTAACATAAGCCTATGCAGAGTGTCAAGCCTTTCACGCAATTTTTCGCCGTCTAAATTGCTGTATTCTTCGTTATCGGTAAAACTGCGTAATTCGCTATCAATATCTTCAAGATTTAAAAGCACCTCTGCAAGCCTTGCGCTGACAGCAGAGATTTCATCATCTTTTACATCTTCAATATATTTCTGCGCGTTGCGCACAAGCGAAACAGCACCGTCAGACAATTCGTCACCGTAAAGGCATTGCTCTGCTGCCGAAAGTTTAGAAATTGTTTTTTCATAATTTTCGGCTATGGCAATTTTACGCTTTATTTCATCAAACTCGCCTACCGTAATATCGGCTTCTTCAAGTTCTTTTATCTGGTATTCAAGAATTTCTTTTCGGCGCAGTTTTTCGCCTTCATCGGTTTCTTGAGAATTAAGTTCACGGCGCACCGAATTAAAATGTTTAAATTCGTTATAATAATCGTTTTTCTGTTTGTCATTTTCTGCAAGCATATCAAGATACAGATAGTAATTATCAGGATTCAGCAAACTTTGATTATCGTGTTGACCGTGAATGTTAATAAGATTTTTTGTAACTTCTTTCAAAACGGAAGCCGTGGCGGTTTTGCCGTTAATTTTAACCGAGCCGCCGCCCGAAGTAAGCACACGGGTTATAAGCAGATTGCCGTCGGCATCCGGTTCATAACCGTTTTCGGCAAGCAGTTGCACCGAATCAGCCGATAAATCACAAAACAAAGCCGAAACCATCGCCTTTTGGCAACCGTTTCGTATTAAATCTTTTGATGTGCGCTCACCTAATACGGCATTTATTGCGTCGATAATAATTGATTTTCCGGCGCCTGTTTCACCCGTAAGAGCGTTAAAGCCAAATTCAAAATCAATATCGGTTTTTTCTATTACCGCAATATTTTCTATATGCAAAGATTTAATCATAAAAATACCTGTATCACTGTAACATCTTTTTTAATTCATAAAACAGCTGTTGCGCCTGCGCTTCGCTGCGAGTTATGATGAATATTGTATCGTCGCCTGCTATTGTGCCGAGCATCATATCATTATACATTGTATCAAGCGCAACACAAACACTTGAAGCCATACCGCTGTCACATTTTATAACAATATCGTTAAGCGCATATTCAACGCTTGCAGCATATCTTGAAAAGATTTCGCGGTAATGCGCAAAAGACTGCTTTTCGGTGCTTTTTAACTGACTGCTTACATAACGGTAATTGCCTGCGCCGTCATGTCCTTTTATAAGCCGCAATTCTTTTATATCTCGTGAAACAGTAGACTGCGTAACCTGAAATCCGGCTTCACTTAAAAAATTTTGAAGGTCATCCTGCGTAAGCACTATATTATTTTCAATTATTTCAAGAATTTTTTGCTGTCTTTTCTTTTTCATTACATACCACTCCTTGCATCACGGAATTTAAGAGAAAGCGTTTTGTAAAAAGAACGGTCATTAAGCCTTACAAGTTTTACAGCCTTTTTAGATTCGGTAATATACATTTCTGTGTATGGCTTAATGTTTGTAACTTTTCTTCCGTCAACCGACAGATGAATATCAGTGCGTTTTTTAGAAAAAGCCTTAAGTTTTATTGTTTTTTCACTGCCGACTAAAATAGGCTTTGCCGCCAACGAATGAGAACATATAGGCGTTAAGCACACGCACTTCATAGTGGGGTCGATTACAGGACCGCCCGCCGACATAGAATAAGCCGTAGAACCCGTAGGTGTAGACAAAATAAGACCGTCGGCATGATAACTAATAATATCACCGCCGTCTACCGATGCGGTAATATCAATTATACGCGAAATATATCCGCTTGTAACAACCGCGTCATTAAGAGCATCAAATTCATTTATAACTCTGCCGTTTTCTTTTACGGTTATGTGTAGCATCATACGCTCTTCAAGCGTGTATTCGTGAGTTTTAAGTTTTTCAAGCAGTTTGTATTCACTCTGCTCAATATTAGCAAGATAACCTACCCTGCCTGCATTTATACCAAGCAACGGCTTGCCGTCGGCAGCGGCGCGTTTTGCGTAGCGAATTATGGTGCCGTCACCGCCGATTGTTATAATTATATCGGCTATTTTATAAAGTTCGTCTTCGGGTGCATGCTCGTATCCTGCACAGCAAATGCTGTCGGGCAAGTAAGCCTTTATTCCGCACTCATTTAAAAAATTGCCCATTTTTTCAACGGTGTCGGATGAACCGCGTTTATCAAGATTAGGAATTACGGCAACAACCATTTTTAAACGCCCTCCTTTAAAGCGGAATACGAAGCTTCAACAACGGCAATCGGGTCACAGTCGGTTTTAAGCTCAAAACTTTCGGTTTTCTCAATGTAACACAAATATTCAATATTACCTTCCGGCCCTTTGATAGGCGAAAAGTCAAGTCCCAAAAGCGAAAAATTATTTTCTTTTATTATACCAATAACCTTTTCAATAACGGCTATATGCACCGCTTTATCACGAACAACGCCTTTTTTGCCTACATTTTCTTTGCCGGCTTCAAACTGCGGTTTTATAAGACATACCGCCCTGCCGCCGTCTTTTAAAAGCGTGCGCATAACAGGTATAATGTGTGAAAGCGATATAAACGAAACATCAACCGAAGCAAAATCTAATAAATCGGGCACCTGCTCGTTTGTAACATAACGAAAATTTGTGCGTTCAAGATTTACTACGCGCTCATCTGTGCGTAATTTCCATGCGAGTTGACCGTAGCCGACATCTATGGAATATACCTTTTTAGCGCCGTTTTGCAACATACAGTCGGTAAAGCCGCCCGTTGATGCGCCTATATCCGCGCAGATGCAATCTTTTAACACAAGGTCAAAGCTTTTGACAGCCTTTTCGAGTTTTAATCCGCCTCGGCTTACATATTTTAAGGTTTCACCGCGAACCTCAACAA
>JAXJVR010000027.1:0-13269 GCA_036308405.1 Acutalibacteraceae bacterium
CTTGTAGGTATTGATATGTTCATCATATATGGGGTGTCATAATTAAAACTGTTTATAACTATGTATCTGCCGCTTAAAAGTTCTACCGTTACAGAATAAAACGCATCTCCTCTGAAAACGCTCATTACTCGTTTTGCAGGTTCTTCACAAAGCATCATTGCCGGCTCTAATGCGTGAAGAATGTAATTATCGTAAGAATTTTGCGGCGTAAATACAACGAGTGACTGAATAGCCTTACGGTCAACCGCTTTATATTCCTCGGCATAGCGAAGCGCAGAGCAACTGTAGCACGGCGTATTGTGTTTTTCCGCCAAATCAAACATTCGCTTTGCCGAAGCTAAATCGGTTCCGAAAGGTTTATCTACAAAGCAGGGCTTGCCGCTTTGCAAAGCAAGATGACTCAACTTCTCTTTTTGTTCGCAGTTATCCGGCGCCAAAACCATTATAGCGTCAGATTTTTCCACAAGCTGTTCTATGGTTTTACAATGCTCTATTCCGTTTTTTGGCACCACTCTTCACTTATTACACCGCTTACAGCGTTTGCAATTTCACCGTAAGCATAACAAACTTTAACTTCACCGTTTGATAACTTTTCAAGATGTTCGGGCGCTGTGTTTGCGTGCCACTCGTCTAAATAATAATCTATAAATCCAACCTTAATCATTTTTGCTTTCCTCCAGAACGATTTCGCGATGCGCGTTTGAAGAATCATACATAGCCTGCATCATACGAGCCGTTATTATATTTGTGTCAATATGCGACGGAAGTTTTTTACCGCTTTTTATACATTTTAAAAATTCATCAATTTCAATTTCAAAACTGTTTGTTTCTTCAATACTTGGCGTGTATTCATAAAGTTCTCCGTCTTTTGTGGTGTAAACGGTAAATTCTTTACTGTAATAATCAAGACGCGCGCCGCCCTTATCACCCATAAAATCAATAAACATTTCGGTTTCATCAATATTTTGCGCCCACGCGCCGTTGACTGTTATTGTAGGGCCTTCTGTTCTGACAAGCGCCGTCACCGAATCGTCTACATCATAAACACCGTCAAGTTTCGGAGGCCCTGCCCACATTGTTCCCGGATAAACATAATCTTTAATGTTTTTACCCAATTTGCAAAAAGCCTCGGCTGTTACTGTTTTCGGCGCAGGGTCATTGCAACAATACATAACAATATCAAGAAAATGAACTCCCCAGTCAATAAGCACGCCGCCGCCAGATATTGCCTTGTTTGTAAAATCGCCGCCGAGTCCGGGTATAGAGCGATGACATCTGAAACTTACATAGACGTGGAAAATCTCACCGAGTTCGCCATCGCTTATAAGCTTTTTAAGCGCATTAACCGCAGGACTGAATCGATTTACAACGCCTATATTAAGAACCACGCCGGTTTCGTGTTGAACTTTTTGCATCATAAGCGCATCGGAAAGCACTCTGCCGGCAGGCTTTTCACAAAGAACATTTTTGCCCGCGCGCATAGCTTCAACCGAAATAATTGAATGCATATTGTTTGGTGTGCAAATTGAAACCGCCTCTACTTCGGGGTCGGCTAAAACTTCTTTATAATCTGTTACGGCTGTTCCGCAACCATACTTTTTTACCGCTTCTTCAGCCCTTTCGGGAATAATATCACAAAAATATTTGATTTCTGCATCCTTGTTTTTTAAATATGCGGGTATATGTTGCATATTTGCGATAGTTCCGCATCCGATTACTGCTACTTTCATAGAAAAACCTCACTTTATTTTTTTATTAAAAGCTATTGCTTTTTTAAACTTTTTGAAAATTCGCTCGGTGATATGCCCTCTTTAGCGACAAAAGCTTTACTGAACACGTGTATACTGCTGTAGCCCATTCTTTCAGATGTTTCGGTAACGGAGAGTCCGTCTGAAAGCAGTTCGCGCGCGTGACGATGCCTGCTTATCAAAAAGTATTCTTTAAGACTGATTCCCATAGATTTTGAAAAAAATGATGATATGTAAGAATAACTGTATCCGAATTTTTGCGACAGTTTTTTCAAGGCATCTATATCTTCAACATTTGACTCCAAAAACAAACTGATTTGTGCTATAGTATTTTTCTTTCCAAAGCGCACATCGGGAATATACACATCATTTGCGCGATGCTCAAGCGAACGCAACGCATATATAAGTAATTTTCGTATGCTGTCTGTGACTATAGTATCCGAAAAGTCATCATTGCCGTAAATATTTAAAAACACATCGTGAAATGCGGACGGTATACTTCGGTCGGCTGTTACGCAACCGGCTTTGGCATTATTAAAAAAATCTAAAAGTTTTTTATTGCAAACATCAGATGTATCAACAATATCAAAAGCAATGTAGTAATATCTTAAAGAATGACCGTCCGCAATATTGATTTCGTGTGCAGTGCCTTTGGGACTGAAAATCAAATCTCCGGTTTTGCAAAAAAATGTTTTTCCGTCACAAAGCATAACGGCATTTCCGCTGACTATATAAGTTATTTCGTGCGCCACCTGTGTATGTTTAACACAGCTATAACCCGAATAAGTATCTATGTCGCCTACCTGCACTATGCTATACGGAGAAAATAAAATAGGTTTATCAAAGAAAGCATTATCAAAATGAAACTTCACAAAATCAGACATTGTTTTCACCTTTTCTTAAATTATATCACTTTAAATATAAATTTTATTTAACTTTAAAATCTTTTTATTTAGCAAAACTTATTATCTTAAAAAACAAACAAAAAGTCAACCCACAAATGTAAAGTTGACTTTTTGTTTTATACAGTTAACTTAATAACCATACTTTTTTTGTTTTATCTTTAAAAATACTGCTGATAATATTACAGCCATAACCTCGGCGGTGACTATTGAAAGCCAGACGCCGTCTATACCGAACACAAACGGCAAAATCAAAATTGCGGCTACTTGAAAAACCAAAGTCCGCAAGAAAGAGATAAGCGCCGAGGTAAGTCCGTCATTGAGGGCGGTGAAAAAGCTTGATGTAAATATAGCAAAGCCCATAAACAAAAAGGACAACGCAAAAATTCTAAAACCCGAAACGGTAAGCGACATCAAATCAAAATCATACCCGACAAACAATTTGCCTAACGGCACAGCGCAAAGTTCCGCCGCAAGCGCCATAAACGCGCCGAACACACCTATCAATTTTATGCTCTTTTTTAAAATTCCTTTTAATTCTGCGTGATTTTGCGCTCCGTAATGATAACCTATAACCGGAGCTGTGCCTATTGAATAACCGATAAACGCGCCCGAAAAAATCATACTGACATACATCATTACGCCGTAGGCGGCAACACCGTTTTCACCTGCGTATTTTAAAAGCTGAATGTTATAAAGCATTGATACAACGTTCATTGAAACATTGCTCATAAATTCAGACGAGCCGTTAACACAAGCCTTTAAAACCGCCCTGCCGTTCCAAGAGGTTTTGCCGAGCCTTAAAATACTGCTGTTTTTACTAAAAAAGTAAAACAGCGGAACTGCGCCGCCCACAACCTGACTTGCGGCTGTGGCTAAAGCGGCGCCCGTAAGCTTATACTCACCCGGTAAAAGCGTAACAAGCAAAGCGTCTAAAACCATATTTGTAACGCCTGCCGAAACCGTAACCGCAAGTCCTAAATGCGGTTTTTCTGCCGTGACAAAAAAAGATTGAAACAAAAGCTGAAGCACATAAAACGGAAGCGCGGATAATATAATTCTGCCGTAGGTTACGCAGTTTTCAAGCAGTTTTCCGTCTGCGCCCAAAAGCACGGATATAGGTTTAATAAATATAATGCCTAAAACCGCTAAAATAACACCGAGCGCAAATGCAAAATAAGTAAACAGTGAAAACATTTTATTAGCTTTTTGCGAGTCGCCCTCGCCGAAGGTTTTTGCAACTATGGCGGTGCCGCCCGTGCCGAACATAAAGCCGACGGTGGCAACAATCATTAAAAACGGCATAATTAAATTGACTGCGGCAAAGGGTGTTTTGCCCGCAAAATTAGACACAAAAAAGCCGTCGACCACTCCGTAAATCGAAGTGAATATCATCATAGCCACAGAAGGCAGCGTAAATCTTATAAGTTTTTTGTAAGAAAAGTGGTCGGAAAGCTGAATTTTCATAAAGACCTCTCAAACCATTTTTTTGCAAAGCAGGCTACAGAATCGGCAAGTTGCTTTATTTGCCAGCCGGTAGTGTTTACGGTTAAATTATAATTTTCAGGGTTGCCCCATTCACTGCCCGATATAATTTGAAGCGTATTCCGGCGCGAAGCGTCAATCTGCTTCATTTTGCGAAGCAGTTGTTTTTCGGTTAAATTTTCGCCATCGGGCGCGCGGTTAATACAGCGGTTAAGTTTTGAGGTCGCATCGGCGCAGACAAAAATATTAAACGGCGAATATTTTTGCAAAATCACATCGGCATTACGGCCAACGATTACAAAATCTTTTCCCAAAGAAGCGATTTCTTCAATGACCTTTTTTTGCTCTATTAAAAGATTTATTTTATTAGATTGCAGATACGCGCTGTTAAAGGTTGAACGAAAAGTTATGGGGATATTCTGCCATCCGTGGTCGTTTAAAGTATCCTCTATATACTTTTTATCCAAACCGCTTTTTTTAGACAGCGTTGTAACAATTTCGCTGTCATAGTAATCAAATTTCAAAATGTCGGCAAGGCGTTTTCCGAGCTCGCGCCCGCCGCTTCCGAATTCTCGGCTGACAGTAATAATTTTCATAAAAAATTACCCCCTTTAAGTAATTTATCTTCTGAACTGCTGATTATAAAGTTCGGCATACATTCCGCCTTGCGCCATAAGTTCTTCGTGAGAACCCTCCTCGCAAATCTGACCGCCCGACACTACGGCAATTTTGTCGGCATTCTTTATTGTAGAAAGTCTGTGCGCCACAACAAGCGTTGTTCTGCCCTTGCAAAGTTCGTCAAGCGACTGTTGAATCATAATTTCGGTAGCGTTGTCAAGCGCGCTTGTTGCTTCATCAAGAATAAGTATCGGCGGATTTTTCAAAAACACCCTCGCTATACTTAAACGCTGTTTTTGACCGCCCGAAAGTTTAACACCGCGCTCACCTATTACGGTATTGTAACCGTTTGGCAAAGACATAATATAATCATGAATATTTGCCTGCTTTGCGGCTTTTATAACATCTTGGTCGGTAGTGTCAAGTCTGCCGTAGAGTATGTTATCTTTGATGCTTGAATTAAAAAGATAAACATCTTGTTGCACAATACCTATATTTTTGCGAAGCGAATTAAGCGTAACCGAGCTTGTGTCGATGCCGTCAATTAAAATATTTCCGTTATGTATATCGTAAAAACGCGGTATAAGATGGCAAATTGTGGTTTTGCCGCCGCCCGAAGGACCTACCAACGCATAGGTTGTGCCTTTTTTTATTTTAAAACTGATGTTTTTAAGCACATTATCCCCATCGCCGTAGCCGTAGGTAACATTTCTAAACTCGATTTCGCCCTGCACTTTAGGCATATCGACGGCGTCGGGTTTGTCTTGCTCAATGGGTGTGTCAAGAATTTCGGTAAATCTTTCAAAGCCGGTAACGCCGTCTTGGAACGATTCCATAAATCTTATAAGTGTGTTTACGGGATTTATAAACAGGTTAATAGAAACAATAAACGCGGAATAATCACCGAATTCTTTTATTTCACCGTTGAACAGGAAAAATCCGCCCGCTATAAGAAGTATTACATTAAATATATCGGTGATAAATGTTGTTTGCGAATGAAACTGACCCATAGCCTTATATGCCGCGCGGCTGTTTTCGACAAACTGAACATTACCGCCCGAAAATTTTTCTATTTCTTTGTCGGCGTTAGTAAAGGCTTTGGTAACGCGAATGCCCGAAATACTGCTTTCAAGCGCCGCATTTATAACGGCGTTTGACTCGCGCCTTTTTTTGAAAGCGGTGCGCATTTTTTTGCGCAGAGTTGCCGAAATAATGATAAGCATAGGCACGCAAACCAGCAGTATAAGCGACAGCGGAATATTTATCGACATAAGATACGCAAATGAAATAACAACCGACGCTGTTGTTATTATAATATTTTCGGGGCCGTGATGCGCAAGCTCTACAACATCGAACAAGTCGCTTGTCATACGGGTCATAATCTTACCCGTTTCGTTATTATCAAAAAATGAAATGGGCAGTTTTTCTATATGAGCGAACAGGTCGCTTCGCATTTGCTCCTGCATTTTTACACCCATCATATGTCCCTGATACTGCACAAAATACGAAAGTCCCATACGCAAAAGATAAACCAAAAGCAGACAAAGACCGTAAATCACAATCTCTCTGTAACGCTCCTGCGGTATGAGTTCGTTTAGCATTTTTCGGGTTATCATAGGGTAAAAAATTGCTATGACCGACATTGCAAACGAAGCAAGCATATCAAGGGTAAATGTCAGTTTGTGCGGTTTGTAATAACTTATAAATCTTTTAAACACAGTTTTTCCTCTAATTTTCGTTAAGTTTTTTATACATTTTAATTATTGCCTGACGCAAATTTGCGTTTTGGGCATCTAAAAGTTTGGGGTCGCGCTCAAGCAAATCGGCAGCCGCCATTCCCGCAAGGCGCAATGTATCGTTATCGGCATAAATGTCGGCAATTTTAAGTTCGGGTAATCCGTGTTGCCGCGAGCCTAAAAAATCGCCCGGTCCGCGAAGCCGCAGGTCCTCATCGGCAATTTTAAAACCGTCATTGCTGTTTTTTATAACAGCGAGCCTTTCGGCAGTCGCGCCCTTTTTATAATCGGAAATAAATATACATGTAGACTTATATTGCCCCCTGCCTATTCTTCCGCGCAACTGATGCAGTTGCGAAAGTCCGAAACGCTCGGCATTTTCAATAACCATTATTGCGGCGTTAGGCACATCAATACCCACTTCGATTACCGTTGTGCAAACAAGCAGTTGAATATCGCCGTCTTTGAAAGCGCGCATAACGGCATCTTTTTCTTTAGGCTTCATTTTGCCGTGAAGTAAGCCAACCTTATAATTTTTAAATTCGGTATCTTTAATTTTTTCGTAATACTCTTCGGCGCTTGTTATGTTTATCTCTTCGTTTTCTTCGACCATGGGGCAGACTATATAACCCTGCCTGCCATCGTCTAAATGCTTTTTGATATAATTAAAAACACGCGGTCTCAAAGCACTTTCAACACAGTAATTTTCTATCTGTTGTCTGCCCTTTGGGTATTCGTCGATAATACTTATATCAAGGTCGCCGTATATTATAAGACCGAGCGTTCGCGGAATAGGGGTTGCCGACATAACAAGTGTGTGTGGTTTTATGCCTTTATCGGCAAGCTGCGCCCTTTGCAAAACACCGAAACGGTGCTGTTCATCGGTAATTACAAGCGCAAGATTTTTAAAAGCGACATCTTCGCTTATAAGCGCGTGAGTGCCTACCGCAATTTGCGCCTTACCGTTTGCAAGCATTTCTTTTGCGGCTTGCTTCGCTTTTTTTGAGCGAACCCGTAATAAGCACGCATTTTATGTTTGTGTTTTTAAGACTTTCACATAAATTTTTAAAATGCTGTTCGGCTAAAATTTCGGTAGGCGCCATTATTGCCGACTGCGCCCCACAGCGTGCCGTATGATACATAAGCGCCGCCGCAACGGCTGTTTTTCCGCAACCGACATCACCTTGAACAAGGCGGTTCATCACCCTGCCCGAAGACATATCTTTTACGCAGTCGCCGATAACCCTTTTTTGAGCATCGGTCATTTCAAACGGCAAAGAATTTATGTAATCTTTTGTGTAATCTTTTGCAAAAACAAAGGGCGATTTGGTGCGCTTTTTGTTTTTAAGCAACATAAGTCCCGTGCGCAAAACAAAAAGTTCCTCAAAAACAAGGTGCTTTTTTGCCACTTGTAACGCTTGTTCGCTTTTAGGAAAGTGAATATTGTTTATTGCGGTGCGCAAATCGCATAATTTGTATGCGTTTCGCACTTTTTCGGGCAAAACATCTTCAATTTCACACGAAGCAAGCGCCGTTTTTACAAGCTTGGATATTGCCGCCGAGCTCATATTTTTTGATGCAGGATATATAGGCTCTATTGCCGTGTTTGATGTTTCGCGTATTTCGGGCGAAGACATTGCGCAAAAATATGTATCTGCCTGCATTTTGCCCAAAAACAGATATTCACTGCCCTCGTGTAAGCGCGCGGCTAAATATTTGTTATTAAAAAGCGTAATTTGCATCTGCGCTGTGCCGTCGCTTACAAAAAATTTGTAAAGCGTCATATTTTTACGCACTATATTCTCGCTTATAGGCGTTATAATTTGCGCCTTAACGCAAACCTTTTCATCTTGCGGGCAATCAAAAATTTGTTTTACATTGCTGAAATCTTCATATCCGCGCGGATAATAACGCAAAAGGGCACCGATTGTATCGATGCCCAGTGAATATAAATGCTGGGCGCGCTTTTCACCGACGCCCTTTAAAAATCTTATGTCGGTATCAAAATCAGACATTAGTTATCACTCTACCGAAATAATATAGTAATACACCGGCTGACCGCCGTTTACAAATGTTATTTCGACCTTGTTTGCAAATTTTTCGTTAAGCTGTTGCTCTAAAGAAGCCGCCTGTGTTTCGGATATATCCTCACCGTAGATAACAGTTACAAACTGGCTGTCGCGCTTAATCATAGATTTAACAAGTTTTACGGTAGCGCGTTCAACATCGGTGTCAACAAACGAAATTTTACCGCCCGTCATAGCCATAATTTCGCCCTGCTTAATCTTGTGACCGTCAAAGTCGGAGTCGCGAGCCGCAAATGTTACCTGACCGGTTGCAATTTTTTCAGCCGCCTTTTGCATTTCGATAGCGTTGGTTTCGGTATCGACACTCTCATCAAAAGTAAGCATTGCCGTAATGCCTTGAGGAATAGTTCTTGTGTGAAGCACTATTACCTTTCGGGTGCTTATTGAAATTGTCTGCTCTGCCGCCATAATTATATTTTTGTTATTGGGCAAAACATAAACGGTTTCAGCAGGAGTGCTTTCGATAGCGCGAAGAATATTATCGGTGCTGGGGTTCATTGTCTGTCCGCCCGAAACAACCGTATCAACGCCCAAATCTTTAAACAAAGCAGCTACACCGTCACCGGCGCACACCGAAACAAAGCCTACCGGTTTTGTAATCTCAACCGGCTCGATTTTTTCTGAAAGGTCGGCGGTTTTTGCCGGTGTTTTTTTAGCATTTGCCGCATCGTGTTTTGCGCGTTCGTGTTGGTCGCGCATATTTTCAACCTTCATACTTGTAAGCGAACCAAAGGTAAGACCTTCTTCAAAAGCCTTGCCGGGATGGTCGGTATGAACATGAACCTTTATAATTTCATCATCATCAACCACAACTACGCAATCGCCTATAGATTCAAGATATGAGCGAAGCTCCTGCGGTTGTTTTTCACATTCGGGATTGCGGTTTACTATAAATTCGGTGCAATAAGTAAAGGTGATTTCGGTTTCAAATTCACCTGCGGCATTGCGGTTTGCAGGTTCTTCCGAAGCGGGTGCGGCATCTGCCTGCGCGTTTGACGCAATGACAACGCCGTCACGGAATACCGACATCATACCCTCAAGAATAATCACAAAGCCCTGACCGCCTGCGTCGACAACTCCCGCTTTTTTAAGCATAGGTAAAAGTTCGGGGGTTTGAGCAAGCGCTTCTTTTGCGCCGTCTATGGCATCGGCAAAAACACCTAAAGCATCTTTTCCCGCTTCAAAAGCGGCAGTTGCTTTTTCGGATGCTATGCGCGCCACGGTAAGAATTGTGCCTTCGGTAGGTTTCATAACGGCTTTGTATGCCGCCTCAACGCCGAGCTTGAAAGCCGCCGCTAAATTTTCGGCGGTTACGGTCTCGTCAGAGCCTATACCTTTAGAAAATCCGCGGAACAAAAGCGAGGTTATAACGCCTGAATTTCCGCGAGCGCCGCGCAACAGCGCCGACGCGTTAATCTGCGCTACCTTGCCTGCGGTCTCTCCGTCGATTTTTTCAAGCTCACGCACCGCGTTTGCAAGAGTCATCGACATATTTGTGCCGGTATCGCCGTCCGGCACGGGAAATACATTAAGTTCATCAACCTGCTTGCGATTGTTCGCAAGATTATTCGCGGCGGAAATAATTGCGTCGCGTAAAATGTTACCGTTAAACAAAAATAAACACTCCTTTTAAGTGAAAAGAAAATTACTCTTTTATTCCGTCTACCTTTACGGTTACCTTATTAACGGTAATACCGGTAGAGTCTTCAACTACATACTTAACCTTTTCGGTAATGCTTGCCGCTATGGCATTTATATTCATACCGTAGCTTACCATTATATGAATTTCAACATTTATTTGGTTGGCATTGCCCGTTACTTTTATGCCTGTGTCAAGAGCCTTTTCTTTTGAAACAAGGCCGAACAGACGCTGACGGTTTGATGAAGGCACCATACCGACAACACCGAAGCAGGATGTTACCGCGTGACCGATAAGTTTACTTAAAAAGTTTTCGGTAAAGCAAATTGTTCCCGTTCTGGTTTCGTAAGATATCATAAATAAATCCTCCTAAAATTCATAGTTTTGTATGGTTAAATAAATATCGCTTGTGCTGGAAACTACCCCGCCCGTAATGTCGGAGTCATAAAACAGAACACCGCTTAAGTAACACACGGGTATTTGCGGCATTTCGGTAAGCAGGGTTGCCGCTACGTCGCTTATACCGCAAGCGCCGTTTTTATAACTTGTTAGTATTGCCTCGCAGGTGTCGGTTTTGGGCGCGGTGTCTGTATCCTGCGGCTCATCGGTTTGCGGTTCTGCCGTATTTGCATTATCGTCCGGTTCAAGTCCGACACCGTAAGCCACACTTCCGCCCGGCAAAACAAGATTTGTAAAGTCCATATTGTCAAGTATTTGAGTTTCGCCGAGATAAAGCTGAAAATTACCGCTTGCGAGTCGCTCGGTATATTGCGCAAAAGTGCATTCTTCAACCTCAAGCTGTATACCTGCGCTTTTGCACTGCGCAGCTATCAGTTTTGCCGCGGCTACGCGCGAACTGCTTTCGGAATTAACAAGCAACCTGAACGCAGGGTTATTACCCGATGCATTTGCATAGTAGCCGTTTGAATTCAAATTATTATACCCTATTTTAGCAAGATTTTCAACCGTTATTTTTAAACTTGGTTTGTTTTCGATAGTTTGAACCGCTTTTGTCGGTTCAAAAGAGGGGTTAAAAAACCCTGTGGCAGATGTCGCGTTATTGTAATATGCGCTTTGACAAATAGCCTCGCGGTCAAGCGCCGAAGATATTGCATAACGCATTTGTTTGGTCTGCAAAGAACCTAAACCGCTGTTTATACCTATATATACAAGGCGGTTTAAATTGACCTCGGTCTTTTTACCGCTCATACGCACTATGCTGTCGCCGTCGGTATAATAAATTTGCGTAGCACCCACCTCTACATAATGCGATGTAGACGCCGCATCGGGCGAATTTATAAGGTTTATACTTTTTATTGCGCCCTTTTTGCCGTAATAACTTTCATTAAGTTTAAGACTTAAGCCGTCTTCTGCAAGGTAATACCTTCCGCAACCTATAGGAGCAACCTCTTTGCCGTCGGCGTCTTTTTTACCCGCGCTTGCATTTTTTATTATCGGAAAATCGAGCAGATTTATAAAATATTCGTCATTTTGCGAAAGATTAAAAACAACTGTTTTGCTGTCGGGCGCCGAAACGCTTGTCACCTCATAAAAATTATATGAATATAACGGACAATTTTTTGCAAGATTATAAGAATATATAACATCTTGCGATGTCACGGCGCTGCCGTCGGTAAATACCGCGTCGCGCAGTTTAACCGTGCATACACGGTCTTTGGTTTGCGCCGAAAGGGCTAAAACACACTCGGCAACAAAATTATTATCGGTTTTTGTAAGGCTGTCATAAAGCAAAGAAGCAAGTTGACGGTTTGCGTCGGTAGACGCGGTATATGGGTCGAATGTATCACCGTAAGAATAAAGCAGACTTATACTCTGTGTTTTTTGAGGGTCGCTTTGCGCCTGCTCCGGCGCCTGCGAACTGTAATTATCATCAGGCGTTTGCCTGCAACCCGAAAAACTTAACAACACAAAACAAAGCAATAAACAAATAATTTTTTTCAAAACGCGTCACCTGCCTTTAAACTTTTTTATATTCATTATTTTATGTATATTCTTTTTACCGATTTTGTAAGTCCCGTATTTTCATCGGCTTCAAAAATACAACCGTTCAGCATACAACTGCCGCTTTCCTGCTCAAAACGCGCAGGGTCGCCGTCACGCAGACGATTGATTATTATGCTGTTCTTTACGCCTAAAATTGAATTTATTACGCCTGTCATTCCAAGGTCGGTTATATAACCTGTGCCATTCGGCAAAATCTGCTCATCAGCGGTTTGCACATGGGTGTGCGTGCCGAAAACCGCCGTTACCTTACCGTCAAGATAAAAACCCATAGCGCGTTTTTCGCTTGTTGCCTCGGCGTGAAAATCGACGAATATATATTTTGCATTGTCTTTTTTTGCCCTGTCTAAAAGCAGGTCGACACATTTAAAAGGATTTTCGGCTTCAAGCCTTTCAAGATAAATCTGACCCGAAAGGTTAATTACCGCCGCGCAGGTTCTGCCCATATCAAAAAGGCAGTATCCGCTACCCGCGTTTTCATTTTTTAAATTATGCGGGCGAAGAACAAACGGATTATTATCAAGCATATCATAAAATTCTTTTCGCCTGAGCGTATGATTACCGCCCGTTATAACATCTGCGCCGGCGCCAAACAGCATATTGGCGCTGTCAGGGGTTATACCGTTGCCCGATGCCGAATTTTCGCCGTTTACGATAACAAAATCAATATTTTCTTCTCTTTTTATTTTAGGAATAAGCCGCATCGCGCACGCGCAACCGTCGGGCGAACAGACATCGCCCACCGCCAAAACTTTCATATACAGTATATCTCTTTTCTTAACTCATAAAACTATATCATTTAAAACTATATTATCATATAACGGCATTTAATTCAATCGGTTTTAAAAAATTTAACAATTCAAATTTTGTATTGAGTTTGTTTATGCAAATTTAAGCACACCGTTTTTGAGATTCCTCGTGACACGGTCACTCGGAATGACATTTATTTTTCTTATTGCTGTAATATGTCATTGCGAGCCGTTACACCTCATCCACCGCAAATGCGGTCCCCCTTCTCCTCAAGGCGAAGGC
>JAXJVR010000028.1:0-4797 GCA_036308405.1 Acutalibacteraceae bacterium
TTATTAAGGACATCAACAAAGACGGCACAACTATTTTGCTTGTTGAGCAAAATGCCGGCAAATCACTTGCCATTTCTGACCGCGCCTATGTTTTAGAAACCGGTCGCATTGTGCTTTCGGGCACCGGCGCCGAACTTGCCGCAAGCGACGATGTTAAAAAAGCTTATTTAGGTGGTTAAACGAGCATATTATATTGATTTCATAAAACTATTGTTAAAATGCCCCATATTTATGGGGCATTTTTTAAAAAATATGTTGAAATTTTACAAATAGTATGTTATACTTTGTTCATAGAAAGTTAATATTTCTATAAATAACTTATTGAGGAGAATTTTTATGGACAGAGTAGCGTTAAAAACAGCAGCAAAGGCACAGATTAAAGGTAAGATTGGTATACTTTTTGTTATAACTCTTATTATAGCAGTTATATCGGGCGTTGCGGCGCTTATCGGCAATTTGATACCGTTTGTCGGTCCTTTAGCAGTCATTATTATTGTTACACCGGCATTTGCTTTAAGTATCTCACGCGTTTACTTAAATCTTTTTGTTGGTGAAGGCGCAAAAGCAAGTGACGCTTTTTGCGGATTTGATGATTTCTGGTCAGCTTTTAAAGTTAATTTTTTAGTTGGTTTGTTTACATTCCTTTGGTCATTATTGTTTGTAATTCCGGGTATAGTTAAGGCTTATTCATATTCAATGTCGCTTTACATACTTGCCGAGAATAAAGGTAAACCTGCTTTAGAATGTATAAATGAATCTAAAGCAATGACCTACGGCCATAAAGCAGACTTGTTTGTGCTTGATTTGTCATTTTTGGGTTGGGCTTTACTAACTTGCATAACATTCGGCATTGCAGGAATTTGGATTATGCCTTATATTCAAGCAACAATGGTTAATGCTTATCAGAGTTTGAAATTGATAGCACTGGCACCGCAAGAACCTATAACAAACACAACTGCTGATACAAATACTGCTGAAAACTAAACATTAAAGAGAACTTCCTATGCAGGAAGTTCTCTTTTTTATGACAAAAACTCATAAATATCATCAACTGTTTCGGCTATGTGTGTAGCTCCTGCGGTTTCAAGCTCGTTGCGGTCACCGTAACCGAAAAGCGCGCCTATACTGTTTATGCCGTTTTGTTTTGCGCCGCAAATATCATGCAAGCGATCACCCACCATTACAACACACGATAGGTCTTTTATGTTTAATTCTTTTATCACATAATTTATAACATCGGCTTTTTTAGAACGGCTTTCATCCATAGTAGCGCCGCCGATAAAATCAAAATAACAATCAAGACCGAAATGCACTAAAATTTGTTTTGCAAAATTTTCGGGTTTTGATGTGGCAAGCGCAATTTTGCGCCCCGAATTTTTGATTTTTGATAAAAGTTTAGGTATATTATCATAAACCTTATTTTCAAAAATGCCTTTATCTGCAAAATATTCGCGATAATAATCTACCGCAAGTAAAGCGTCGTTTTTGCTAAAGCCGTAATATTTCATAAAAGAATCAACAAGCGGAGGACCGATAAATTTGTAAAGGTCGGTCTTGTCTGCAACCGATATATTAAATTTATTAAGCGCGTATGCAACAGAATTGGTAATTCCTTCGCCCGGGTCGGTCAAAGTGCCGTCCAAATCAAAAAGCACAGTGTTATACATAAAATCTACCTCAATACAAATTTAACACCCATAACAGTAACTTGCCGTTATGGGTGTTTTAATTTAAAACAGACCTGTAATTTTTCCGTTTTCGTCAACATCTATACGCTCTGCCGCAGGAGATTTAGGAAGTCCCGGCATTGTAAGAATATCGCCTGTCATAACCACGATAAAACCTGCGCCCGCCGAAACTTTAACATTTTTAATAGTAACGGTAAAGTTTTTAGGTGCGCCGAGTTTGGTTGGGTCATCCGAAAAACTGTATTGCGTTTTTGCAATACAAACGGGCAGTTTATCAAAGCCCAAAGCGGTAAGCTGCGCAATCTGCTTTTTGGCGTTTGGCATAACGGTAATGCCGTCGCCACCGTAAATCTTTTTAACTACTGCTTCGATTTTTTCTTCAATAGTTCCGTCAAGCTCATAAGAATAGGTAAAGTCACCCTTTTCTTCATCACAAAGACGAACAACCTCACGCGCGAGTGCTTCGCCGCCTTTGCCGCCCTCTGCCCAAACTGTTGAAAGAACAGTATTAACACCGAGTGCTTTACACTCTTTGATTATAAAATCAATTTCTTTATCGGTGTCTGTCGGGAAACGGTTAACCGCCACCACACAAGGAAGTTTGTAAACATCCTTAATGTTAGAAACATGACGCAAAAGATTAGGTATACCCTTTTCAAGTGCAACTAAATCTTCGGTATCAAGTTGTTTTTTATCAAGTCCGCCGTGCATTTTAAGCGCGCGAACGGTTGCGACCACTACAACCGCATCAGGTTTTAGACCTGACATACGGCATTTTATATCAAGAAATTTTTCTGCACCCAAATCTGCGCCGAAACCTGCCTCTGTTATGGCGTAATCACCTGTCTTAA
This sequence comes from Acutalibacteraceae bacterium, assembly GCA_036308405.1. Lineage (GTDB taxonomy): Bacteria > Bacillota > Clostridia > Oscillospirales > Acutalibacteraceae > UBA737. The sequence continues at coordinate 2,540 of JAXJVR010000028.1, forward strand.
GCGCAAGTTTTGTTGCCATTACCGAGTTACAGCCGTGCGCAATATTCGCAAAAGGTCCGCCGTGAACAAATGCGGGTGTGCCCTCAAGAGTTTGCACAAGATTTGGCTTAAACGCATCCTTAAGCAATGCTGTCATAGCGCCTACAGCCTTTAAATCACCCGCTGTGACGGGTTTGTCATCATAGGTGTAACCGACTATAATTTTTGAAAGACGCTCTTTAAGGTCGGTTATAGAGCTTGCCAAGCAGAATACAGCCATAATTTCACTTGCAACGGTTATATCAAAACCGTCTTCACGCGGAACGCCATTAGCCTTACCGCCCATACCGTCTACAATAAAACGGAGTTGACGGTCATTCATATCAACGCAACGCTTCCAAGTGATTTTACGAACATCAATGCCCAAAGCATTTCCCTGCTGTATGTGATTATCAAGCATAGCCGCAAGCAGATTGTTAGCGGCGCCTATAGCATGAAAATCGCCCGTAAAATGCAGATTTATATCTTCCATAGGAACAACCTGAGCGTAACCGCCGCCTGCCGCGCCGCCTTTTACGCCGAAAACAGGTCCGAGTGAAGGTTCACGCAAAGCGACAGCAACCTTTTTACCTATGCGCGCAAGACCGTCGGCAAGACCGATTGTGGTGGTGGTCTTGCCCTCGCCTGCCGCCGTAGGTGTAATAGCGGTAACAAGAACTAATTTGCCGTCCTTGCGGTTATTGTCTTTAAGCAAAGATAAATCTACCTTTGCCTTATATTTACCGTATTGCTCAATGTATTTATCATCAATACCGGCATTTTCGGCAATTTCGGTGATAGGTTTCATTTTACACTGCTGTGCAATTTCAATATCAGATAAATAAGCCATAACTCACACTCCCGTAATATTATTTAAAATACTTAACAGTGGCTTCAAACATACGAATATCATATTCGCCCAATACATTTTTGTAAAGACCGTTGCCTATTCTTTCGCTGTGACCCATTTTGCCGAATACTCTGCCGTCGGGCGAAGTAATACCCTCAATAGCATACATTGAGTTATTGGGGTTAAAGTGAACATCACTTGTAGCATTACCTTCAAGGTCAACATACTGTGTAGCAATCTGTCCGTTTTCGGCAAGTTGATTTATAAGTTCTTCGCTTGCAATAAATCTGCCTTCACCGTGCGAAATCGGCACATTGTATACATCACCCACATTTGTAAGACTTAACCACGGAGATTTGTTAGATGCAACGCGGGTTCTTACAATGCGTGACTGATGTCGGGCAATGGTATTAAAGGTAAGAGTCGGGCAGTTTTCATCGGTGTCAATAATTTTTCCGAAAGGAACTAAACCTAACTTAATAAGCGCTTGGAATCCGTTGCAGATACCGCACATTAAACCGTCACGGTTATCAAGCAAGTCGGCAACACCCTCTTTTACAGCGGCATTGCGGAAGAATGCTGTAATAAACTTACCGCTGCCGTCGGGTTCGTCACCGCCCGAAAAACCGCCGGGAATAAATATCATCTGCGCGGTTTTAAGCTCGTTTGCAAATTTTTCAATGCTTGATTGAATACCTGACGCAGAAAGGTTGTTAACAACAATAATTTGAGGTTCTGCCCCTGCATCGCGAACTGCCTTTGCGCTGTCATACTCACAGTTAGTTCCTGGGAATGCCGGAATAAGCACCTTTGGTTTTGCGGTTTTTATTGCCGGTGACGGATAACTGCTTGCCTTGAACTCAAAGTTCTTCATAGGTGTCTTTTCGTCTTTTATGTTACAGCTGTAAACAGACTCTAACTTATCTTCATAAATGCCGAGAAGTTCGGTAATTTCAACACTTTCGTTTCCGAGAGTGATTTTACCGTCATCGGTAACCGTGCCTATCAATATTCCGTCATCAATATCATCGGTAACTTCAAGTAAAAATCCGCCGTAACAATAATCAAAAATAGCATTGACACACATATTATCATCGTATTTAAAGCCTAAACCGTTACCGAACGACATTTTCATAACAGCTTCGGCAATACCGCCCATAGTCGGTGTATAAGCCGATACAACCTTACCCGAACGCATAAGCGATGTAACCTTATTGTAGGTTGAAATAAGAGATTTTGTGTTAGGCAAATTGGTGTCTTCATCATAAATCGGGCAAAGCAACACAAGTTTGTTGCCTGCCTTTTTAAATTCGGGAGAAATAATATCTTTAACCTTTTCGGTTGTTACCGCAAAAGAAACGAGGGTCGGCGGAACATCTAAATCTTCAAA
>JAXJVR010000029.1:0-5570 GCA_036308405.1 Acutalibacteraceae bacterium
CCTTTTCCGCTGTCAGTTCCTCCAGATGCTCCGCGGTGGGGCAAAGCGCAGGCTGTTTGCCCATCTGCAGCTGCTGCATCACATAGGTCTTTGCTAACTGGGCGATGCCGCCGCCGCTGCAAAAGCCTTCAAAAGAACCCATTTTGCCGTAGCCCACAGGGCCAAAGGAAGCCAACCGGATGTGTCCCAGCTCGCCGGCAGAATCGCTGGTGCCTTCGTAAAGCTGACCGTTCAGGATCAATCCAGCGCCCAAGCCTGTGCCGAAGGTTAAAAAAATCAGATTTTCGGTGCCGGCCCCTGCGCCGAATGTCCCTTCTGCCAAAGCGCAGGCGTTAGCGTCATTTTGCAGATAAGCTTCAACGCCGAAGCGGTTTTTAAAAAATTCGGTTATTTTTATATTGTCCCAACCGGGTAGGTTAGGCGGCGATAAAATGACACCGCTTGCAGAATCAAGCGGACCGCCGCAACTTATGCCTATTGCCTCGATTTTATCAATGTTAAATTTTTCAATTTCTTCTGCAAGCTTTTCTAAAACATCATACGGTTCGGAATAATCTTTTGTTTCAATGCGGCTTTTATTAACAAATTCGATTTTTCCGTCTTTGGTTTTTAAACCGCATGTAACAGCGCATTTTGTTCCGCCTATATCTACACCTATAAACAAAACAAGCACCCCTAACATAAATTTATTATAAAACAAGTATACGGTAAATGCTTCAATTTTGATATGTTAATATAATAAAAACATCGCAAATATTACGATTTATATTTAAAAATGAAAAATACTGTGCTATAATAAGACAAAAAGCAAGGTGTTTTTATGAATGAAAAAATATTATACAGAAAAGATAACGAAATCTCCGAAAACGAAATATCGGTTTCTAAGAGGTATTCAAATAAAAGTTTTGAGTTGCATACGCATGATTTTTTTGAAATAGAAATCATTATTTCGGGTTTTGCGGAGCATACTGTAAACGGTAATACATATCAGATAGGTAAGGGTGATATATATATGCTGTCACCGTCTGATTTTCACGCTTTAAAAGTTATAGAACCGTTAGAATATATAAATATAATGTTCACCGAAAACGCTGTTTCTTATTCGCTTTTATATGAATTGATTTCTTACAAAAATACTGTGACATATCGGTTAGATAGTAATGAATACAACAAAATTTTACCGCTTTTTACGCTTTTAACCGAAGAGGCAAAAAAACCAAAAAAGCACAGCGCCGATTTTACAAAAAATTTATGTGAGTGCATAATGATAAGTATAATAAGGCATTTAAAAAACAGTGTAGACTATGATAAACGCAAAAAATCAATTTACAGCACGCTTTTATATATAAACCGAAATTTTCGCTCCGAAATAAGTCTTGATATGTTAGCCGATGAGGCGGGTATGAGCCGTAATTATTTCAGCAGTCAGTTTAATAAGGTTTTCGGGACAAGCGTCAGCAGTTATATAACAGATATTCGTCTTGAATATGCAAAAAACTTAATTTGCAATGCCAATAACTCGATAACCGCCGCGTGTTTTAATGCGGGATTCGGTTCTTTTTCAACCTTTTCACGCGAGTTTAAAAAGAAATACGGTCTGTCACCGAGCGAATACAAAAAAATTAAATAACGCTTTATGTAAAAAAATGTCACGCCGCCAAATCATTTTAGGTGCGTGACATTTTGTATGTATTATTTTTTTAAAAACTTAAACTGCGAATCTTTATAATCATCCGGATTATAGTTTTCAATGTGGTTTAAAATCTCTTTAGGGTTGTCGGATATAAACAGTAAATTCATATTAGCTTCTGGCATAAAATTTTTATCTATGGCGTTTTTAAGCATATCAATTAAACTGTCATAATAACCGTCGGTGTTTAAAATTGCTATCGGCTTTTGGTGCACACCTAACTGCCTTAAAGTGTAAATTTCAAAAAACTCGTCAAATGTTCCTATTCCGCCGGGGGTGACTATAAATGCGTCGGACATTTCTTCAAGCAACTTTTTGCGTTCGCGCATTGTTTCGGTATAAATCATATCGGTGCAGTCCTCAAAAAGCATACCGTCAACCTTAAAAAAGGTAGGTGTAACACCGATGATGTTACCGCCTTTTGAGCGCATACCGCGCGCTACCGCGCCCATAAGACCCGCAGCTCCGCCGCCGAAAATTACGGAGTGACCGTTTTGCGCAATTTCTTTGCCGAGTTGTTCGCCTGCGTCGATAAACGATTTATCAATAATGTTTGAAGACGCGCCGTAAATACATATTTTCATATTATCACCTCATCGTTAAGTATTGCGCTTATTAATTTTTCACCGTTATATTCAAGCCTTAATGAAAAGAACGGGGTATCAGGGCTTTCGATAAGTTTTAAAAATATTTTATCGCCTTCCCACAAAGGCAGGTCATATATTTTTTGTTTGTCTACCCACTCAAGAACACCCTCGTCACATTCTTTTATTTCACCCGAAAAATCTTTGCAGGTAAAGATGTGCATATATTCGGTTTCCCACTTGTCTGATACAAATGTAACTATACCGCGGTATTCGCATTTGTTGAGTGTAAGTCCCGTTTCTTCAAATGCTTCACGGCGGTTGCACTGTTCGGGACTTTCTTTATCCTCAAACTTGCCGCCTATACCTATCCACTTATCGCGGTTTAGGTCATTTTGCTTTTTTACGCGGTGAAGCATAAGATATTTGCCGTCTTTTTCAATATGGCACAGCGTAGTGTTTTTCATTGCGCTGTTTCCTCTGATGACTGTGTTTCAGGCATGGTGTATCCTTCAAGGAAGAATATATCATTGTTTTTATGTTCGGGGTCGAAAATATTGTTGTATTGTATTTTTTCGTATTCGGCAAGAACCTGCGAATATTCGCTCTTGTCACTCCACTTATAATAGGTATTGTTTGCGTCAATATAACCAACGGTGTCTATTACGGGCAGAGTTTCGGAAAGTTTTAATAAATACTTATTGTATTCGGTAAGTTTTACGCCTGCAACATCGAGCATATATGACGAAAGATAGTTAGCGCTTAACTTGTCGATATATTTTTCTTCAATATCATAGTTTGCCCAAATGAAAAACGGTGTTACATGGCGAGCCTGCTCCTGCTCGATACTTAAACCGTTTACGCTGTTGACACCCATAACAGAAGCAACAAATTCGGTTTCTATATTCGGTTGGTGGTCGCCGAACATACAAATTACGGTAGGCTCATCTACATTTGAAAAATACTCTATAAGTCCCTTGAAAGCGTTGTCGCTTGCTTTTACAAGTGAAAGATATTTGCTTGCTTTGTTGTAATATGTGTCTGAAGAGGTTATTTGAATACACTCGTTAAAATTAGAAGCCCCCTTTAAATAACCGCCGTGGTTTTGCATAGTTACATTAAATGCAAAATACGGTTGCGATTTATCGCGGTTTTCAAAGTTTTCAATAATCATATCGTAGTTATAGCTGTCGCTTACATACTGACGCATAAGCATATTTGTGCGGTCAGGGTAGTAAGTGTTAATAAGCGATTGCAAATATTCAGCGTCGCCGTTGTTTTTGGTGTAATCGTCAAGAATAGAAATATCAATAAGGTCTTCAAGGAAAGTATAGGAATTAAAGCCTAAGTTGTTGTAAACATTAACACGGTTCCAACCGGTTGAGTAATACGGGTGGAATGCCCAAGATGAATAGCCCTGACCTTCAAGCGTAGAAACAAGAGATGCCAACGGATTTTTGATATACAGCATATATGCGTTACTGCCCGAAGGTAAAAATGCGGTTGAGTGTCCGGTTAAAAATTCAAACTCTGTATTAGATGTTCCGGCTCCTATAACCGGCACATAAAGATTACCCTTAACCGTATTTTCGGTAAGGCTGTGCATAAACGGCATATAATCTTCATTTGTGCTGAATTCACCCAAAACGCTCAAATCAGAAAGTGATTCGTTCATTATGCAAATTATATTAGGTTCGTTACCGGTGGGTTTAATAACGGTGTTTGTATCTTCTTTTTCAACTGTGTTGTTAACATAATCACCTATATTATTTGCATCATAACCGTTAGGCTCTGACATATATAAATATTTGGTGTTACAGAAAAAGCTGAAAACAAAACCGTAGTTTCTGTATCCGCGGGACTGATTCCAAAAGTCAGGCTTTACACCCGCGTTTGCAAATATTGAGGTAAAGTAGAACAAGCACATAAGGCAGGCAAAAAATGTGCCCATAAATGTGCGTGATACGATTTTTGTTATTTGGGTGTATTTAGGAGTTTGCATTTTAATTGCAACAACTAATATGAAAATATATATAATTGTGCCTATTATTACAAGATGGTTAGGTGTGTAATTGTAGGTGTTCGCAACATTTGCGGCTGTTGTTATGCTTAAAAAGTCCATAGGTATGAACGGTGTGCCTCTGAATTGCACTATATAACAGTGCGCCAAAGCAAGACCGTAGCACACGGTGTTTACCGCTATAAGCGAAACTCTGAAACTGCCGCACAAAGCAAAAACAAGGAACAAAAACAGCAAAATAACCATATAATTTGCAAAAAAGCCGAGATAGGTCATATCATAAACAAATATGTTGTTAAGACACTCTGTCATGGTCATAGTAATGATAGGCGAAATCATAAGAAATATAAAGTGCCAAATCTTGTTAATACGGTCGTTTTTGATTTTTACGCTGTATGCGATATATAAACCGATAATAAAGGGCGCAACAAGCGCAAATGCAAGCAACAGCCATTTTGCATTTGACATAAGATTTGTAAACTGTGCGTTGAAAAAAACAACCGTCAGTAGCAATACACCGGTAACAAATGCGCCTGCAATTCGTGACTTTTTGTTGCTTGTTACTTCAAAGTTGTTTATAAAAAAGTTTTTGATAATATTTAAAAATTTAAAAATATATGGTTTGAAATTATCCTTTATATTTTTGATTTTTGCAGTATTCATTGTAATTTCCTTTCGTAAAAAAGCAGATAAAATAATCTACCGCAAACCCGTTAAAGTTTTAAAAAAGTAAAATAACATTATTGTAAAATTAACATAACAGTAACTCATATTATATCACTTTTCAGAAAAAATACAAGGTTTAAATTATTAAGAAAATATGTAAGTGTTTTACGATGATTTCTGCTTTAATGCTTATGCAATAAAAACCGCAAGCCTGTCTGTCGTAAGATAAGCCTGCGGTTTTTAATTTTTTGAATTAAAATTATTTTATTTATACAAAATTACTTTGTGCCGAAAATTCTGTCGCCTGCGTCACCGAGACCGGGGAGAATATAGGCATTTTCGTTGAGTCTTTCATCAAGACCGGCGCAATAAACGGGAACATCGGGGTGAGCTTTTGTAAATGCCTCTAAACCTTCTGGAGCTGCGATTATGCACATAAATTTAATGCGTTTTGGGTTGAATTCTTTAATGCGAGCTACGGCGTCGATTGCGCTGCCGCCTGTTGCAAGCATGGGGTCAAGCACAAATACATCACGTTCCGGAATATCTGCCGGCAGTTTGCAATAGTAATCAATCGGCTGGTGTGTTTCGGGGTCGCGATACATACCGA
>JAXJVR010000030.1:0-6158 GCA_036308405.1 Acutalibacteraceae bacterium
AGGTAACGAAGTTACGGCTGATGAAGCAAAGATGTTTGTGGCTTCTAACACACAGCGGTATATTCCCAAATTTGCGCAATTTAAAATCGGCAAAAAGGCATCTTGGAACTGGGCGGCATTTCTGTTTCCGTGCGCGTGGTTTGCTTCGCGTAAAATGTATGCAAAAAGCGTTATTATAGGTGTGCTTCAAATAGTATTCACTATGTTTCTTTTGCCGTTTAACAATGCAATAAGTGTTTTAGATTTTACAGATGCAAAAAATTATATCGAAATGTCGCAGATTATTATGCAAAATATGTCTTCGGTAAGCACAGCGGCTGTTGCGCTTGCTTTTATAGGCGTTTTGCTTGCTCTTGTAATCAGATTTGTTTGCGCTGTAATAGGTGATTATACTTACGGTAAGCGTGTTATAAATGAGGTTGCCGATATAAAACTCAACAGCGATGATAAAATTTTATCCTATCGCAAACGCGGCGGTGTCAGTCTTACGGCGGCTCTTATAGGTATTATGGCGGTAGAGTATCTGCCTACAATATTTGCCGCGCTTATAGGTGTTTTATAAAATAAAAGGAGTTGTTTTAAATGGATAATAAAAACATTATTTGCCATGTTTGCAATACCGAAAATGAACCGGAATATACTTATTGTAAAAACTGCGGCGCCGCATTAAAGGCAGAAGCGCCGAAAGACGAGCAAAGATACGGCAGTCAGAACGGTTACAGAACTAATTTTAACTACAGCAACTCAAGTTATAACAACGGACAGCCGAATTATAATTATAACGGTTATAATACATACAACAGCGGCAATAATTACAACAATCAAAATGTTGTTTTAGAAACCATTGAGGGCGTGCCGACAGAAGATATGGTTGCTTTTGTCGGTAAGAAGGCATACAACATAATGCCTAAATTTACAAAAATGGAGCTTACCGGTTCTAAAACAAGTTGGTGCTGGCCTGCGGCTGTGCTCGGCTTTATATTCGGACCTTTGGGCGCTGCAGTGTGGTTCTTTTTCCGCAAAATGTATAAACAGGCTTTGATTTTTGCGGCGGCAGGCGTAATTGCAAGCACCGCTGTGGGTTTAATAGCAGGACCTAATGTAGATTACGATACTTTGCAGGGTATAAGCGGCAGCATTGCAAGCGGTGATTATCAGGGCGCGTATGATGCTTTTGAAAACGCCACCGAACCGCAGGAAAGTTTGCGGGCTTATATTGCGGACTCGGTTAATTTTGCCGTTGGTATATCTACTATGGTAATTGCGGGACTTTTCGGCTTTTATTTTTATAAAAAACATTCGGCAAACAGCATTAAACGCTATTGCGGAACATCGGTTGACCCGCGCTATTATAAAATAGGTCTTGCATCTATTGGCGGAACATCACCCGGCATGGCAATACTCGGTGTTATTATAATGATAATTGCGCAGAACCTTATAAATTGTCTTGTGCTTTTGGTGTGATTTATGAAAAAATACAGCACAATTTATTTTGACCTTGATAATACCATACTTGATTTTACCGCAAGCGAGCATAACGCAGTTGCAAAGCTTTTAAATCTTCATAAAATTCCGTGTAACGAAGAGATTATTGCAAAATATTCGGCAATAAATCAAACTTGGTGGGAACGCTTTGAAAAGGGAGAAATTAAAAAGCAAGAAATTTTTGCAGGCCGTTTCAGAGAATTTTTACAGTTTTACGGTTTTGAGGGTAACCCCGAAAATATGGCAGAAGACTATTTTAAATTCTTGGCAATGGGTCATGATGTAATCGACGGTGCCGAAGATGTGCTTAAGTATGTAAAGTCAAACGGATATACGGTATGTATTACTACAAACGGTATTTCGCTTACACAGCACAAGCGCATTGAAGACAGCGGTTTAAAAAAATATTTTGATTATGTTTTTGTTTCGGAAGACGCCCGCCACCAAAAACCCGAAAAAGAATATTTTGAATATGTAATGGCATCTTCGCCCGAAAAAGATAAATCAAAAATTATTCTTATAGGCGATTCGCAGTCTTCTGATATTTTAGGCGGAATAAATTTCGGGATAGATACTTGCTGGCTAAATCCTAAAGGTATGCCGCAAAAGTATAAATCTACATACGAAATTGCAAATATTATGCAAACCAAAGATATTTTATAGAATAATATGCAAAAATATTGCATAAAAATAAAAAATATGAATATTTATTCAAAAAGTGCTTGACAATTACGGCAATAGGGCATATAATGTCTGCATATTAAATGAAGCAAGGCTTAAAGGAGATAAAAACAATGGACAAAAAAGATATTAAAAAGGTTGTTCTTGCCTATTCTGGCGGACTTGATACATCAATAATTATTCCGTGGCTTAAAGAAAATTACAACAACTGTGAGGTTATCGCGGTTTCGGGTAATGTAGGTCAGGCAGACGAACTTGAGGGTCTTGAAGAAAAGGCTATAAAAACAGGCGCGTCAAAACTTTATGTATTAGACCTTACCGAAGAATATGTTGACGATTATATTATTCCGTGCGTAAAAGCCGGCGCTGTTTATGAAGATTATCTTTTAGGCACAAGCCATGCGCGCCCCTGCATAGCAAAGGGACTTGTTGACATTGCCATAAAAGAGGGCGCTGACGCTATATGCCACGGTTGCACGGGTAAGGGTAACGACCAGGTGCGTTTTGAACTTACTATCAAGCACTTTGCGCCCGATATGCCGATAATTGCTCCTTGGCGCGAGTGGGATATTAAATCTCGTGAAGAAGAAATCGAATATGCCGAAGCGCATAATATTCCGCTTAAAATTAACAGAGAGACAAACTATTCTAAAGATAAAAACTTATGGCATTTGTCACACGAAGGTATGGACCTTGAAGATACCGGCAACGAGCCTATGTATGATAAACCCGGATTTCTTGAAATGGGTGTTTCACCGACAATGGCTCCCGATGAACCCACCTATGTAACACTTGATTTTGAAAAGGGCGTTCCGGTAGCTATTGACGGCGAAAAGATGAGCGCTAAAAACATAATCTTAAAACTTAACGAGCTCGGCGGCAAAAACGGTATAGGTATTATTGATATTGTTGAAAATCGTCTTGTAGGTATGAAATGCCGCGGCGTATATGAAACTCCCGGCGGCACAATTCTTTACCGTGCTCATGAGGCGCTCGAAAGTATATGCCTTGACAAAATGACCATGCACGAAAAGCAAAGACTTTCTATTACTTATGCAGAGCTTGTTTATAACGGTCAGTGGTTTACACCGCTTCGTGAAGCGCTTGCTGCATTTGTAGATAAGACGCAGGAAAATGTTACAGGTAAAGTTAAACTTAAACTTTATAAGGGCAATATTATAAAAGCGGGCGTTTGGAGTGATTATTCACTTTACAGTGAAGATATTGCAACATTCGGTGAAAGCGATTACGACCAAAAAGACAGCGCAGGCTTTATCAATCTTTACGGCTTGCCGATTAAGGTTCAGGCAACCGTTGACGCAAAGAATAAAAAATAATCAGAGGTTAAATCTGCCCGACTTAACAGTCGGGCAGTTGAGTGTATTATGGTAAATATATTTATTGACGGAAGTGCAGGCACAACAGGCCTTCGTATTTATGACAGATTAAGCACAAGGGACGATATTTCGCTTATAAAACTGCCGGAAGAACTTCGCAAAGATGAAAATGCGCGAAAAGAGGCAATAAACTCGGCGGATATAGTGTTTTTGTGTCTGCCCGATGACGCGGCTCGTCAGGCGGTTAGCTTTGTAAAAAATGAAAATACCGCTGTTATCGACACATCAACCGCGCATAGAGTAAGTGACGGTTGGGTTTACGGTTTTCCCGAACTTACCGGCAAAAGACAGGCAATTTTAAAATCAAAAAGAATTGCAAATCCGGGTTGTCATGCAAGCGGATTTATAGCGCTTATAAAACCGCTTGTTGAATCGGGCGTTATAAACCGCGAAACTGCTTTAAACTGCTTTTCGGTTACAGGATATTCTGGCGGCGGCAAAAAGATGATAGCCGATTATGAAACCGCGAATAAATCGGCTTTGCTTAAAGCACCACGTCAATACGGACTTTCACAGCAACACAAACATTTAAAGGAAATGCAGATTATATCGGGTATTGACATACCGCCTGCATTTTGTCCGGTGGTTGCCGATTTTTACAGCGGTATGGAAGTTACCGTTACATTGTTTAAAAAAGATATAACGGCAGACATTTCACATATAAAAGAAATATACAAAAATTACTATACCGGAAAGCTTGTTCATTTTGATGAAAATGCAGACGAAGGCGGATTTTTGTCAGCGGCGGCATTTTCGGGTAAAGACGATATGCAAATTTCGGTATACGGTAACAGCGAACGAATATTGCTTACTGCAAGGTATGATAATTTAGGCAAAGGCGCTTCGGGTGCCGCAATACAAAATATGAATATACTTATGGGCGTTGACGAAACGACCGGTTTGATTTATTAACGGAGGAACAATGGATATTAAATTTATAGACGGCGGTGTTTGCGCGGCAAGCGGATTTAAGGCAAGCGGCGTTCACTGCGGAATAAGAAAAAATAAAACAAAAAAAGATTTGGCGCTTATTTTAAGCGATACCTTATGCAATGCGGCGGCGGTTTACACAACTAATCTTGTTAAGGGTGCTCCGCTTACCGTTACAAAAAATCATATATCAAACGGCAAGGCGCAGGCGGTTATATGCAACAGCGGAAACGCCAACACCTGCAACGCCAACGGCATAGAAATCGCCGAACATATGAGTAACCTTGTCGCAGATGAACTTAATATAAACGCAAGCGATGTTGTAGTAGCATCTACGGGTGTTATAGGTCAACCGCTTGACATAGAGCCTATCGCAAACGGTATGCCCTCTTTGGCAAAAGGTTTGTCTAATAGCGGAAGCGGTGACGCGGCAGAGGCTATTATGACTACAGATACAGTTCAAAAGCAGATTGCGGTAGAGTTTAATTTGAACGGCAAAACCTGCAAAATAGGCGGTATCGCTAAAGGAAGCGGTATGATTCATCCCGATATGGCAACAATGCTTGTATTTATTACAACAGATGTCAAAATATCTTCCGAGATGTTACAAAAGGCGCTGTCAACCGATATTCAAAACACATTTAATATGTTAAGCATAGACGGTGATACTTCAACTAACGATATGGTGGCAGTGCTTGCAAACGGCAAAGCCGATAATGAAGAGATTGTCGCAGACGGTGAAGAATTTAATCTGTTTATGAAGGCGCTTAACACGGTTACGGTAAACCTTTGCAGAACTATTGCCGGTGACGGCGAAGGCGCTACAAAACTTCTTGAATGTAAGGTAAGCGGTGCCGACAGTTTGCAGACGGCAAAAACCGTCGCTAAAAGTGTTGTTTGTTCAAGTTTGCTTAAAGCGGCAATGTTCGGCGCAGATGCAAACTGGGGCAGAGTGCTTTGCGCTATAGGATACAGCAAAGCCGATGTAGATGTAAACAAAATAGATGTTTCTTTTGTTTCAAACAAAGGTGAAATACTTGTATGCAAAAACGGCGCAGGCGTAGATTTTTCCGAAGAAAAGGCAAAAGAAATATTGCTTGAAAAAGAAATCGTTATAAACATTAACCTAAACAGCGGTGAATACGCTTCTACCGCTTGGGGTTGTGATTTAACATACGATTATGTAAAAATAAACGGCGATTACAGAACTTAAGCAGGGGTAAAGTAAAAATGGAAAATCATTTTTCTAACGCACAGCGTGCCGAGGTTTTAACGCAGGCATTGCCTTACATAAAAAAGCACACGGGTAAGATTGTTGTTATTAAATACGGCGGAAACGCTATGATAAACGAACAACTTAAACAGCAGGTTATGGAAGATATAGTTCTTTTATGGCTTATAGGCGTTAAGGTTGTGTTGGTTCACGGCGGAGGACCTGAAATAAATGACCTTATGGACAAACTCGGTAAAAAGGCGCAGTTTGTAGACGGTCTTCGCGTTACCGATAAAGAAACCGTCGACATAGTGCAAATGGTGCTTGCCGGTAAAGTAAATAAAACGCTTGTAAACCTGCTTGAAATGAAGGGCGGAATGGCTATGGGCATTTCGGGTATGGACGGCAGACTTATTGAAGCCGAGGTTAAAGACGAGCGACTCGGTTTTGTC
>JAXJVR010000031.1:0-1898 GCA_036308405.1 Acutalibacteraceae bacterium
ATGCACGACAGACCATATGATGACCAAAGAAGATGCAAAACGCATTGTTGACGCAGGTATAGAGCGCATCGAAATTCGTTCAATTCTTACCTGTCACAGCCATCACGGCGTATGTCAGAAGTGTTACGGCGCTAACCTTGCTACAAACAAACCCGTTACAGTCGGCGAAGCAGTAGGTATTGTTGCGGCTCAGTCAATCGGTGAGCCGGGCACACAGCTTACGATGCGAACCTTCCATACCGGCGGTGTTGCCGGCGGAGACGTTGCCGACGTTACGCAGGGTCTTCCCCGTGTTGAAGAACTGTTTGAAGCACGCAGACCTAAAGCTTGCGGTCTTATTGCCAAGATTGACGGACGCGTTCGTATGGTTGAAGAAAAACGCAGTAATGTGCTTGTAATCAATAATGAAGAAACAATGCAGGAAGAAAAGGTTGTTATTCCTTACGGTTCACGCACACTTGTTAATGATGGCGATTATGTAAAAGCAGGCGACCTGCTTGTTCCGGGTGCTAAATATCCGCAGGATATATTAGAGGCGCAAGGACCTGAAGCCGTTCAGGAATATATCATTGCCGAAATTCAAAATGCTTACCGCACACAAGGTGTTGACATCAACGATAAGCACATTGAAGTTATTGTTCGTCAGATGATGCGTAAGCTCCGCGTAACCGATGCAGGTTCAACACAGTTGCTTGCAGGCAGCAGTTACGAATATAAGGAAATTGCCGATGCTAATGCCGCAATTGAAGCGCGCATTGAAGCCGGTGAAGAAGGCCTTAAAAAAGCCACATATCAGGCAACATTGCTTGGTATTACAAAGGCTTCTTTGGCTACCGAATCGTTTATGTCGGCGGCATCTTTCCAAGAGACCACACGCGTTCTTACCGAAGCCGCAATTAAGGGCAAGGTTGACCCGTTGTTCGGTCTTAAAGAAAATGTTATCATCGGTCAGCTTATTCCGGCAGGCACAGGTATGAAGTGCCCAGAAATAAATCCGGACCGTGTCGAAGACGAGGTTTCGGATGTTGAAGTTACCGAAACACCTGACCTTATTGACGAAGAAATAGTAGAATAATTTTTAGCACGGGCTGTGTATTTTGCACAGCTCGTGTTTTTTGTGTATTTATATGTCGAAAAGGATATATATATTATATGTAGGTAACTGATTTATCTGCTCCGTTGCGGTTTTCATAGACAAAAATACAACATAAATACTTTTTTATATGTTTTGTATAAAATATATACATTTTTTGGTATATTAGCACAATATTACACAAATTTATTAAAAATTCTTTTCAAAAATTGTATATTTGTTATTGACTTATTTGCAAAAATTTGATAATATAACTATTGTAAATATAGAGTGCATTTCTGTGCTTATTTTTAAGATTGAAATCCAAAAAACAGCATATAAATCGCACCTAAAAATTGCTTTTTTAAGCGAAAGGATGGTAGTTCAATGAAAAAATTATTGGGCAAGGGTAAAGTAATCGTTTCATTTGTTTCTGTTTTTGCAATATTGGCAGTTTCATTGCTGTCGGTATTTGTAGGCACAGGCTTTACTGCTTCTGCAGAAAATGAAACCGATGAACAAGCGGTTTCTTACCCGATAAACGGCACTTATGATGCCGATGTTACAATTTTAGAGGGCGGTATCTCTTATGAGGCAATCGACCCCGCAGTTAAAAAAGATGTCAGCAGATTTGACGGATTTGCAACCGACTTCTTAGAGAATGCTGAGGGCCGAGGCACTGCAAGAGAACCGTATATCATCAAAACAGCAAATGAGTTTGCGGCTGTTGCAACCGGTAGGGTAACAACCGCCGGTCTTCATTTCAAGGTTGCGGATAATGTAGCAGCTTTTGATATGAACAACACCGAAACTTATGTTGACTTAA
>JAXJVR010000032.1:0-10868 GCA_036308405.1 Acutalibacteraceae bacterium
ACCATAACCATGTGGCTCATATCGACAAAACAAAGTGCGTTGAATGCGGTCAGTGCGCAAAGGTTTGCCCCTATTTTGCAATAGTAAACCGTAAACGTCCCTGCCAAAACGCTTGCAAGATTAAGGCAATTTCTATAAATGAGAACAATGCCGCAGCTATTGATAATGATAAGTGCATACAGTGCGGCGCGTGTGTTTACCAGTGCCCATTCGGCGCTATAAGCGATAAGTCTTACATAATAAATGTTATCGACCTTATTAAAAAGAGCAACAATAATGAAAACTATAAGGTTTATGCAATGGTAGCTCCGTCAATTTCAAGCCAGTTTGCTTATGCAAAGCTCGGTCAGGTAATAACCGGACTTAAAAATTTAGGTTTTCATACCGTTGTTGAAGCAGCGCTCGGCGCTGATATGGTAGCTCAGGCAGAGTCAAAAGAACTTGCCGAAAAAGGATTTTTGACAAGCTCTTGCTGTCCTGCTTTTGTAAGATATGTAAAAACCGCATTCCCCGATATGTTGCCCTATGTTTCACACAATTTGTCACCTATGGCAACTCTTGCAAAATATATTAAGTCAAAAGACAAAACCGCAAAAATTGTGTTTATAGGACCTTGCACCGCCAAAAAGGCAGAAGTGCAACTTGAGTCTGTTAAACCTTATGTTGATGCTGTTCTTACCTTTGAAGAATTGCAGGCTTTGTTTGACAGTCGTGATATGGATATAACCGCTTTTGAAGAAACCGCGCTTGAAAACGCATCATATTTCGGCAGAATATTTGCCCGTTCGGGCGGTCTGTCAGACGCTGTAGCGCAGGGACTTAAAGAGCAGGATATAGAGTTTGACCTTAAAGCGCTTGCTTGCGACGGTATCGAAGCATGCCGCATGGCATTGCTTAAAAAGAGCAAAAATGTGCTTGATGCCAACTTTATAGAAGGTATGGCATGCGTCGGCGGTTGTATAGGCGGCGCAGGTTGCCTTACACACGGCGAAAAGAATAAGGCGCAGGTTGACGAATACGGTAAAGAAGCGTTAGAAAAAACCATAACCGATGCCGTTTCATTACTTAAATAAAATTATATAAAAAGCAAACAACCGTTCGAACGAGCGGTTGTTTTTTTATCTTAAAACAAAGAAAGTTTGCTTTTGCTTTGCTAAACAAATCAAATTTTCTTTGTTTTATTTTATTTTTCTGTTTTTTGTTGGGTTTTGTGTTGACATTTATGTGGTTTTGATGTAGAATAAAGACAATTAGTAAAGTGAGGTAGTATCTATGCCATACACATATACAAAAGATATTGAAAAATCACCGCGCATACAACGGCTTATTGACCACTTATATGCAAAAATGCCGGAGGTTGAGGCGGACCGCGCCGTGCTTATAACCGAAAGTTATAAAGCTACCGAAGGTCAACCGATAATTTTGCGTAGGGCAAAGGCGTTTGCGCACATACTTGAAAATTTGCCTATTACAATCAGACCCGAAGAACTTATAGTGGGCAGTAATTCAAAGGCTCCGCGCGGTTGTCAGGTGTTCCCCGAATATTCGTATGAATGGCTTGAAGCCGAATTTGATACTTTGGCTGCAAGAACCGCCGACCCGTTTTATATTTCGGAAGAAACCAAAGCTAAATTGCGTGAGGTTTATCCTTATTGGAAAGGCAAAACAACAAGCGAGCTTGCAACATCATATATGTCGCCCGAAGCGCTTACGGCAATAGAACACAACATTTTTACCGTCGGTAACTATTTTTATAACGGAATAGGTCACTTTACGGTAGATTACGGTAAGGTTTTAGCCGTAGGTTACAAGGGCATTATTGCCGAAGCGAATGACGCGCTTCAAAAAATTGATGTTTCGGATTCCGATTACGCAACGCGCAGTGCGTTTTTAAATGCGGTAATAATCAGCTGTGAGGCGGTTATAAACTATGCCGACAGATACAGCGCTCTGGCAAAACAGATGGCTGAAAACGAAACAGATTCAAACCGCCGTGAAGAACTTTTAAAAATTTCACAAAACTGTTCGCGTGTTCCGCGTTACGGCGCTCAAAGTTTTTATGAGGCGTGCCAGTCTTTTTGGTTTGTGCAGATGCTTTTGCAGGTTGAATCAAGCGGACACTCGATTTCTCCCGGCAGATTTGACCAGTATATGAACCCTTATTTTGAAAAAGATTTTAATGAGGGAAAAATCACCCGTGAGTTTGCTCAAGAGCTTGTCGATTGCATTTGGGTAAAGCTTAATGACCTTAACAAAGTTCGCGATGCCGCATCCGCCGAGGGCTTTGCAGGCTACAGCCTGTTTCAAAATCTTATTGCCGGCGGTCAGGATAAATACGGCAATGACGCCACAAACGATATGTCGTTTATGTGCATAAATGCAACGCTTCATGTAATGTTACCTATGCCGTCGTTTTCTGTCCGCGTTTGGAACGGCTCGCCGCATGAATTTTTAATCCGCGCGGCAGAGGTTACGCGCACCGGCGTCGGTTTGCCGGCTTACTATAATGACGAGGTTATCATTCCTTCGCTTATGAGCCGCGGCGTTACGCTTGAAGACGCCCGCAATTATAATATTATAGGTTGCGTTGAACCGCAGGCTCCTGCAAAAACAGACGGCTGGCACGATGCCGCATTCTTTAATATGTGCAGACCGCTTGAGCTTGTTTTTACCAACGGTGTTGACAAGGGCGTTCAGGTGGGACTGCGCACGGGTGAATTGCAGGAATTTACTACATTTGAAAAATTTTATGACGCTTATAAAGCGCAGATGAATTACTTTATAAAACTGCTTGTAAATGCCGATAACGCCATAGATACGGCACATGCGCGTCTTTGCCCGTTGCCGTTCCAGTCTTGTATGATAGAAGATTGCATAGGCAGAGGCAAAAGTTTGCAAGAGGGCGGTGCCGTTTATAACTTTACAGGTCCGCAGGGCTTTGGTATAGCAAATATGACCGATGCGCTTTTGGCAGTTAAAACCTTGGTTTATGATAAAAAAGTTCTTAAACTGTGCGAACTTAAATCTGCGCTTGATAATAATTTCGGCTTTGATATGGACAGCGCCGCCGCCGAAAAGGTTACTAAAGCAGTTGCAAAACAGCTTGTTGCCGACGGCAAAACTTTAAACGAAGAAGATATTAAATCAATTTACCTTGCCGTTTCAAAAAACAATTCGTCCGAAGCCGATAAAAAGCGTTACGGTGAGATACTTGAAATGATAAACGAGTTGCCTAAATACGGCAACGATATACCCGAAGTCGATGCTTTTGCGCGCGATGTGGCATATACATACACAAAACCGCTTGAAAATTATACCAATCCGCGCGGCGGCAGATTTCAGGCAGGTCTTTATCCGGTATCTGCAAATGTTCCGCTGGGTGCGCAAACCGGTGCTACACCCGACGGCAGACTTGCCTACACACCTATTGCAGACGGCGTAGGTCCCGCGGCAGGCAGAGATATAAAAGGTCCTACCGCATCGGCAAACTCGGTTTCAAAGCTTGACCATTTTATCGCCTCTAACGGCACTTTGTTTAATATGAAATTTCATCCGAGCGCGCTTGCAGGTCCCGAAGGACTTGAAAGTTTTGTGGCGCTTGTGCGCGGTTATTTTGACCAAAAGGGTATGCACATGCAATTTAATGTTGTAAGCCGTGAAACCCTGCGTGACGCACAAAAGCATCCCGAAAAATACAAGTCATTGGTTGTTCGTGTTGCGGGATACAGCGCTTTGTTTACAACGCTTTCTCGTTCATTGCAAGATGATATTATCAATCGCACCGAGCAGGGAGGTTGTTAGTATTGAACGATTGTCTTTCGGTCCAAGGAAGAATTTTTGATATTCAGCGGTTTTCTACGCATGACGGTCCCGGTGTGCGCACAATAGTATTTTTAAAAGGCTGTGCGCTTAGATGCCGTTGGTGCTGTAATCCGGAATCTCAATCATTTGATGTTGAAACAATGATGCAAAACGGTAAACCCAAGGTTATGGGTAAAGATGTAACCGTGGGCGAGGTTTTAAAAGAGGTTTTGCAGGACAGACCTTACTATAACCGTTCGGGCGGAGGAATAACGCTTTCGGGCGGTGAAAGCCTTTTGCAACCCGACTTTGCCGTAGCGTTGCTTAAAGCCTGCAAAGACAGCGGAGTAAATACCGCTATCGAAACCACCGGTTTTGCAAGCGCCGATGTTATTAAAAGATTTTTACCTTATCTTGATACGGTGCTTATGGATATTAAGCACATAAACCCACAAAAGCATAAAGAATTTACAACTCAAAGCAATGAGCGAATTCTTGAAAATGCAAAACTTATAGCTCAAAATGCTAAAAAACTTATAATTCGCGTTCCGGTTATACCGACTTTTAACGATACCGTTGAAGAAATTTCGCAAATTGCCGAATTTGCGGCAAGCTTGCCTAATGTTAATGAAATTCACCTTTTGCCTTATCATAATATGGGGCGTGATAAATATACGGGACTCGGTCGCGAATATCCGATGGGTGATTTAAAATCACCTACAAACGAACTTATGAATGTGCTTAAGCAAACGGCGCAAAAGCACGGGCTTATAACACACATAGGAGGTTAAATAATGCAGTTTGAAAATTTACAGGGCGGCGACAAAGCGCGAATAATTCAAGAACTTGTCCCCGGTAAGCAAATAACGCTTGCCCACATAATTGCAAACCCCGATGAAATACTCTATCAAAAGTTAGGGTTAGACCCGGCTCAAGAACACAAGGGCGCTATAGGTATTTTAACCGTATCACCCAGCGAAACGGCTATTATTGCGGCGGATATTGCAATAAAATCTTCGGGCGCAACACTTGGTTTTGTTGACCGCTTCAGCGGAACGGTAATTTTAACCGGCACGGTAAGTGAGGTCGAGGCTTCGCTTTTTGCAATAAATGAATATGTTAAAAACAAGCTTGGCTTTACCGTTTGCGAAGTGACAAAAACCTGATGAAAAAACTTATTCTTATAGGTCGCAGCGGCGTCGGCAAGACAACGCTGACTCAGGCGCTTAAGGGTGAAAAAACCGAGTATCATAAAACACAGTATATTGATTACGGTGATTTTTTGATTGACACACCGGGTGAATATGCCGAAAATCATGACCTCGGTGCAGCGCTTTGCCTTTATGCTTATGAAGCGGATGTAGTCGCTTTGCTTATAGCGGCAGATGAACAGTATTCGCTTTTTCCGCCTAACGTTACCTGTATGGTTAACCGCGAGGTTATAGGTATTGTAACAAAATGCAACAAAGCAGACCCATCCCGCGCAGAGAAATGGTTGCGTCTTTCGGGTTGCAAAACGGTGTATAAGGTGGACTCAAAAACAAGAGAGGGCATAAATCAAGTGCTTGAACATCTTAAAACTCACAAAAAACAAGAAAAATAACAGAAAAAACCAAAAATATTGCCTTTTTTATGTTGACTTTACCGCTTTTAAGTGGTATTATAAAATAAACAAACAGCAAAATTTCAAAATTAAGGAGAAATTATTATGGTAAACGAGTATGAAATCAAGAAGCAAATATGCGACATCGGTAAGCGTATTTACGACAAGG
Organism: Acutalibacteraceae bacterium; assembly: GCA_036308405.1. Lineage (GTDB taxonomy): Bacteria > Bacillota > Clostridia > Oscillospirales > Acutalibacteraceae > UBA737. Next base: position 5,574 of record JAXJVR010000032.1, read on the forward strand.
GAATGGTTGCCGCAAATGACGGTAACATTTCTGTAAAGCTTAACGACAATGAGTTTCTTTGCACACCTACAGGTGTAAGTAAGGGCTTTATGACACCCGAATACATCTGCAAGGTTGACCGTGACGGCAAAGTGCTTCAGGCAAACAAAGGCTTTAAGCCTTCTTCTGAAATTAAGATGCACATGCGTGTTTATAAAGAACGCCCCGATGTTAATTCGGTAGTTCACGCGCATCCTGTATATGCAACCGGTTTTGCTATCGCAGGCATTCCGCTTACACAGCCGATTATGCCGGAAGCAGTAATTGCTTTGGGTTGCGTGCCTATTGCTGAATACGGCACACCTTCTACCGAAGAAATTCCGAATGCCGTTTCAAAATATTTGCAGTCATTTGACGCAGTTTTGCTTGAAAATCACGGTGCGCTTACATATTCGGACTCGCTTCTTAATGCTTATCACAAGATGGAATCGGTAGAATTTTACGCTAAACTTCTTTACATCTCAAAACAACTCGGCGGACCTAAAGAACTTTCCGATTCACAGGTTCAGCGCCTTTATGAAATTCGCCGTCAGTTCGGCCTTAAGGGTAAACACCCGGCAGACCTTTGCCCCAACGCTCAAAGCGGACAGCCCAGCTGTCACGGTTGCGGCGGCAACTGCACCTGCGGTAACGCTGACGCCGATTTGGTTTCTGAAATTACAAAGCGTGTTCTTGAACAACTCGGGAAATAATTATGAATGACAAATCTCTGCAATCTGTCGCAAACGCAGTGGCAGAGCAGATTAAATCGCAACAGAATGTAACGCTCGATACTGCGCTTAAACTTGCCGAAAAGGTTAAGCAAAAAGCAAAGATAATCGGCGTTAAGGCTGTTGTTGCGGTTTCAGACAAAGCCGGACACACAATTTTGACCGAGAGTATGGACGGCGCCTATATAGCAAGCTTTGATATAGCTGTGCAAAAGGCGTTTACGGCGGTTGCGCTTAAAATGTCAACAAAGGCGCTTAAACCCCTTGCTCAACCGGGCGGCTCGCTTTACGGTATACAGTTTACAAATCAGGGCAAGATTGTTGTTTTCGGCGGCGGTGAGCCGTTAAAAAACAAGTCGGGCGAAATAATCGGCGGCTTGGGTGTAAGCGGCGGAAGCGAGGAACAGGACACAATGCTTTCGGCTTACGGTAAAGAAATTTTTGAGAAAGGAAATTTTCTGTAATGGATATAAATTCTTCCAACATAGAACAGATTGTGCGTCAGGTTCTTGACAGTATGAACGCTAAATCAGCGCCTACAGCTACAACTGCTGCAAGCAATGCCTCAATTCCTGCTACCGCACATGTTGCTGTGCTTACAGACCTTGAAAAGTTTGAAATAAAAGAATATCCTATGCCTAATGTAGGTGATGACGATATTCTTGTAAAGGTAGAGGGTTGCGGTGTTTGCGGCACTGACGCTCACGAATTCAAACGCGACCCGTTCGGTCTTATTCCGGTAGCGCTCGGTCACGAAGGCACCGGTGAAATAGTTAAAATGGGTAAAAATGTTAAAAAAGACTCAGCAGGCAAACCGCTTAATGTGGGCGACAAGGTTGTTACCTGTATGATTTTTAAAGACAACCCCGATATTACGATGTTTGACCTTAACAAGCAAAATGTCGGCGGTGCCGATGTTTACGGCCTGCTTCCCGACGATGATATTCATCTTAACGGTTGGTTCAGTGATTATATTCTTGTTCGCGGCGGCTCTACAATATTTAATGTAAGCGACCTTGACCTTGATTCAAGAATACTTATCGAACCCTGCGCCGTGCTTATTCACGCAGTTGAACGCGCAAAAACAACCGGTATTCTTCGTTTTAACAGCCGCGTTGTTGTTCAGGGTTGCGGACCTATAGGTCTTATATGCATTGCCGTTCTTCGCACAATGGGTATTGAAAACATCGTAGCGGTTGACGGTGAAGATAAGCGACTTCAATTTGCTCGCGAAATGGGTGCAAATGCAGTTGTTAACTTTAAAAATTACAAGGGCATAGAGGCTTTGACCGAAGGTGTTAAAGACGCGCTCGGCGGTTATTATGCCGATTTTGCGTTCCAATGCACAGGCTCGCCGGTTGCTCACAGCAACATTTATAAATTTATTCGCAACGGCGGCGGACTTTGCGAACTTGGTTTCTTTATCAACGGCGGTGACGCACAAATTAACCCTCACTTTGACATTTGCGCAAAAGAGATAACAACAGTTGGTTCATGGGTATACACACTTCGTGATTATGCCACCACCTTTGATTTCTTAAAGCGCGCTAAAGGCATAGGACTTCCGATAGAGAAACTTATAACCCATAAATATCCCCTTGAGCAGATTAACGATGCACTTGTGACCAATCTTAAAATGGAAGGTCTTAAAATTGCTATTGTTAACAAGTAAGACAGGAGAGTATTAAATGGGTAAGGCAACAGGTATTCTTGAGGTATTCGGTTTGGTTGCGGCGTTTGTAGCGTGTGACGCAGGTTGCAAAGCGGCAGATGTTACTGTTGAAAATTTTGACAAAAACAAACCTGCCAATGCCGATGAGTTAGATGTTCCGCTTATTGTGGCAATAAAATTTCGCGGTTCTGTCGATGCGGTTGAAGCCGCAATGGACGCGGCAAAAATTGCCGCCGAAAATATAACCGGCGTTGTAGCAAGTTATATTATTCCGCGCACCGAAGAAGATACAGAACAAATGCTTAAACTTAACGCATTTGATAAAAATTAAAATAACTTTTGGAGGATAAATTTATGAAAGAAGCACTTGGTATGGTAGAAACCCGCGGTCTTACCGCTGCTATTGAAGCGGCAGACGCAATGGTAAAGGCTGCCGAAGTAACACTTATAGGAACCGAAAAAATCGGTTCGGGACTCGTATCCGTAATGGTTCGCGGTGATGTGGGCGCAGTAAAAGCCGCTGTAGAAGCAGGCTCTGCAAACGCTTCACGCCTCGGTGAACTTGTAGCAGTTCATGTAATACCGAGACCGCATGCAGATGTTGAAAAAATACTTCCTAAATTCTGATATTTTAAGAGGTAATAAGTTATGAAGTCTATAGGGCTCATTGAGGTTACGGGTGTAACGGCTGCTATTGATTGCCTTGATATAATGTGCAAATCGGCAGATGTTGAGTTTGTAACCTGGGAGCGAAAACTCGGAGGCCGTCTTGTAACCGTTGTGGTAGAGGGTCAGGTGTCTGCCGTAAGCGCCGCTGTAGAAAACGCGGTGGCGGGAGCCATTAAAAAACCTGTATCTTATGCGGTTATTGCAAACCCTCATAAAGAGGTTGAACGGTTGCTTAATATGAGCGCTTCGCGTATGAAAAATAAGGCAGGCGATAAACAATGAGTGCAACTAAAAAAACAACTGCAACAAAAGCTAAATCCGTCGCAGAAAAAGCTACAGCAAGCAAATCTGCGACAGAAAATAAGTCTGAAATAACCACACAAACAAAGGAGGTTAAAAAAATGGCACTTGAAGCATTAGGTATGGTAGAAACCCGCGGTCTTGTAGCCGCAATCGAAGCCGCAGATGCAATGGTAAAGGCTGCAAATGTAGAACTTATCGGCACCGAAAAAATCGGTTCGGGTCTTGTATCTGTAATGGTTCGCGGTGATGTAGGCGCAGTAAAAGCCGCCGTAGAGGCAGGCTCATCTTCAGCCGCTTCTTTGGGTGAAGTTATTGCAACACAAGTAATACCTAGACCCCACAGCGATGTAGAGAAAATTCTTCCCTCATTAAAGTAATTCAAAATTTAAGGGGAAGGGATGCGTTTTATCTCTTCCCCAAAGCCTTCGGGCAAATTTAACTGAAAAGGACTGTTATAATGATAGTCGGAAAAGTAGTAGGAACTATTGTTTCCACCCGCAAAAATGAAAAATTAGTGGGTTCTAAATTTATGATTGTCGAGCCGCTTGAAAAATTGGGCGACCCGAATTTAAAAATTGTAGCAACCGATAATGTCGGCGCAGGTATAGGCGAGGTAGTTCTTGTAGCAACGGGTTCTGCCGCAAGAATAGGCTGTGATATGAAAGACGCACCTATTGATGCCGCAATCGTAGGCATTGTTGATAACGGAATAGGTTTACCGGAGTTGTAATAAATGAAACTTACTGAACTTCAGGGCATTTTGCGCGAAAACGGTATTGTAGGCGCCGGCGGAGCAGGTTTTCCGACCTATGCGAAGCTTAGCGAAAAAGCCGACACAATTATTTTAAATTGTGCCGAGTGTGAACCGTTGCTTAAACTGCACCGTCAGGTGTTAGAAACGCATCCGCGTGAAATTTTTGAAGCCCTTGATTTAATCTCGAAAACAGTAAACGCCAAAAAGGTATATATTGCTCTTAAAAAGTCTTATAAAAAGACTGCCGCCGCAATAGAACCTTTTACGGAGTTTTTTAAAAATATAGAAATATTTCGCCTTAATGATGTTTATCCGGCGGGTGACGAGGTCATTTTGACTTACGAGGTTACCGGCAGGGTAGTTCCGCCCGGCAATATTCCGCTTTCTGTAGGAGTTACGGTTTTGAATGTAGAAACCGTATACAATGTTTATAAGGCATTAAACGGAATTCCCGTAACACACAAATATGTTACCGTAGCAGGCGAGGTCGAAAACCCGATTACCGTTTGCGTGCCGCTCGGTGTAACGGTGGGTGAAGTTTTAAAAACTGCAGGCAACATAACAACGCCCGACCCCGCATTTATTATAGGCGGACCTATGATGGGCGTTTTGGGCAGTCCCGCAAACATTGTAACCAAAACAACAAATGCGGTTTTGGTATTGCCGAGTGAACATCAGCTTATAAAAAAGCGTCAGGCAAAAACCTTTATAGATATGAAGCGCGCTATGGCGGCTTGCTGTCAATGCAGTTATTGCACAAGCCTTTGCTCACGAAATCTTTTGGGCCACCCGATAAATCCGTCGGAATTTATGCGCGTTGCTTCTAACGGAATAACAAACGATGCGGCGCCGTATATTGACTCGCTTTACTGTTCGGGTTGCGGACTTTGTGAGGAGTATTCCTGCGGACAGGGTCTGTCACCGCGCACCTTGCTTTCGGCTTGTAAGGCTGAGTTGCGTAAAGCAGGCATTAAACCCGAAAGATTTGAGCAATCGCCGACGCCCCGTCCCGAAAGACCGCTTCGTCAGGTGCCGATGTCGCGCCTTACAAGCAGAATAGGACTTAACAGCTACAATAAGCCGGCGCCTTTAACCGAGTGTGAATTACACTTTAATAAGGTGACTCTTTTGCTTTCACAGCATATAGG
>JAXJVR010000033.1:0-19377 GCA_036308405.1 Acutalibacteraceae bacterium
AATATTAAGCACATCGGGATGCGCCTTTTCAATTTCGTCAATCAGTATTACCGAATACGGCTTTCTGCGGACTTTTTCGGTAAGTTGTCCTGCTTCGTCATAGCCGACATATCCGGGAGGCGCTCCTATAAGGCGAGAAACTGAGTGCTTTTCCATAAATTCAGACATATCAAGTCTTATAAAAGTTTCGGGTGTGTCAAAAAGCTGTTCAGACAGCACTTTTACAAGTTCTGTTTTACCTACACCGGTAGGTCCTACAAATATAAAAGATGCGGGTCGATGCAATGAACTTGTTTTTACCCTTGAGCGTTTTACAGCGTCTGCCACAAGTTTTGTAGCATCTTCTTGACCTATAACACGCTCGTTTAATTTATCTTCAAGATTAGCAAGCTTTGTAAGCTCATTTTCTTCAATTTTTGAGGCGGGAATACCGGTCCACATTTCAATAACTGTTGCAAGATGACGCTCGGTAACTGTATTGTTTGCCGCCGCTTCACAAAGACTTTCTGCCTGGTTTTTATACTTTTCAAGATTGGATTTAATCATTGCCTGCTTTTCGTAATCGGGATTTTCGACATCGGCGGTAAGTTCATCCAACTGTTTTGAATATTCGGCAACCTTTTTATTAGCAACATAAAGTTCGTCTACCGCTTTATTTTCAAGACTTGCGCAGGCGCAGGCTTCATCAAGCAAATCTATCGCTTTGTCGGGTAAAAATCTGTCGGTTACATATCTTTCGGAAAGATAGACTGTTTTTTCTACAATGCTATCGGGAATTGTTACCGTATGATAGCCTTCATAATAAGGCTTTATGCCCTGCATAACTTTTATTGTTTCGGCTATTGACGGTTCTTCTACCGTAATAGGCTGAAAACGGCGTTCAAGCGCGGCATCTTTTTCGATATACTTACGGTATTCTTTAAAGGTGGTAGCGCCTATAACCTGAATTTCACCGCGTGACAAAGCAGGTTTTAAAATGTTTGCGGCATTCATAGAGCCTTCAGCCGAGTCACCCGCGCCCACAAGGTTATGAATCTCATCAATAAATAATATTATATTGCCCGCTTTTTTTACCTCTTCGATAAGTCCTTTTACACGGCTTTCAAACTGACCTCTGAATTGTGTGCCTGCAACAAGACATGTAAGGTCAAGCATATATATTTCTTTATCTAAAAGTCGCGCAGGAGCAGTGCCTTGTGCAATTTTAAGTGCAAGACCTTCTACTATTGCGGTTTTACCGACGCCCGGCTCACCTATAAGGCAAGGGTTGTTTTTGGACCTGCGTGAAAGAATTTGCAACATACGCTCAAGCTCACGGTCACGGCCTATAACAACATCAAGTTTACCTTCTTTTGCGCGTTTTGTTAAATTGTCGCAATATTGCTCAACAAAACGGCGCTTTTTGGACTTTGGCTTTTCGCCTTTTGATTTTGACTCTTTTGCTTTTTCGTTTGTGCTGTTTTGTGAACCGCCGAAAAGATTTTTTAAGAAAGGAATTGCCGGCGCTGTGCCTAAATCAAATGTTTCGTCATTTAAAGACTCGTCATCTATATCCATATCTTCGGCTGACATTGCCTCTAAAAACTGGTCGCTCATTTGTTCTATATCTTCATCTGATATATTCATACTTTTAAGCATATCGTCAACAGGCTTTATACCGAGTTCTTTTGCGCAAGCAAGGCACAAGCCCTCGGTTTCTCCGTTTGGATTAAGAGGATTTGACATAAAGACAACCGCAGGTCTTTTTTTACACTTTGAACATAATTTCATTTTAAATTAAAACTCCTTGAAATGCTGAAAAAATTTATATAAAGGGCGAAAAGCCCACTAAAAGCTTAAATATATACGAAGAATTGATTGCATCGTATGTAAAAATTAAAAATCCGTTTTTGGTAAACGATAATATAAGCGTAACAACCATACAAAATACAATTGAAATTGCAAGACCTTTTACCAAGCCTAAAAGCCCGCCGAGTGTTCGGTTTATACTGCCTATAATGCTGAAGTTAAACAATTTGTTAATGTATTTTGCAAGAAGTTTAACAACAAAAATCAGAGCAACTACCAAAATTGTAGAAATAACAATTGAAAGCAATTGGGTTATAACAGGCTTTGCAAAAGAATTAGACACAGATGTTGCTATCTGCTCGGTGCCGTTTGCTACTTCGGTTTCAACCTGCGAGGTAACACTCTCCTTTGAGATGCCTAAAAAACTGCTTTCTGTAATAAAAGACGGCATTTTTTGCCACACGGCATCAACAGCCGAAGTTGCGCTGCCTGCCGCATTTTCGGCAACACCGTCGACAGTTTTTACCACCATCGGCTCAAACATTTTATCATAAACCGTATTAGCTATTGGTGAACTAAATGTAAATGCTATAAAAATTGCCGCAATAAATCCTACTACTTCAATAAGTGTGCGAACAAAACCTTTTTTTGCCGATAAAAAGACTGTAACCAAAACTATTAAAATAATAATACCGTCAAGAATATATGACATAAACCCCTACTCCTCTTTTTCAATATTGATTTTTGAAACTTGCTTGTCACTGATAAGCGCCAGCGAATTAGACCCCGTAACCGAAAATCTTACAGCACCGTAATCGCAGGGCGCATCGCGTAAAACAACGCCGTTTTTATCGGTAATGCTTACCTTGTTTTCGCTGATATAATAAACACGGTTATTTGTAAAGGCTATATCCGTAATTATTCCGTTTAGCTTAAATTCCGAAATTTTTTCGCCTTTGTTAGAAACAAGAACTACTGTGTTATCACTTCGGTCATTAGCACGGTTAAACACAAGCAAAGTTCCGTTTTTACCTCGACAGCAAACGTTTATCTCACCCGAAGCCGTAATATCACTGACGGTGGATTTTGACCAGTGAATAAACTTATACTTATCGGCAGTTATAACCGATATGCCTTTGCCCGAATTGATTAAGGACAGCGCTACAGAAGTGTCAAGTTTAAGCGTATAAAGCGGGTCCGGTGATTCAAAATCTAAAATTAAAACATTAGAATCATATTGACCTGAAACCGCATTGAGAGTTGAAACGGCAAGCTGTTTGCCGGAGGAGTTGAGCAATACATTATTGACAATATTTTTTGCCGAATTCCAAACATAAATTTGCTCACAGTTTTTATCATAAACAAAAACCGAAGATGTGTAACTGTCTGAATGTGTGGCAACTGCAAAATTGCCTGACCTTGAAATATTTGCGGATATAATTTTATTTTCGGTTTGTAATGAATTTATCTGTCCGCTTAAATTATATACATATAGATTATTACCGCCTTGGTCATAAACTATAGCTCTGGTGCTTGAAACCGACATAATCGGGTTCGCAAAGCCGTGCATTTCAGAAAAGATTTTTTTACCTGAATTGTTAAAAGCCGTTATGTTTGTATCTGACAGAACATAATAATAAGAGCCGTTTGATACCGTATCAAGAACAGTTGAGCCGGATATATTTGACGGATATGAGCCGGCGCCCATAACAGATACGGTATTAACTATATTTTCAGCTAAAGACACGGGCAAAATCAATGACATAAAAATACAAAAGGCGCATATAACAGCGACAGCCGTAAGCATGGCGGTTATTCTGCGTTTGCGTTTTAATTTTGCGCCGCGAACAACCTTTATATCGCTTTCGGGAACAATATTTTGCTTTTTGCTTTTTGAATTTGACATAATTATGTCATTGTTTTGGTTATTTTTTGCGTGTTTTTGTTTAAAAACTTTTCTGACTTTTTTTCGCTTATATTTCGGCAATTATTACACCACCTTAAAATTTGAAATCAATAATACACCTTTTCAAGCATAAGCGCATGTGGGGGTAATGTATCGCCCGCTTTGGCGCGGTCACCTGTTTTAAATACTTCGTTATAGCAGTCATAATCTAATCTTTTATACCCCACAGCTAACGCAGTGCCTGCAAGTATACGAACCATATTATACAAAAAACCGTTTGCCGTTATTTTAAAATGAATTTTATTTTCATCTGATGTAACGGCACATTCGCTTACAGTTCTTACGGTATCAATAACCGTTCTTTTAGAACTTGAAAAGCCTTCAAAATTATGCTCGCCTACAATGCCTGAACAAAACTTATTCATTAAATCTATGTTCGGCATCTTTTCAATATGAAGATTATATCTTTCATCAAAAGGATTTATGACACCTGTATACATAGAATAAATATATGTTTTTCCTTTTGCGTTATATCTTGCGTGAAAATCTTTATTAACCTCTCGGCAACCTATAACCGCAATATCGTTAGGTAACAAGGAATTAAGACCTTTTAAAAAAGCATTTTCGGGAAATTTATCATCGCAGTCGATATGGCACACAAACTCACGCGCGTGGACGCCGGCGTCGGTTCTGCTGCAACCTGTAACAGACGGTCTTACACCCATCAGTTTGCAAAGGGCATTTTGCAAGGTTTCCTGCACGGTAATTCCGTTAGGTTGAACCTGCCAACCGTGATATGCGGTGCCGTCGTATGAAATTGTAAGCAGCATTCTCTTCATATCAAAATTACTCCGAAATTATATTATAATATTTATGGCAATTACAAAAACGCATCCTAATGCGACTGTCAAAAAAGCAAACAAGTCAAGTTTTGAATATTTAAGTTGTTTCATTCTTTGTCTGCCCTCACCGCCGTTATAACAGCGGCACTCCATTGCCTCGGCAAGTTCATAAGCTCTGCGAACCGAAGAAATTAAAAGCGGTATCAAAATAGGAATAAGCGCTTTAATTCTTTCAATAAGTTTTCCGTTTTCAAGGTCGGCTCCACGCGCCTTTTGAGCGTTCATAATTTTTTGTGTTTCTTCAATAAGCGTAGGTATGAATCTAAGCGCTATTGTCATCATCATAGCAAGTGTATGAACAGCATTTTTAAGTCCTATAACTTTTAACGGTGACAACAAACTTTCGATAGCATCGGTTAAATCGTTAGGTGTTGTTGTATAGGTAAGAACTGCGCTTATTATAATCAGCAACAAAATTCGTGAAGCCATATACAGCGCCCTGCTTACAGAGCCTGTTGTTACGGTAAGTTTCCAAACAGAAAACAACACTTCGCCGCCGCCGTTATAAAACAAATTTATTATAAGCGTAAAAATAATAATAGGCAAAATAGCCTTAATATTTTTTAAATACATCTTAAACGGAACTTTAGATGCGAATATTGTTGCAAAAATAAGAAGCGCAACAACAGCAAGCGGGAGCCATCCGTCTGCAATAAATATAAATACAATAACAGCAATAAGCAATATAAGTTTTGTGCGGGGGTCAAGCCTATGCACAAAAGAATTGCTTTCGTAATACTGACCGAAGGTAATATCATTAAGCATTGCTATTACCCCCTTTGTATATTTCGAGCAAACATTCTGCGGCACGGTCAACGGTAAAAATATCGTCGGGCAAAGCGACACCCTTTTCTTTTAGTTTGAGCATTATTTGCGTAACCATCGGCACATTAAGACCTATTGACTGTAAAAGTTCATTTTGGCGGAAAACATTTTCGGTTGTGTCAAACATAACCATTTCACCGCTGTTCATAACTATAAGTTTATCAGCAAGAACCGCCATATCTTCCATATTGTGTGAAATTATAAGAACGGTTGCGTTGTATTTGTTGCGATAGTCCGAAATCATTTTTACAACATCGGCGCGTCCCCTTGGGTCAAGACCTGCAACGGGTTCATCAAAAACAATTATTTCGGGTTGCATTGCCATAACACCCGCAATTGCAACACGGCGCTGTTCACCGCCGGATAAATCAAAAGGTGATTTATCAAGATATTCCGGCTTAACACCCACAAGTTCGCAAATCTCGGCTATGCGGTGCGCAATTTCATCTTCGGCAAGTCCCATATTTTTAGGACCGAAAGCAATATCTTTGTAAACGGTGTCTTCAAACAACTGATATTCGGGATACTGAAAAACAAGACCCACTCGCGAGCGTATTGAGCGTATATTCTTGGGGTTGTCCCAAATATTTACATTGTCTAACAAAACTTCGCCGTCGGTTGGCTTTAAAAGACCGTTTAAATGCTGAACAAGGGTTGATTTGCCCGAACCGGTATGACCGATTATACCGACAATTTCACCTTTATTTATGCCGAAACTTACATTTTTAACAGCATCGTTTGTAAAAGTTGTATTTTCATCATAAGTATGCGTCAAATTTTTGACTTCAAGTATTGCCAATTAAATTTCCTCCAAATGAATCGCCTCATAAATTTTTTGTGCTGATTCTTCTATAGAAATAACATCTGTGGTAATATTCATGCCGCCTAATTTTAAGCGGTAAAGCAATTCGGTGGTTTGCGGAACATCGAGTCCGACCTCTTTAAGTAATTTTATATCACTGAAAATATTTTTAGGTGTTGAGTCTGCCACAATTTTTCCGCTGTCCATAACTATTACGCGGTCAGCGTCTTCGGCTTCTTCCATAAAATGAGTTATCAAGACAACCGTTATGCCGTTTTCGCGGTTAAGTTTTTTAATGGTTGATATAATCTCTGCCCTGCCCTTTGGGTCAAGCATTGCCGTAGGCTCATCAAGAACGATGCAGTCGGGCTTCATAGCTATAATGCCGGCGATTGCAATACGTTGTTTTTGACCGCCCGAAAGCCTGTGAGGTGTTGATTTGCGGAATTCATACATATCAACGGCTTTTAATGCTTCATCAACCTCTTGCCTTATAACCGACGGCTTGTGACCTAAATTTTCAGGTCCGAAAGCAACATCTTCTTCCACAACAGAAGCCACAAGCTGATTATCCGGGTTTTGAAAAACAAGTCCGACACGGCGTTTTATTTCTATCTCGTGCTCCTCATCTTTTGTAGAAATGCCGTCTACTAAAATTTCACCGTCGGTTGGTTTATACAGTCCGTTTAACAACTTTGCCAAGGTTGATTTACCCGAACCGTTATGACCTAATATAACAGTAAAACTTCCGCGCTCTATATTTAGGCTGAAATTGTTTAAAACCGCTTTTTTTAGTTCGTCATCCTCATATTCAAATGTAATGTTTTTAACTTCAATAATATTATCCATTTACTTTGTCCATACAGTTGTGTTTCCGCAAGGTAAAACAATGTTACGCTTTGTAACAGTAAGTCCGATTTCGTCGGTATAGACCTTGCCCATGCCTTTTGGTGCAACACAGCTTTTAACCATATAATTTAATATTGTCGGCGACAATCCGCCGGTATATGAATTAAGAAAGAAAAACAGCGGGTCATCGCTCAAAAGTTTGCCGACATCGTTTAACAATTCGGAAAGTTGCTGTTCCAACTTCCAAACCTCGCCGTTTGGACCTCTGCCGTAAGAAGGCGGGTCCATAATTATTGCATCGTATTTATTGCCGCGTCTTATTTCACGCTTAACAAACTTCATACAATCATCAACAAGCCACCTGACAGGCTTTTCGGCAACGCCGGTTGCAACGGCGTTTTCCTTTGCCCATCCGACCATACCTTTAGATGCGTCAACATGGGTAACCTTTGCGCCTGCTTTTAAACAAGCGACAGTAGCGCCGCCTGTATATGCAAAAAGGTTAAGCACCGAAATTTCACGGTTTGAATCTGCAATAAGTTTTTGCGCCAATTTCCAGTTAACAGCCTGTTCCGGAAAAAGACCGGTGTGCTTAAAGCCCATAGGTTTTAACCTGAAAGTCAGGTCATTATATGAAATGCTCCACACATCAGGAACTTTTTTAAGCGTTTCCCAATAACCTCCGCCGCTGTTTGAACGGTGATACACGGCGTGCGCATCACGCCAACGGCTGTCACGCCTACCCTCGCTCCAGATTATCTGTGGGTCGGGTCTGATTAAAATTATGTCACCCCAACGCTCAAGTCTTTCTCCGCTATCGGCGTCGATAAGTTCGTAATCTTTAAAATCGTCTACAGTTCTCATTGAAACATCCTTTATAAAAGTGATTGTTGCGCGTTATTATTTTTTATTCCCAGATGTTCATACGCCGCCTGCGTTACGCATCTGCCGCGCGGAGTGCGTGTCAAAAAACCGATTTGCATCAAATACGGCTCGTAAACATCTTCGATAGTAACCGACTCTTCGCCGACTGCCGCCGCCAAAGTATCAAGTCCGACAGGACCGCCGCCGTAATTGTTTATAATTGCAGAAAGCATCTTACGGTCAAAATCGTCAAGTCCCAATTCATCAATTTCAAACCTTGCAAGCGCCGATTGCGCCACATCTACGGTAATTTCACCGTTGAACTCAATTTCGGCAATGTCGCGCACGCGCTTTAAAAGTCGGTTGGCAATACGCGGCGTTCCGCGTGAACGCGAAGCGATTTCCAAAGCACCCTCATCATCAATAGGTATACCCAAAATTCCTGCCGAACGCTTTACAATTTGTCCTAACTGTTCGGGTGTATAAAGTTCTAAACGCAAAAGCACACCGAAACGGTCACGCAACGGCGCTGTAAGCTGACCCGACCTTGTTGTAGCACCGACAAGTGTAAAATGCGGAACATCAAGTCTGATAGAACGCGCAGAAGGACCTTTGCCCAAGATAATGTCAAGCGAAAAATCTTCCATAGCGGGATAAAGTATTTCTTCAACATTTCTTGAAAGACGGTGTATTTCGTCAATAAACAAAACATCGCCTTCGTTAAGCGAAGTAAGTATTGCCACCAAGTCACCCTGCTTTTCAATGGCAGGACCCGATGTAACGCGCAAATTAACACCCATTTCACGAGCAATAATGCTTGAAAGCGTGGTTTTACCGAGTCCGGGAGGACCGTAAAGCAACACATGGTCTAGTGACTCGTGGCGCTGACGCGCCGCCTTTATATAAATGCTTAAGTTATCTTTAACCTTGTCCTGACCTATATAATCGTCAAGTGTTTTAGGTCGCAAAGAAAGTTCTGCATCATCTTCGGTCATATTGTATTCGGGTGATACTATTCTGTTTTCAAAATCCATTTCCTGCTCTATCACAGATTATAACCCCCTTGCCAAAGATTTAAGTGCCTGTTTTATAAGTGTATTAGTGTCAAGCGACTGGTCAAGTCTGCCCACAGCAAGCGAAGCCTCACTTTGTGTATAGCCGAGTGACACAAGCGCCTCTATTGCCTCTTTTGAAGAACTGTTTGCAGTAGCGTTGCCCACAGCCTTTATATCAGAAAAATCATCACTTGCGGAAACACTTCCGACTTTGTCTTTAAGTTCAAGCACAATACGCTGCGCAAGCTTTATTCCTACACCTGATGCTGCTGTAAGTGATTTTGCATCACCGCTTGCGATGTAAAGCAAAATTTTATCTGCTGAAAATTCCGAAAGAATTGCCAAACCGATTTTTGAACCGACACCGCTTACAGATGTTATCAATTTAAACACCTCAAGTTCTTTAGAGTCAATAAAACCGTATAAATCAAGCGCATCTTCACGAACCGCAAGATATGTATACAAAAACACATTGTCGCCGACATTGCCGACAACGCCGTGTGTATTTTGAGTTACAAAGCATTTTATGCCTACGCCGCCGCATTCTACTACAACATAGTTTAACTCTTTTATTATAAGTTTACCGTTTAAGGTAGCTATCATTTATCTTAATTCTCCTTTAGAAAGTTTTGTGTATAAACTGCCCGAACTGTGCGCATGGCAAATTGCAAGCGCCAAAGCGTCGGCAGTGTCGTCCGGTTTAGGGACGCTTTTTAAACACAAAAGATTTTTAACCATTTCCATAACCTGATGTTTTTCGGCTCTGCCGTAACCTGTAATTGACTGTTTAACCTGAAGCGGTGTGTATTCATAAACCTCTACACCCGCTCTGCGAGCCGCAAGCAATATAACGCCACGCGCCTGTGCAACATCAATTGCTGTTGTTGTATTGGTATTAAAAAACAGTTTTTCGATAGAAATGCTGTTCGGTTTATAATTTTGCACAAGGGTTGTTATATCATCAAAAATATCACAAAGCCTATCGGCAAACGGCTTGTCGGGTTTTGTTGTAACAGCGCCGTATGCTATCGTTTTAAATTTAAAATTATCATATTCGACTATTCCGTAACCGATTGTTGCATATCCGGGGTCAATACCCAAAATGCGCATAAACTCACCGCCTAAAATAAAAGCAGGTATAATAACCCAATATTCGATTTATTATATCACAGTATTGTTGTTTGGGCAATATTTTTTTAAAAAATTAACGGGGCATTTACAATTTATGCCCCGTTGTTATTATTGCGTTTCGTTTCCGTTTGTATCAGATGTGTTATTACCGTCGGTTTCCGGTTGTTTTGAAGGGGTATCGGAACTGCTGTCAGTATCTGAACTTGTGTCGGTGCTTGAAGAACCGCCGGAAATGTTACTGTCTACAGATGAATTATTATCCGAAGATGTTGATGACTCATTTGATGAGTCGGTGTTGCTTGCCGCTCCACTCGTATTTGATGAATCAGAACTGTTATCTGATGAAGAATTTTCCGAAGCATTACTTTCTGTCGGAGATTCTTCCGAAGAAACGTTTTCCTCATCTTTTGCCTTATGACTGCCGGAACAAGTTTCAATTTCGACCCCTGAAATATAATAACCCTTTGAAGTGCTATGACACGAAGAACCCGCCAATTTGCCAGTTATGTTGCAGTATTTCGCCTCAATTACATCTGCGCTGTATTCAAATTCTTTTTCATCAAGGCCCTTATGAATTTTAGACATAACATCAAGCCAAACTTTTGCCGCAGCGCCGCCGTTATGAACATTTGACGGTTGGTCAAATCCATACCAAACACTGCCTACATAATAAGGTGTGCCCGCAACCATCCACAAGTCTTTTGACTCGCTTGATGTGCCGGTCTTTGCATAAGCTTTCATTTTACTGTAAGAAGCAATGCCTTTACCGGTGCCCTGTGAGCCGTAGACAACATTTTGCAGAAGACGGTTCATAACGGTAGCAGTTGATTCTTTAATTACCTGCTCGCCCTCACCCGCTTCAAGAACAATTTCATTGTTTATATCCAAAACTCTTACATAAGTTTTAGGCTCATAATACTTACCGCCGTTGCCGAAAATCGCATACGCCGCCGCAGATTCGGTTGTGGTTACACCGTATTGGCAACCGCCGAGTGCCAGTGAAGCAATGTTTTTATCCGATTCGGTAAGATGGTTTAATTTTAATTTTTGAGTTAAGAAATTATAGGAATTATCAATACCTATGTGGTCTTTTAACAACCAACACGGTATTGTATTAGCCGAACGCTCAATAGCCTTTGCTACTGTCATATTACCCGCGTAATAACCATACCACTCTTTAGGTCCCTTTTTGCCGTCGGAATAATATTTATCTAAAGGTTTATCTTCAATCATTGTTGAGTAAGAAGCATATCCGTTATCAATAGCCTGCACATAAACGCCGAGCGGCTTCATTGTAGAGCCGGGCTGGCGGGGCGAATCAATAGCGCGGTTAAGACCGCGGTTAACGGTTTTTTCACCTACACCGCCGACTATGCCGACTATATTGCCGTTATAATCCATAACCGTCATTGCAGACTGAACGCCTACTTTATCGCGTGTTTTTTGCGAAAAATAAGTGTCTTTTTTTAAATAAACAGATTCCATTATATCTTGAATATCTGTATCAAGCGTAGCATAAATTTGATAACCGCCGTTATAAAGCATAGCAGAAGCCGTATCGGAACTGCAACTGTATTTTTCGCTTAAATCGTCGATAATCTGGCTTATTAAAGCATCTACAAAATAGTTGTTAATAGGTATTTCAAAATTATGTTGTTGAGATTTATCTATAACTATTTCGGCAGTAAGAGCCGAAGAATATTCTTCTTCGGAAATTTTATCAAGTTCATACATTTTATAAAGCACATCTGCGCGGCGTTTTTTATTACCTTCGGGTTTTGTGTCGGGGTTATAAGCAGTTGGGTTTTTAGTTATTGCCGCAAGCGCCGCACATTCTGCCAAATTAAGCTGATTTACATCTTTGTTAAAATAGTAGTTAGACGCAACCTGCACACCGCAAATTCCGTTACCTAAAGATATAGTGTTCAGATACGCTTCTAAAATGGTTGTTTTATCAAGCATTCTCTCAATAAGAAGTGCGCGGGCAATTTCACGCAGTTTGCGCACCGGACTGTCTTCTTTATCAGAAGTTATATTCTTTATTAACTGTTGTGTAATTGTAGAACCGCCTTGATTTGATGAATATATATCTATAAACGGCAAATAGTTAATAAATGCGCCCGCAGTTCTTTTCCAGTCAACGCCACTGTGGCTGTAAAAGCGCTGGTCTTCAATAGAAATGAAGGCGTCTATAAGCTGTTGCGGTATTTCTTCAATATCTACCCAAATTCGATTTTCGGTGCCGTGAATTCGCTGATACTCTTCCCAATCACCTTTATCGTTTCTGACATATATAACCGAAGTCATATTCATTTCATAATTCTTTATATTCCCTACGATTTCGTTACAACCCAAGAAATCGTCGTTAGATTTTTTACCGAAAGAAACAGCAAATACCATACAGAAAGAAGAAAGCGCTATAACAGCAGACATAAATATACACATATATTTAAAGGCTTTTTCCATATTATTCCTCCTTTAAGTTTCAAGTTAGTATAACACTTTTCTTAAAATTTATCAATACTGAATAATTTTTTTACAAATATTCACAATTTAGCAAAAATTACCCTTTATAATATAGCGTAATTTTAAATTAAGGAGCGAATGTTGTGCTTAAACTTGTCAATATAACAAAAGACTATGAAACCGGCAATACCGCGGTCAAAGCGCTCAAAGGTGTCAGCATTGAATTTCGCAGTAATGAATTTGTTTCAATTCTCGGCCCGTCGGGTTGCGGAAAAACAACCCTGCTTAACATTATCGGCGGACTTGACCGCTATACAAGCGGTGACCTTATTATATCGGGGCGTTCTACAAAAGAATACACCGATGCCGATTGGGACTCATACCGCAATCACTCAATAGGTTTTGTTTTTCAAAGTTATAACCTTATACCCCACCAAACCGTTTTGCAAAATGTAGAACTTGCGCTTACGCTTTCAGGCGTATCAAAAGCAGAACGCCGTGAAAGAGCAAAAAAAGCTTTGGAAGATGTCGGACTCGGTGACCAGCTTTCTAAAAAACCGAGCGAAATGTCGGGCGGTCAGATGCAGCGTGTAGCTATAGCCCGCGCACTTGTTAATAATCCAGATATCATATTGGCGGATGAACCTACCGGCGCGCTCGACACCGAAACCAGCGTTCAGGTTATGGAAATTTTGAAAAAAATATCAAATGACCGACTTATAATTATGGTAACCCATAACCCCGAACTTGCCGAAAAATATTCTTCGCGTATTATTAACATACTTGACGGTGTTATAACACACGATTCTATGCCTTTAACACAAGAAGAATTAAGTCAGGAAAATGTTTTAGATACACAAAAGTGTGAAAAAGAGAAAAATATAAAGCGACCCTCTATGTCATTCGGCACATCATTTATGCTGTCACTTAAAAATCTTATTACAAAAAAAGGCAGAACTATACTTACCTCTTTTGCAGGGTCAATAGGCATAATCGGCATTGCGCTTATACTTGCAATATCACAAGGTATGACGGCGTATATCGACTCTGTGCAAGAAAGCACCCTTTCGGTGTATCCGCTTACACTTGAAGCCTCTACAATGGATATGTCGACGCTTATGAGCGCTTTTATGAATATTACATCTGACAATTCAACTCATGAAAAAGATGCCGTTTATGAAAAATCAGCGCTTTACGATATGATTAACGCTATGAACAGCGCAGAAGAAAGCAAAAACGACCTGAAAACATTCAAAAAATATTTTGAAGAGCAGGTAGCCGATGAAACAACGGAACTTTCCAAAGCGGTTAACGGCATACAATATTCTTATGATTTGGATATGCAGATATATACCGAAAATGTTGACGGTGAAATTTTGTATTCAAATCTTGAAAAAACCATTACCGACCTTATGCTTAAATATGTCGGAATTGATATGTCGGCTCTGTCTTCGCTCGGCAATTCAAACTCAAATTTGCCTATCGCCTCAATGTCTTCAATGAGCAAAAGCTTATGGCAAGAACTTTTACCGGGCAATAACGGCGCAAAAATAAACGATTTATTGCTTGAACAATATGATGTTGTCTACGGCTCGTGGCCTAACAGTTATGATGAAATTGTTTTGGTTCTTGATGAAAACAACGAACTTGACGATATAGCGCTTTATGCTTTGGGTTTGATTTCGGCAGAAGATATTGACAATTTGGCAAACGCCGCGTTAAACGGCACAAAACTTGAAGAAAAAGAAGCTGAAAAATGGTCTTATGAAGACATCTGCAATACCGAATATCGCGCAATTTTAAATGCCGATTGCTATCGCTATGATGAAGCAACCGGACTTTACACCGACCTGCGTGACACCGATGCCGGACTGCGTTATTTGTATGACAATGCGATGACTCTGAAAGTTACGGGTATTATAAGACCTAACGAAGATGCGGCTGCAACCATGCTTACAGGCAGCATTGCTTATACAAACGACCTTACAAAGCATCTTATAGAACTCGCCGACGGCAACGAAGTAATAAACGCACAACTTGCTTCACCCGATACCGATATTTTAACCGGACTGCCGTTTAATTCTACAACCGGCTCATTAAGCGATGCCGAAAAAGAAACTGCTTTGCGCAAATATATAGGTGCGCTTGATACAAAGGATAAAGCCGAGTGTTATGTTGAAATCAGCAGTATTCCTGATGAAACTTTTGTTAAACAACAAACCGATGCGGTGCTCAATTCAATGACTCGTGAAGAAATGCAGGCTAAAATGGCTCAGGGTATGAGTGAAGAGGTCAGCGTTTCTATTGATGAAATTAACGAATATTTTGCATCAATGTCAGATGAAGAATTCAACGAACTGTTTACAAAAATGATTCGCGAACAGGTAAAGACACAATACGCACAACAGGTAGCACAACAGATGTCCGGTATGCGTGTAGAACAGTTAGCGGCGGCTCTTGATATGGCGTTGCCCAACTACACAACCGAACAATGCGCTCTTTATTATGACGAAATAATGGAATTTTCAGAATCAACCTATGAGCAAAATCTGTTGGATATGGGTTATGTTGATTTAGACTCACCCGCAAAAATGAATATTTTTGCCTCTACTTTCGAAAACAAAGATATAATTACCGATGCTATTGAAAATTACAATTCTGGTGTTGAAGAATTAAAACAGATTAAGTATACAGATTATTTAGGTATAATGATGTCATCAATCACGACTATCATAAACGCAATTACATACGTTTTGATTGCATTTGTCGCAATTTCGCTTATTGTTTCTTCGATAATGATTGCTGTAATTACACTTATTTCTGTTCAGGAACGCACCAAAGAAATCGGTATTTTGCGTGCTATAGGCGCATCAAAACGCGATGTATCGGGTATGTTTAACGCCGAAACAATAATTGTCGGTCTCTCATCCGGATTGCTCGGTGTTGTTATAACATATCTGCTTTGCATACCGATTAATCTTATACTGCATGCTATAACAGGCATAAATAACCTTAATGCAATATTACCTATAGGCGCCGCTGTTATACTTGTTTTAATAAGCGTTTGTCTTACACTCATTTCAGGTATTATACCTTCAAGAAGCGCGGCTAAAAAGGACCCTGTAACTGCTCTTCGCAGTGAATAAAATTTAATAAAAACAACGCCTATGTTGTTTTATCGGAACATCATAGGCGTTGTTTTTGTATTTGCAGATAAAATAACGCCGACGGTTATCACCGTCGGCGCTTAAAATTTTTAAAATCAGTCGTTGCTGTAAGGAAGCAATGCAATCTGACGAGCACGCTTGATAGCGGTAGTCAGTTCACGCTGATGTCTTGCGCAAGTGCCTGTTGCTCTGCGGGGCAAAATCTTTGCACGCTCTGAAACATACTTGCGAAGGCGAGCTACATCCTTATAATCAATAGCTTCTACGCGGTCTGCGCAAAAATGACAAACCTTTTTGCGAGGCTTTCTGTGAAGCGGTCTATCTGTCTTTTCCATCGAAAAGTTCCTCCTTTAATTAAAATCAGAAGGGCAAATCGTCATCCATACCGCCTATTTCGGCAAAGTCACTGACATCGGCATTACTGAATGATGCCGGTTCGTTAGCCGCAGGTGCAGAAGAAGCACCGTCACGCTTTGACTCAACAAATTGAGCGTTGTTTACAACAACCTCAAAAGCGGTTCTGTTATTACCGTTTTTATCGGTATATTTGCGGGTTTGAATTGAACCCTCAATACCAATCATGTTGCCCTTTTTAAAATATTTGGTGATGAATTCGGCACGCTGACGCCAAGCAACAATGTTGATAAAGTCAGTCTGCTGTTCTTCACCTGCACGATAGTTGCGGTTTACAGCAATGGAAAATGTAGTAACGGGTATACCGTTGGTAGTTGTTTTAAGTTCGGGGTCAGCCGTAAGACGACCTGTCAATACTACAAGGTTAAACATTTTTTATTCCTCCATTACTTTTTAATTACCATTATGCGAAGAACGCCTTCGGTAATGCCTGCAATACGCTCAAGCTCTGCAGGGAAATTAGGCTCACAGCTAACGGTTGTGAAAATGTAGTAACCTTCGGTTTCGTCGTTGATAGGATATGCAAGTCTGCGTTTACCCCATTCGTCAACATTTTCAACCGTGCCGTTTTTAGCCATAAGGTCATTGAACTTTTCTTTAAGAGCGTTAACAGCTTCTTCGCCGCCTGCTACTGAAAGAACAAGTGCTACCTCATACTTATTGGTCATTTCGTTGCACCTCCTTTTGGTCTGATGGCTCCGCATATTTTACGCGGGGCAAGGAGCTAAATTTGAGCAAATCCTCAATTAGCGCCTAATATTATAACATAAAATTTTAAAAAGTCAACTTTTTTTAGATTTTAAATTGATTTTTTGATTCATTTATAATATAATTAACACGAAAAACATTTCACAACCCCAAAAGGAGAATTTGATTTATGCTTCTTGCAATAGATATAGGCAATACAAATATCACACTTGGTGTATATGATAATGATGTTTTATGCTTTACTGCGCGTCTTGCCACGGTTGACGGTTTTACAGCTGACCAATACGCTGTTGAAATCAAAAACGTGTTAGAACTTTACGGACTCAATCACAAAGGAATAGAAGACTGTGTTATTTCATCGGTTGTGCCGTCGGTAGGCGGTGCTGTATGCAACGCGGTTTCTATGTTGTGCGATATTGTTCCGTTAGAACTCGGCCCCGGTGTTAAAACCGGACTTAATATCAAGATTGACAACCCTGCACAGCTTGGTGCTGATTTGGTGGCAGGCGCAGTGGGGGCTATCAGCGAATATACCCTGCCCTGTGTTGTTATTGATATGGGCACGGCATCGACCATAAGCGTTATAAATAAACACGGTGAATACATAGGCGGTGTAATATCAGCAGGTGTGCGCCTCACTCTTAAAGCGCTTGCCGAAAATACGGCGCAGTTGCCTTCAATAGATATTTCCGCACCTAAATCTGTAATAGGCTCTAACACGGTTGACTCTATGAAATCCGGTTTGATTTTCGGCACTGCGTCTATGATAGACGGCTTGCTTGACAGAATTTCGGAAGAACTCGGTGAACAACCCACAGTTATAGCAACCGGCGGTCTTTCTAAAGAGATTATTTCTCACTGCAAAACCGACATTATATATAACGACAACCTTTTGCTTGACGGCTTGCGTGAAATTTACGAAAAAAACAGATAAGCGGACATAACTGATTTTATCAGTAAATATAATATGTCAAAAATTTATTGAACTGTATCTTAAATAAGAACAGTATCGGAGGTATTTTTATGACAAACAGACAAGAACAAACAAAAAAAATAGTGCTCGGTGCAGTATTTACGGCGTTAGTCGTAATATTGCAGTTGCTCGGTTCGTTCATTAGGTTCGGGCCGTTTGCAGTGTCGCTGGTGTTAGTCCCCATCGTTTTGGGCGCCGCTATGTGCGGTTATAAAATCGGCGCATGGCTCGGCTTGGCATTCGGTCTTATCGTGCTTATAAGCGGTGATGCGGCGGCTTTTTATGCAATAAATGTTCCGGGCACCGTTATAACCGTGCTTTTAAAGGGCACTTTGTGTGGTTTGCTTGCAGGTCTTACATACAAATTGCTTGAAAAGAAAAACCGTTATTTAGCCGTTATGGCGTCGGCGGTTGTTTGCCCTATTGTTAACACAGGCGTATTTTTAATAGGTTGCAAATTGTTCTTTATGAGCGCCATAACCGAATGGGGCCTTGCAAGCGGTTTTACCAATGCGGCAGAATATATGTTTTTAGGCCTTGCCGGCGGCAATTTTATATTTGAACTTATAACAAATGTTATTTTAGCGCCGGTTGTTTTAAAGGTTATATCATTTAAGAAAAATATTTAATGCTAAAACAGCACCCTTTTTTATAAAGCGGTGCTGTTTTTAAAGTTTTTAAGAGATTTTTTAGTGAAAAATAATCAAATTTTGAATTTTTTTAAAAAAAGACTTTATTTTTTTTTGAAAAACTGATATAATGTTACGGATACTCAACGAGGGTATCGCTTAAACAGTTAATATTGGATTATAAATCCATAAATTTTTAGGAGGTTGATTCGTAAATGAGTCACAAGTATGTTTACCTTTTCAGCGAAGGCGACGCTTCAATGCGTGAACTTCTCGGCGGTAAGGGTGCAAACCTTGCCGAGATGACCAAAATCGGTCTTCCCGTTCCGCAAGGCTTTACTGTAACAACAGAGGCCTGCACCAAATACTACGAAGACGGCAGAAAAATCAACGATGAAATCCAGGCACAGATTATGGAATACATCGACAAGATGGAAGGTATCACCGGCAAAAAGTTCGGTGATAAAGAAAATCCGCTTCTTGTTTCGGTTCGTTCAGGCGCACGCGCTTCAATGCCCGGTATGATGGATACTATTCTTAACCTTGGTCTTAACGAAGAAGTTGTTGAAGTTATGGCTGCAAAAAGCGGTAACGCTCGTTGGGCTTGGGACTGCTACAGAAGATTTATTCAAATGTATTCCGATGTAGTTATGGAAGTCGGCAAAAAATACTTTGAAGAACTTATCGACAAAATGAAGAATGAAAAAGGCGTTAAGCAGGACGTTGAACTCACTGCCGAAGACCTTAAGACACTTGCCGGTCAATTTAAGGCTGAATACAAAGCAAAAATCGGCAAAGACTTCCCCACCGACCCCAAAGAACAACTTATGGGCGCTGTTGAAGCTGTTTTCCGTTCATGGGACAACCCCCGTGCAAACGTTTACCGTCGTGACAACGA
>JAXJVR010000034.1:0-18148 GCA_036308405.1 Acutalibacteraceae bacterium
ACATAATCGGGTGTGCGTATCTGCATTTTTATTTGCTCCTTACTGTTATAATCAAACTATAAATCTTGCAAATTGATTATATACTATAAAAGTTTTTATTTCAATATGTTTTTATGAAAAATATTGCTATTTTAAAATTTTACTGATATAATCAAATCAAAGCTTATGCTTTAAAAATATTAAGGGGGACTTAAAATGAAATGTAACAACTGCAATTTTGAAACAGAGCAAGATTTTGTGTATTGCCCCAACTGCGGAGCAGCGCACACCGAAAACTCAAACAGCGAAACAAATTTTGAAACCGCCGAGCCGGTTAGTATTAACCCTGCGGCAGATAGAATTTTATCGGTTTTAAAAGACAATTTGTTTTTGGCTGTTTGTATTCTTGTCAGCGCGTCTGCTGTGCTTTCGATATTAAGTGCAACCTTGCCCGTTTTATCAATTTTGTTCACAATTTTTTTGTGGCTCGTTTATGCCGGCGGCAAAAAAGGTATTGCCGACGCTAAATATCTGCGTTATGTAAGCGGAACGGTCTTTGCCGGATATGTGATAAACTTTGTTCTTGCAGGACTTATAATTTTTGCAGGGCTTTTATGCGGTTTGATTTTCGGCGCTTTAGGCAGCAGTTCCTTATTTGATGATATTTTGTCGCAGACCGAATTTTCAGGTTTGGCAGGACTTTTTATTTCGGCATCGGGTGTGGTTTTGTTTTTCTTATTCGCCGCTATCGGCGCGGCTTATTTGGTTTTAAACTTGTTAGGTATGCGCAAAATACACTCGCTTGCAAAAACTACATACCAAAGCATTGATTGCGGTGTTTTAAATCTGCCCGACGCCAACTCTGCAAGAGTTTGGTTGCTAGTTTTCGGTATATGCACCGCCGTTACGGCGCTGTTTTCTTTAGCGGGTGACGCAACCGCGGCATTAAGTTCGGGTTGCGATGCCGCCGCAATGATAATATCAAGCGTTCTTATAAACAAATATCTTAAACCCCAACAGTTTTAATAGGTTTAGAAATTAAACAGCAAGGCAGTAAACTTTTTGTTTTAAGTTTACTGCCTTTATTTTTTAAAATGAATTTAAAATATTTTTGATTTTTTCTTTATCGGCAAGTCCTTCGCAAAAAGCGGTAGCGCAACCGCAGGCAATACCGAGTTTTAACGCACAATCAAAATCGTTTTCTTTTATATACCCCGCAATAAAGCCGCCAACCATACTGTCACCACAACCGACGCTGTTTATAAGTCTGCCTTTTACTGCACCGCACTTGTGAATACAGCCGTTTGCGTCAATTAAAATTGCGCCGTTTTCAGCTCTTGAAACAAGCACATTTTGAGCGCCGGCCTTTTGCAACTTAAAAGCGCAGTCTATTATTTGTTCATCGGTTTCGGTTTTTTTATTAAAAATCGCGCCCAACTCGTGATGATTAGGTTTTATTAAAAAGGGTTTGTATTTTAATGTATTAAGCAAAAGCTTATCGGTAGAATCAATAACAAAATTTACATCTTTGCCGTCAAGATGTTTTAAAATTTTTTCGTATATATCATTCGGTATTTTTTCGGGCACTGAACCCGAAAGCACCAAATAATCACCCGATTTTACTTTGTCAAGTTTAGCAAAAAATTCTTGCAGTTCTGTTTTGGTAATTTCGGGACCGTTTGCGTTTATGTCAAGCTCTTTTGCGGCTCTTATTTTTACATTTATACGGGTGTCACCGCGTATGTTGGTAAAATCGCATATTATGCCCTCTTTTTTGAGCATTGCGGTAAGTTTTTCACCCGTAAAACCGCCTACAAAACCGAGCGCGGAGCTTTTTACACCGAGTCTGTTTAAAATTACCGAAACATTTATACCCTTACCGCCGAAAAATATTTTTTCTTCTGTGGCGCGGTTTATGTCATCGGTTGTCAAATTTTCTGTTTTTAAAACATAATCGAGAGCGGGATTAAGCGTAACCGTCCAAACCAAGTGCAACACCTTTTTTCTGTAACAATAATCTTAAAATAATTATAAAAAGTCAGGGTTAATAAGTCAATAAGATTGTATTTATTTTAAATTATCTTAAAACCCGATATATATACGCGATGTTAATTGATTTTTTAACGAAAAAGGTGCGGCAGTTCAAAAGCAATGTCGGATTTAAAATTTTTTAATTTAATTCAAGGTGATTTTTATCGTGGTTTAGCTGACGGTATATTTTAATAATTATAACCGCCGAAATTATTGCGGTTAAAAAGTCGGATACCGGCATAGAATAAAGCATGCCGTCAAGTCCGAAAAAGACCGGCAAAAGCAGAGCAAAACCAACGCCGAAAACAATTTCGCGCACCATAGAAAGCATAGTTGATTCGACGGCTCTGCCCATAGCCTGAATAAATATAAAAGCCGATTTGTTAACGCAGGCAAGCGGTAACAAACAAAGATATGTTCTGAAAGCTTTTACGGCAAACTCGGTATAGTATATACTTTCGTTTTCGGCACCGAAAACATTTATAAGCTGTATCGGGCAAAGCTCGGCTACTGCAAGCGCCGCAAAACCGACAACCGCTTCGCATATAAGCAATCGGGTAAAAAGTCCGCTTACTCTCTTGTTTTGTTTTGCGCCCATATTATAACCGACTATGGGTATACAACCTGCCGACATACCGACTACTATGGATATTATAATCTGAAAGAATTTCATTACAATGCCGACAACCGCCATAGGTATCTGGGCAAACTGCTCTTGACCGAACACAGCGTCTAACGCGCCGTATTTTTTAATCATATTGTTTATGGCTGCCATTGCGGCAACAAGCGATATTTGTGCTAAAAAACTGCATATTCCGAGAGAAAGTGTTTTTGTAATAACCTTTGCCTTGAATTTAAAATATCCCTTATTCAATCTTATAATTTTTGTGTTAAACAAATACCAAACAGCAAAACCTGCGGTTACGGCTTGACCGATTACGGTAGCAATAGCGGCGCCTGCCATACCCCACTTGGTTACAAAAATAAATATAGGGTCAAGAACAATGTTAACCGCAGCACCCGCAAGGGTTGAAATCATCGCAAATTTAGGACTTCCGTCGGCGCGGATTACGGGGTTCATCGCCTGACCGAACATATAAAACGGAATACCGAGCGTTATCCAAAAGAAATATTCTTTTGAACAGTTATATGTTTCGGCGTTAATTTTACCGCCGAACATAGTTATAATCTGTTCTGAAAAAATAAGATATATCAGAGTTACGGCAACGCTTGATAAAATTGTAATCAAAACGGCGTTTGCTACGCTGTAGTTTGCATCGTCTTCTTTTTTCTTTCCAAGACTTAACGATACAAATGCACAGCAACCGTCGCCTATCATAACCGCAATTCCGAGCGCTATTACCGTAAGCGGAAAAATAACAGTGTTTGCCGCATTGCCGTAAGAGCCGAGATAGTCGGCGTTGGCAATAAAAATCTGGTCGACTATATTATAAAGCGCGCCCACCAAAAGCGATATAATACACGGAACCGAATATTTGCTCATAAGTTTGCCTATCTTTTCAGTTGCAAGATAGTTGTCATTGTTTTGTTGCATTAAAAAATTACCTCCTTAAAACGCAGAAAAAAGGCGCAAGTCCAAACAAGTTGGACTTACGCCTTTAGGCTACGCACTGAATTTGATTATACTATAACTTTAAAAATTTTTCAAAGGATGATTTATACAAAAAATATTCCGAATTTTAACCCTTTTATTATACAAAAAGTTCGACTATAAACACAACGGCGCACGCCGAAACCGCCACAACGGGCAAAGAACCGCCGGCATAAGCCACAATCATAGCTATAACAAATGCCGCCGCGGCAGACCAAACACTGTCGGTTGCGGTAAGTATTGCAGGGAATGTCATAACCGCAAGCGTAACAAACGGAACATAATATAAAAATGATTTAAAAAATCGGTTTGTAATTTTTTTCTTTATAAGCGCTAAAGGCAACATCCTTATAAGATATGTAACCGCCGCCATTATAAACATATAAACTGCTATATTATTCTGCATTTGCTTCGCCCTCCTCTTTTAAAAGGAAAAAATATGCCGCCGCGCCTGCTATGATAACGGTAAGTATTATAACCCTGAAGCCCGAAGATATTTCTTTTAATATCGGGGTTACGGCAAAACAAAGGCTTAAAACCATTGATATAACAACTATTCCGAGTAATACCTTATCATTTTTTGCAGGCGGAACAATTATTGCAATAAACATACCGTAAAGTGCAACGCCCAAAGCGCTTAATATATTAGACGGCAAAATACTGCCCGAAAGGCAACCAAGAGCAGTTCCGCCGACCCAGCCGGGAACTGCCGCCGCTATTAAACCGTAACAATACGCAGGGGGTATATTTTCTTCATAATAGGCGCTTGAAACGCCGAAAATTTCATCGGTTATGCCGTAGGCTATCAAAAATCGGTGTATGGGTTTCATTTTTGTATCAAACCTCTGTGAAAGCGACGATGACATAAGGCAATAACGCAGATTTATTACAAGTTGAGTAAGCGCCATCTCAATATAACCTGCGCTTGCCGCTATTGTGCCTATTGCCGCAAACTGACCAGCAGATGTAAGATTGGTAAGCGAAATCAGAATTGCCTGTAACGAGGTAATACCTGCATCTTTAGCCGCTATACCGAAAGTAAAAGATACCGCTAAATAGCCTAAAAATATGGGCGCTCCGTTTTTTAATCCATGTTTAAATAACTTCAAATTATTCATTTTGATTTTTTGAACCTTGCCTTTATAATTGACTTTAAAAATTTATGATAGTATAATGTATGTGCATATTTTTAATATGTCGAACATTCTTAACACGGCACAAAAATATAACCGTATTTTTCGCTTTGAGCCATAGATACAAAATCTGTATCACACACTATTATGTGGTCTATAAGCTGAACGCCGATTTTAGAAAGAGTTTCTGCCGCAAGACGCGTAATTTTTATGTCGCTGTCGCTCGGCACGGCAATTCCGTTAGGATGATTGTGACAAAGAACCGCCGCCGTGGCATTGCAGTCTAACACCGTTTTTGCAAGTTCTCGGTTAGATAAACCTACCGAAGATAAATCACCGTCTGCCAAAAAGTCAAACTTTAAAAGTTTGCCCTTGGTATCAAGGCACATAACACCCGCTTTTTCCCGGGTCTCACCGAGATATAGATTAAATATGTATTTACCTATATCATCAAGTCCGCAAAACGTCGGTTTTTGCTCTGATTTATCCCAAATATAGCGTCTTGCCGTAGGCATTATAAGCTTTAACAGCACAGCGCCGCGTTCGCCCAAACCTTTAAATTCGGCAAGCTCGCCTACAGGAGCGTCAAGAACTGCCGCGATACTGCCGTATTTTGCAATAAGCTCATGAGCAAGTGGGTTGGTGTCGGCGCGTTGCACGCAGTAAAAAAGTAATAATTCAAGTATTTTATGAGGCGGTGTGTTGCGGTCAAAGCCGTGTTGTAAAAATTCCTGACGCACGCGCTCGCGATGACCTTCATGCAGATTTTTATCCATTTTTCCGCCCCCTCGTATATTTTAAATTTAAGGATTGTTTTATGAAAAGTTTTGAAATTACCAAAAATGACGCAAACCAGCGTCTTGACAAATTTATAACCAAAGTTTGCCCAACGCTTCCGCAAGGACTTATGTATAAATACATACGCACTAAGCGCATAAAAATAAACGGTAAACGCGGTGAAATATCGACAAGGTTAAACATAGGCGACACGGTAGACGCTTATATAAACGATGAGTTTTTTGTGCAAACCGCGCCCAAATACGATTTTTTAAGTTCGCCCGCAAGACTTAACATAGTTTATGAAGACCAAAACATTCTGCTTGTCGACAAAGAGCAGGGACTTATTGTTCACCCCGACAAAAACGAATACCGTGACACGCTTATAGGCAGAATACAGCATTATTTGTATGATAAGGGCGAATATGACCCCAAAGCAGAAAACAGTTTTAAACCGGCTCTTGCAAACCGCATTGACCGCAACACCGGAGGTATTGTTATTGCCGCAAAAAACGCCGAGTCACTGCGAATACTTTGCAACAAAATAAAAAGCCGTGAAATAGACAAGCGTTATCTTGCGGTTATTCACGGAACGCCAAAATACAAAAGCCGCACGCTTGAAGGTTTTCTTGAAAAAAACAGCGATAAAAACAAGGTGTATTTAAGCGGCAAAAAGACCGACAGCAACCTGACCGTAAAAACACAATACAACACTTTAGAGTCACGCGGCGGTCTTTCTTTAATAGAGGTAAAACTCATAACCGGCAGAACGCACCAAATACGCGCGCACATGGCGTCAATCGGTCACCCTCTGCTCGGCGACGGAAAATACGGCAAGCTTAAAGATGATAAAAAACAAGGCTTTGACAAACAAGCCCTGTATTCTTATAAACTGACATTTGATTTTACCACAGACGGCGGAATTTTGCAATACCTTAACGGCAAAACCTTTACGGTTAAAAAAGTCTGGTTTGCTGAGCAGTTATTCGGCGACGGATATAAAAAATTGCTTAAATAATTCTTTGCCTATATTAAAAACCAAAAGCGAAGGTGATTTTTTTGAAAAATTTTAATTTTGTAAAAACAGTTAAATCTGTCTTTCTGTCCATTGGAATTTTTATTTCGCTTATCGGCATAGCTCTGCTTTTTGTGTCAAATTTTAACATAGGCAATTTTTTGACAATATTTTTCGGCTTAATAATTGTGTTGCTTGTAATTTTTTGGAGCAAGCTTGCAAAAAGTTTAAAGACACTCGGCATAGCAGTTTTAATTTTGGTTACTGTTATGACATCTTCTTTAATAATTTACGGCAAAAATGACACAGCAACATATAATGAAAACGCCGTTATTGTTTTAGGCGCGGCGGTGCACGGCACAACACCGAGTTTGACGCTTAAAAGAAGGCTTGATAAAACGGTTGAATTTTACAAAAATAATACCGATGCCGTTATTGTAGTAAGCGGAGGCAAAGGCGCGCAGGAGGATATTTCCGAAGCTGAGGCTATGAAAATTTATCTTACGGAGCACGGTGTTCCCGAAAAAAACATAATTAAAGAAGAAAAAGCGACAAGCACCTTTGCAAATTTTGAATACTCAAAACAAATTTTAGACGAAAAACTCGGTGAAAATTACACCGTTTCCTTTATAACAAACGAATATCATATATTCCGCGCAAAGTTGTGCGCTGAATCTGCAGGTATTGAAAACGCCACACATTACCACTGCAATACAAATCTGTCATATCTGCTTTCGGGCGTATTACGCGAGTGTTTAGCGGTTGTAAAATATTTTATATTCAAGCGGTAATTTTCAAAAGCCCACATTAAGCAAAACAAAAATTATTAACCTTGACATTTTTAATGCAATTATGTATAATAACTTTTGCCGATTTTATCGGCAATGCGGAGCAAAGCGAAAAGTAAGTTTTAACCGAAAGTAACTTCCGCCTCGGCAGACCGCCGTGTAAAAATCAGGTCTGTGGATTAGCTTAATTGCCCACCTCGGTTTCCTCACCGTGTAAAAATCAGAGGTTTTTGTTTATTTTTTTAATTTTGCAGGGGTGTTGGAATTGGCAGACAAGCTGGCCTCAGACACCAGTGTTTCACGACATGCGGGTTCAAGTCCCGTCCCCTGCACCAAAAATGACAATCTTCAATAGAAGATTGTCATTTTTACTTTTTACCTTTTAAATTTTTACTATTCTCAAATGTTCGGATTTTCAGATTACAAATCAAATATAAAGCCTGTCGCAATGCCCAAAACCGCCGAAATGCAGATTATAAGCACGGGCGGAATTTTTTTACGCTTATAAAACACAAGAAACGCGCAAAGCGCAAATATTACCGCAGAAATATAAAACTCATAGCCTTTAAAAACTACAAATGAAAAACCGTTCGGAATAAATACCGTTGTAGCCATTGTTACAACCGCCGCCGCGATAAGTCCTATAGCGGCAGGCTTTAGACCGGTCATCAAACCCTTTACGGTGTGACTGTTTTTAAACTGCATATAAAAGCGCGCAACAATAAGTATGACTATAAACGACGGCATAACCACGCCGAGCGTTGCCGCGGCAGAGCCTAAAATCGTGTATAAAATACTTCCGCCGTAGTTTGCACCGCCGACCTGCGAGCCGACATAGGTTGCAATGTTTATGGCAAACGGGCCGGGTGTTGATTCGCTTACGGCTATAAAGTTAACTATAGCCTCTTCTGTAAGCCAGCCGTTTGAAACAACCTGTTCCTGTATAAGCGGAAGCATTGCGTAACCGCCGCCGAATGTAAATAAACCTATTTTAAAAAAGGTCCAAAAAAGATTTAAAAGTATCATTTGTCACCCCTCCTGCGCAAAACGGAATAGGTCACAAGACCGAACAACGCCGCTATTATAATGATTAAGAACACATTTATATCGGTAAAAACGCTTATAAGCAAAGCAAAAATCATAACGATATATGAAACGGCAGTTTTTTGACACTTTTTAAACATAGATACAAGCGCTTTCAAAATAAGAGCCAAAACACCTGCTCTTATACCCATAAAAGCGTATTTAACGGCGCGCAAATTTTGAAACGCATTAAGCGCAAAAGACACACAAAGAATTATTATAAAAGACGGAATAACAACCCCAAGCGTTGCCGCAACCGAACCTAACACACCGCAAACCCTGTAACCTACAAATGTGGCAGAATTTATGGCAATAGGGCCCGGTGTTGATTCGGCTATTGCTACGATTTCTAAAATATCATCATCGGTTATCCATTTATTTTTTTCGGTAACTTCGTGCTGAATAAGCGGTATCATAGCATAACCGCCGCCGAATGTAAAAGCGCCTATTTTAAAAAAAGTTGCAAACAACTTAAGCGCTCTTTTTAATTTTTCCATTTTAATCTTCATCCTTACCGCAACAGCGTTTGTATTTTTTACCGCTTCCGCAAGGGCATAAAGCGTTTTTGCTTACTACGCCTTTTCCGCGGACAGTGCGCGGTTTGTTGTCGCCGGTGTTGGTTTCTTCGGCAACTTTTTCACGCTTAACCTCTTCATTTTTGCGCACCTGAACCGACAAAGCCAATTTTGCGGTCTGTTCGCGTATTGCATCATTCATAGCCGAGAACATATCATAACTTTCGTTACGGTATTCTACAACCGGATTATGCTGACCGTAACCGCGCAGTCCTATACCCTGACGCAGTTGGTCCATAGCGTCTATGTGGTCCATCCAGTTAGTGTCAACCGAACGAAGCAGAACAACGCGTTCAACCTCGCGCATAACGTTAGAGCCGAACTCTGCCTCACGGCGCTCATATTTTTCACGGGCAACCGCTTTAAGCTTATCGGCAACCTCATCGGTTTCGAGTCCGCTGAGTTTTTCGGTGGTAAACTGCGTATCTTCACCGTCGATTATCCAACCGCCGAAATACTCACGCAAGCCCTTTATATCGCGCTCGCCGTCATCATTGTCGGCAAGATATATTTTAGTGTATACATCTACCGTATCGTCAATCATCTTAAGCACGGTATCCTTAAGATTTTCACCGTCAAGCACACGGTTGCGCTGTTCGTAAATAAGCTCACGCTGTTTGTTCATAACGTCGTCATATTCAAGCACATTTTTACGCGAAGCAAAGTTTATGCCCTCTTTTCGCTTTTGAGCGCCCTCTATGGTTTTTGAAAGCATACCGCTTTCAAGTGGCATATTTTCATCAATATTCATTGTGCTCATAAGGCCCGCTATGCGCTCACCGCCGTAAAGACGCATAAGGTCATCTTCAAGCGAGATGTAAAATTTAGTAGTGCCGGGGTCGCCCTGACGGCCTGCACGACCACGCAACTGATTATCAATTCGGCGTGAATCGTGGCGTTCGGTGCCTATAATGCAAAGTCCTCCGCTTTCGCGAACAAGCTGCGCATCGGGTGCTATTTCAGCCTTATATTTGTCATAATACTCTTTATATTTTGCGCGCGCCGAAATAATATCGGCATCATCGGTTTCACCGAAGCCCATAGCCTCGGCTATAATTTCTTCACTCAAGCCATCGTGACGCAAAGCCGATTTTGCAAGATATTCGGCATTACCGCCGAGCATAATATCGGTGCCTCGACCTGCCATATTTGTAGCGATGGTAACGGCGCCCGGCACACCTGCCTGCGCTATGATTTCAGCCTCTTTTTCGTGATGCTTTGCGTTTAACACATTGTGTTTTATTCCGCGGCGCTTAAGCATTGAAGAAAGCAATTCCGACTTTTCGATAGTAACCGTGCCTACAAGCACAGGCTGATTTTTTTCGTGGCAAGCAACAATGTGGTCGATAACGGCGTTAAATTTAGCCTTTTCGGTTTTATAAACGGCATCGTTTTCATCAACGCGCACAACCGGTTTATTGGTCGGAATTTCGACAACATCAAGCTTGTAAATTTCTTGAAATTCTGCCTCTTCGGTCATGGCTGTGCCCGTCATACCCGAAAGTTTGTTATAAAGGCGGAAAAAGTTTTGGAAGGTTATAGTAGCAAGTGTTTTTGACTCGCGCTCAACCTTAACGCCTTCTTTTGCTTCGATAGCCTGATGCAAACCCTCGTTATAGCGTCTGCCATACATAAGGCGGCCTGTAAATTCATCAACAATTATAACCTCGCCGTCTTTTACAACATAGTCAACATCGCGTTTCATAATACCGTGCGCGCGTATTGCCTGATTTATGTGATGGGCGATTTCCATATTTTCGCTGTCATTAAGATTTTCAATAGCAAAATACTGCTCGGCTTTTTTTACACCTTCGGGTGTAAGAATAGCCGTATGCGCCTTTTCATCTACAACATAGTCGCCGTCATAAGCCGCGTCTTCGTCGCTTGCCTTATCGTCCATCTCTTTAACCTTTACCATTTTAAGCGTTTTTGCAAAAGCGTTTGCCTTGGTGTAAAGGTCGGTAGATTTGCTGCCCTGACCCGAAATAATAAGCGGTGTGCGCGCCTCGTCTATGAGTATGGAGTCAACCTCATCGACTATGGCAAAGTTATGTCCGCGCTGAACCTTTTGTTCTTTGTAAGTAACCATATTGTCACGCAGATAATCAAAGCCCAGCTCGTTATTGGTGCAATATGTTATATCTGCGGCATAAGCCGCCTGTTTTTCCTCCTTGCTCATTCCGTGAACAACAAGTCCTACGGAAAGGCCTAAAAATCGGTATAACTTGCCCATCCATTCGGAGTCACGCTTTGCAAGATAATCATTGACCGTTACAATGTGAACGCCTTTTCCCGAAAGGGCGTTAAGATATGCCGGCAATGTAGCCACCAACGTTTTACCCTCACCGGTTTTCATTTCACTTATTCTGCCTTGGTGAAGCACTATACCGCCTAAAATCTGAACGGGAAAATGGCGCATACCTAAAACGCGGTCACCTGCCTCACGGCAAACGGCAAACGCTTCGGGCAAAATATCGTCAAGCGTTTCGGTGAGTTCTAATCTGTCTTTAAATTCCTGTGTTTTAGCGCGAAGTTCGTCATCACTAAGCGCGCGATACTGCTCTTCATAAGACAGCACCTTATCAAGCAAAGGACGAATTCGCTTTATCTCTTTTTCACTGTAATTGCCGAAAATGGCTTTAAAAAGTCCCATAATCTACCTCTTAAAATGTATTTGTTATATAGTATATAATAAAAATGTTAATAAATAAAGAGTTATTTGAGGGTAAATTCACCGTTTTTAAAATTAAGGCCCGATGTGTAGTAAATATTCAGGTCGTTATCTATAAAAACCGCTTCGGTGTCGGGCGTATTTTCAATAATTTGCGTAGCTTTTTCAAGCCCTGAAAGTATGCAAACGGTAGAAAGCGCGTCGGCATCAAAAGAAGATTCACCGATAACAGTGGCTGAACAAAGGTCGGTTTTTGCAGGATAGCCTGTTTTTGTATCTAAAATGTGGTGATATTTTACACCGTCTTTTTCAAAACAGCGCTCATAAGTGCCCGATGTTACAACCGTCTTGTTTTTTAGTTTTACGGTCGCAATAAGCTCGCCGTCGGCAAAAGGCTTTTTTATACCTACGGTGTATAAGCGTTCGCCGAAAACAGCTATATTTCCGCCTAAATCTATTATACCCTCAGTAACATTGCTGTTTTTAAAATATTCCGAAATTCTGTCGGCAATATAACCCTTTGCAATACCGCCGAGGTCAATTTCGGCGCCGTTTAGGTTTATATTATTACCGTCGATTTCAATGCTCTGATAATCAACACTTTTAAGCGCTTCCGCAATTTCATCCCGTGAAGGAATAACCTCGTTATTAAAATCCCACAAAACGCTTAGCGGACATATTGTTATATCAAATTTACCGCCCGACAAATCGCCGTAGTAAATTGATTTTTCTATAATATTTTTTGTGTGCTTGCTTGACGGCGTAAAGCCTGCCGAGTTGTTAAGATTGTATACATCACTGCCCTCTTTTGTTCGGCTTAAAAGATTTTCATACTCTTGGCACAGCAAAAAAGCACCGTCAAGCGTTTCGCTGTCGCAATCGGCGGAAAGCGTCACCACGGTGTCAAGTAAAAACTTTGTTTCTTTGTTCAGCTCATTTTGCGCGCAACCGCACAAAAGCAGTAATACCAATCCTAAATTGAGTGAGATTATTTTTTTCATAAATAATATTATACTACTTCTTCACTTTTTTGTAAAGATATGGTTGTGCTTGGAATAAAATAAATCAAAAGGCAAGGAGACTCCTTGCCTTTTTGATACTTTTTATTAAATATTTTTTATCAGATTTTTTAATCTTTTTTCTTCCGCATTGGCTTCAATATCAAGTCCTGAATTTTTCAATTCTTCTATTAT
Source organism: Acutalibacteraceae bacterium (assembly GCA_036308405.1). Taxonomy (GTDB): domain Bacteria; phylum Bacillota; class Clostridia; order Oscillospirales; family Acutalibacteraceae; genus UBA737. The sequence goes on from JAXJVR010000034.1 coordinate 12,858, forward strand.
TTCTAACGCAAGACTATGACATTTGTTTTTATCCCCTATTTTTGCATAATAGTTTATCTTTGAATATTTAGCATCTAAACAAGTATAATCTAATTCTATCGACTTATTCCAATTGGCAAGTGCCTCATCATCTTTGCCCAATTTGCTACATATATCACCGCCTAAAGCGTATATTATTGCGTCGTCAGGAAATTTTTCAACTGCTTTATTAAAGCTATTATAAGCATTTTCCGCATCATCATCGAAAATATAAGCCGATATCAAGCATCGCCAATTTATTACGCTGTTAGAATTTTTTCTAATATCTTCTAAAGCCGTGTTAACACTTTCTTTACTTTTGCCAATTTGTGAGTGTAAAAGCATTTTTTGAATTTTAGTTTTCCATAAGATATCTGTATCTGCTTTTTCGCCCATATCAATAACTTTATTAAATAATTCTATAGCTTTGTTTGTGGAGTATTGCATCATAAAATGGTGTAATGTTCCGTATGTCCATAAATCTTCCGTTGAATATTCACCCTTTTTAATAAGCTTTTTAAACTCATTGTCTGCGCAAATAAAATCTTCAGGTGTTCTTGTCATTTCATAAATTGAAGCTAATCGTTGTGCATAATTTCCGTATGCTACAGAAGATTCTTTAAAGAAATCATCAATCGTGACACAGTAAAGTCTGGCAATTTGAGGAAGCATTGTAACATCAGGCAATGTTGTGTTACATTCCCATCTGGAAATTGTATGTGAACTCACACCTAAAATTTCTGCAACTTGTTCTTGAGTATAATTTTTTTGCAGCCTAAATTTTTTTAAATTGGTTGAAAATACTGTATTCATATTATTTCCCTTTCATTTAGATTAGAAGTTTCTAATTTCATTATACCTATTTTTTACAGTAAATCTATATCTCATTTTGTGAGTCGCCTTGCAGTTTTTATTCAATTCACATAGCAAATTAAAAATGGCCTTTACATTCTTGACAGTTTTAGCACTAAAAATTTTTTCAACACCATTTTTCTTTGGCATAATTCTTATGGTATCAATATGCCTTTTGTTATACTCATAAAAATCTTGAAAATCATAATAAAAAATGTTATATTATGTTAGTGAAAAACTTGTTGTTATACGAAGTTTAGAGCTTCAAAATAAATGTCGCAAATTGTATGTGATTTGCTAACCAAGCCTCCCTTTGACGAGGGAGGTGTCAAAACAAAGTTTTGACGGAGGGAGAGATAATGAAAGAATACAACAAAGCAAATATCCCTCTTGCAAAAACTTTAAGAAAAAATATGACGCCTTGGGAACGAAAACTTTGGTATAAGTTTTTAAGGAATTATCCTATAAGATTTCAAAGACAAAAAGCTATTGGAAATTACATAGCAGACTTCTATTGTGCAAAAGCAAGACTTATTGTTGAACTTGACGGTAGTGGTCACTATAACACTGAGCAAACACAAAAGGACATCGTTCGTTCAAAAAAGTTAGAAAGTATGAATTTAACAGTTTTAAGAATTTGTAATTTAGACATTGACCGTAATTTTAACGGCGTATGCGAAAGCATACATTTATTTGTTAAAAAATCTCTCCCTCAGTCTTTTGCTTCGCAAAATCCAGCTCCCTCGTCAGAGGGAGCCAAGGGATAGTCTGTCGCCATTACATAGGCTTAAATAAAAACCGGGACGGTGAATACGTTTGAAAAAAGGCGATATTTTTATAATTATTTCGGTAGCGCTTGCATTTGTTGCAACCGTGGTTTTACTGCTGTGCTTTTCGGTTGGCGGAAGCACCGTCACGGTAAAGCAGGATAACCGCGTTGTCTACAGCGGAAGTCTTTACAAAGACGCCACCGTAAAACTTGACGGCAACACCGTAGTTATAAAAGACGGCGAAAGCTTTATGAGTGATGCCGAATGTAAAAATCAAGTTTGTGTAAATTCGGGCAAAATTTCTAAAAAGGGTGAAAGCATTGTATGTCTGCCAAACAAAGTAACGGTAGAAATCGAATAAGCATAAAGCAAATCACCGTATATGCGCTTTTGGTGTCGGTCTGCCTTATTGTAGGCTATCTTGAAAATTTGCTGTCAATCGGCTTTTTTATAGCTCTGCCCGGTGTAAAATTAGGACTTTCAAACGCGGTGGCACTTACCCTTGTTTGTTTCGGTGACAAAAAGGGGGCGTGGGCGGTTAATATTACAAGAATTTGCCTATCGGCATTGCTTTTCGGGTCGCTTGTTTCCTTTGCGTTTTCGCTTGCCGGCGGTATAGCCTCTCTTGCGGCGGTGTGTTTGGTAAGTCGGTGTTCTAATGTAAGTGAAATAGGTATAAGCATTTTAGGCGCAACCGTTCATAACATTTTTCAGTGTATAACCGCGGCGTTTATTATGGGAGTAAGTATTATATATTATCTGCCCGTTTTACTGCTTTGCGGCGCGCTCTGCGGTGCGCTTTGCGGAATACTTGTTAAACTTATTTTTAAAAAAGTAAAGACAAACGGAATATTTTAGTGTATAATAGATTTAATATATCTATCTTTTCGGAAAGGAATTTTTAAAATGTGTGGATTTGTAGGTTTTACAAACTATATAAAAGATGACGGAACCGTAATTAACGCCATGATGGATAAAATAGTGCACCGCGGTCCCGATTCGGCAGGTTTTTACACCGATGCCGATATAGCTTTGGGCTTCAGGCGCTTAAGCATAATTGATTTAAGCGAAGGCAATCAGCCAATGTTTAACGAAGACGGCTCATTGGTGCTTGTTTTTAACGGTGAGATTTATAACTTTAAAGACTTAAGGCAAGAACTTGAAGCACAGGGTCATACCTTTGCAAATAATTCCGACAGTGAAGTATTGCTTCACGGCTACGAACAATGGGGTGAAGACCTTGTAAAACGGCTTCGCGGTATGTTTGCCTTTGTTATATACAACAAAGCCGACGGCTCTGTATTCGGCGCGCGTGATATGTTCGGCATAAAGCCGTTTTATTACACCGTAACCGAAAACACTTTTATGTTCGGTTCCGAAATAAAATCGTTTTTGGCTCATCCCGAATTTGAAAAGCAGTTAAACGAAGAAGCGCTTGCGCATTATTTATCATTCCAATATTCGCCCACCGAAGAAACATTTTTTAAAGGCGTTTACAAACTTCCGCCGGCGCATTATTTTACATTTAAAAACGGCAAGATGAAAAAAACACGCTATTTCAGACCCGATTTTAAAGCCACTCCGGGCGTGCTTGATTATTTTGCAGACGAGGTTGATAAAACCGTTCGCGAGTCGGTAGCAGCGCACAAAATTGCCGATGTTGAGGTTGGTTCATTTTTGTCAAGCGGTATAGATTCAAGTTATATTGCAGAAGCCGCCAATGTTGATAAAACCTTTACCGTAGGTTTTGAAAGCCATGACGGTGACCGCTATAACGAAATACACTACGCAAAAGAATTTGCCGACACAATAGGTGTTGAAAATATTTCAAAAGTAATAACACCCACAGAATATTGGGAGACATTTCCTACTATTCAGTATCATATGGACGAGCCGCTTGCCGACCCTGCGGCTATTGCGCTTTATTTTGTAAGCAAACTTGCGTCCGAACACGTTAAGGTTGTAATGTCGGGAGAAGGCGCAGACGAACTTTTCGGCGGATACCGTATTTATCAAGAGCCGCTTACCCTTACGGCTTATGATAAACTGCCCTTCGGTGTGCGCAGAGTTATATCAAAAATCTGTGAACATCTGCCGCAAAAGCACGGCATTAACTATCTTGTTCGCCGCGGTAAAACCATTGAAGAGCGTTTTATAGGCAACGCAAATATTTTTTCAAAAAAAGAGCGTGACGAACTGCTTAAAAGCGATGTTGCAAAGCACGCGCCCGAGCCTAAAATTTTATGCGATAAATTTTATGACGAGGTTGCCGACAAAGACACCGTTACAAAAATGCAGTATCTTGATATAAATATGTGGCTTATGGGCGATATTTTGCTTAAAGCCGACAAAACAAGTATGGCAAACTCTCTTGAACTGCGCGTTCCGTTCCTTGACAAAAAGGTTATGGAACTTGCGCAGACAATACCTCTTGACTGCAGAGTTAATACCCAAACCACCAAGCTTGCGCTTCGTCGCGCCGCAGAAAAAACTCTGCCCGAACGCACAGCCAAAAAAGATAAACTCGGTTTTCCGGTGCCTATCAGAGAGTGGCTTCGCGAAGAAAAATACTATAACACCGTAAAAGAAGAATTTACAAGCGATACGGCAGAAAAGTATTTTAACACCGATAAGCTGTTAAAGATGCTTGACAAGCACAGAAGCGGCAAGGTTGATTTAAGCCGTAAAATCTGGACAGTATACACATTTTTGGTGTGGTATAAGCAATACTTTTAATTTTGAGGGGATAATTTGAAAAAAATCAAAATATACAGCGAACTTGTGTATATTATAGCGCAGTTTGGGCTTTCGCTTGCGGTGGCTATGATGGCGGCTGCCGATTTCGGCGTTTCTATGATAGTTGCGCCGGCATACATATTAAGCCGCAAATTCACCTTTTTAACCTTTGGACAATGGGACTATTTAACGCAGGGCGTTTTGTTTATAATTTTTTGCTTTGCCGTAAAAAAATTTAAACTTACATATTTTGTATCATTTTTAACCTGCGTAATATACGGCACTATACTTGACTTGTGGCGAGCGCTCATTCCGCTGTTTAACCCAAGCATAACGCCCGCAGGCAGTATGTCATACCCTGTGCGCATAGCGCTGTTTGTGTTGGGTGAGATTCTTACCGCAATAACCGTAATGCTGTTTTTTAAAACATACATTTATCCGCAGGTATGCGACCTTTTTGTTAAAGGTATAGCCGAAAAATACGGATTTAATCAAACAAACTGCAAGCGTTTGCTTGATTTATGTTATTTGATTACGGCGCTTGTTTTAACGCTTGTGCTTTTTAAAGGCTTTGTCGGCATAAAGTGGGGAACGGTTGTAATAACCCTGATTAACGGAAGTTTAATCGGCTTCTTTTCAAAGCTTTATGACAAGCACTTTGAAACGGTTGAATTGTTTCCTAAATTCGCCGAAAATTTTAAATTAACATAATTAAATTATAATCGCACCGAGTTTGTTTTAGACTCGGTGCGATTTTTAAATGTTTTTATTGTCATAATCAAATTTGCAATAAGGGCATTTAGGATAATCTATATCGTGAGTTTTACCGCATTTAGGGCAGGTTCTTTGCCAAATTTCATCCTTAACTTCTTCATCAAATGTTTCGTTTTCAAGTTTATTTTTTTGTTTATAATA
>JAXJVR010000035.1:0-2564 GCA_036308405.1 Acutalibacteraceae bacterium
ATTATAATCGCACCGAGTTTGTTTTAGACTCGGTGCGATTTTTTATTCTGATTTTTGTTTTTAATCAAAATTTATTTGTCATCAGAACGGCACAATAATAAAATACCGCCAATCATACTTACAAACAGCAAAGAACACACTTTAAGACCTGTTCCAACCGGCTCATTGTTTTTCATTCTTTTGCAAACAGATATGGTAATCGGCAGACACCACGCGAGCGGAAGCAGCAACCAACCCTGTGCAATGCAGCCTATAATAAGAAAAATTTTACTTGCAACAGCTAATCCGTCGTTGCCGCCGTTTTCCTTCTTTGCATCAGAAACAGCACAGCCGCATCCCGGGCAAATTACTGCTTCGTCTATAATTTCTTTTCCGCATTTTTGACAAAATTTAATAAATTGTCACTCCTTTTAAAGTTTCGTCAAATATTGACATTATCATTATATCTGTATTACAGATAAAAGTCAATATCTTAATTACAGATATTGCATAATAACCATGAGGTGTTTATTATGCAATTTAAAAATTTGCGAAGTATCAGAGAAGATAATGACATCAAACAAAAAGATATTGCAAAATACCTTAATATATCGCAAAACACATATTCACAATATGAAACAGGTGTAATATCATTAACAGCAGAGGTTTTAATTAAGCTGGCGAATTATTACAATGTTTCGATAGATTATCTGCTTGACAGAACTGATAATCCACACACAAACAAATAAGCAATACTGAAAACAGTCGAGTTGTTTCATAAATTCGCCGAAAATTTTAAATTAACATGATTTGATAATATTAACATATAAACAACACGCCGAGCCGAAAAACCGACTCAGTGTGTTGTTTGCTTATAAATTATTTATACTTTGCTGATTTTTGACTGCTCATAATAATCAGCTTTTGATTCATACATTTTCTTATCCATCTTATTAAAAAATTTATCTGAGTCAAAATCTGCAACATCACAAATACAATATCCAACGGCTACAGAAAGTTTATAAGGCTTTTTACTTTGATTATTAAATGACTCAATTTTTGTTTGCAAATCACAAATCAAATTTTTTGTTTCATAATCTGACTGATTTTTACTTATAATAACAAACTCATCACCTGCCAAACGGAATATTGTAGAATTTTTCGTGCAAACATTCATAAGAATATTCGAAAGTTCACAAATAGCATCATCTCCTACTTTGTGACCGAAGCAATCGTTGATGCTTTTAAAAGCATTGATATCCATCATAATGCCTGACAAATTTTTACATCTTTTTGACCTAACAATTTTATCTAAAAAATAATCATAATATCCGCGATTATACAGTCCGGAAAGCGAATCTATATAGGCATTAAAATTTTGGCGTCTCATTTGTATCAGGATAAATGCAATACTTACACCGAACCAACCGAATGTTATACCGTAATGCATTCCCTGAACAAGTGTTCCTACAATACAAGGTATAACAAAGTAATGCGCATCAAACGGTGCAATTCCGTTTTTGTGGGTCGCATACAAAGATAAAACTATGCTGTAAGCATAATACACAAATACCGTAACATAAGAAACCCAAACAAGATTTCCTCTGATGTATACATTTTCTGCACTGATACTGAAAATATTGCCAAATCCGAACATATCTCCTACAATTAAAGCAACAACAATCAAAAGCGGCAAAGAAATAATCGACATAAACTTTCGTATTCGCTTGATATTTTGATAAATACTAAAATCAATATACAATATCCAAAGCATACCTACAGATGCCGAGGCAAAGAACAAATAACCGTTAAACACATATGATAAAATATTGTTAACTTTTCCGGGATACCCGTCAATTAAAAAAGATATTATTTCAGCAGTTAATGCAAATATAGACATCCACCGCATTATTGTGAAAATACGGTCACCGAAATTTGTTTTTTTATTACCTGCAATTTTAACATAAGGTAACAAAAGAAGCAAAACCACACCGGTAACATTTACAACTATTATTTCTTCTAAATTTATCACTTTAAACTTCACCGTCTTTAAATTTCAATATGCTTATTTTTCGCCTTGAACTATATTAACCGATATTGGTAAATATAATTATATACCGCTATCGGTTAATATGTCAATAGGAGGATTGTATATTATGATTTCCTATGACAAATTGTGGCAGACAATGAAAGAAAAAGGCGTTACACAATACACTTTGATTAAAAAATATGCCGTAAGCCCCGGTCAAATAACGCGTTTAAAACGGAACGAAAGCGTCAGCACACATACAATAGAAATGTTTTGCAAAATACTTGATTGCAATGTTGAAGATGTAATGGAATATATTCCAGAAAACAATTAACCCCAAAACTTGATTTAAGTTTTGGGGTTAATTTATACCATGGATTATGTTAGATGAATTTTACTGTTTATTATTATTGTTATAATCAAATTTGCAATAAGGGCATTTAGGATAATCTATATCGTGAGTTTTACCGCATTTAGGGCAGGTTCTTTGCCAAATTTCATCCTTAACTTCTTCATCAAATGTTTCGTTTTCAAGTTTATTTTTTTGTTTATAATA
>JAXJVR010000036.1:0-3781 GCA_036308405.1 Acutalibacteraceae bacterium
CTTTTATAGTCTTACGCTTTAATTTTATCTTTCAAAACAAACCGCCGGATAAAAAGGCTGCGGTAAAATATCCTATCAAAACTAATGCAATCGCTGAAATTGTTATAACCAAAGACCTTATAAATAAATCAAAAAACTCACTGTGTTTCTTTTCGGTCATTTTGCCACTTCCCATTAAACAAGACATTGTCAACTATATTCTTAACAAAAGCCTTTATTTTATACCAAAGGGGTGTGTAAGATTGAACAACTGCGCAAAATACAAATTTAAAAAATTTAAAAAAGCTAAAATTCTTTATGAATACGCGCTGATTTTTAACACAAGTGACGATATGATAGAATATGTATGCGCCGCAAATTTGCGCAGCATAAAGAAAAGCAGTCTTTACACCGAAGGCGGTGCTTATCAGTTGATTATAACATCCTACCGAAATATCTCAAAAAATCAAAAATGCGGTGTGTTTTTTGACAAACCGCACATTGACCAAATCAAGCAAAACAGTCAGCTTATATGTGATGATAATGCGATTTTAAAACTGCAAAAAGCCTTTAAAGCGACTTGATTTCTTTTACTCTTTCGCCCATATCTTCTGCCGAGAACAAATAATTGCCCGCTACTAAAACATCGGCACCTGCTTCTACACACAACGGTGCGGTTTCGGCATTTACCCCGCCGTCGACCTCAATATCAATATCAAGTCCCCTGCGGATACATTCGGCTTTTAAAGTCTTGATTTTATCAAGCGCTTGCGGCATAAATTTTTGACCGCCGAAACCCGGTTCAACCGACATTACAAGAACCATATTGCAAAACGGCAAAAGGTCAAAAATCTTTTGCGGTTCGGTGCATGGCTTAATTGTAATGCAAGATTTGCAGCCGAGCTCTCTTATCCTTTTAAGTGTTTGCAAATTATCTGAACCTGCTTCGTAATGAAAGCCGAGCAGGTCGGCATATTTTGCAAATTCTTCTATATATCTGTGCGGTCTGTCTATCATAAGATGCACATCTAGCGGCAGGTTTGTATGTGCTTTTATTGATTTAATAATCGGATTGCCGAAAGATATGTTAGGCACAAAAATACCGTCCATAACATCAAGATGCAACATATCAACCCCTGCTGATTCAAGCTTTTTTATGCTGTCTGCAAGTGTTAAAAAATCGGCTGTAAGCACCGACGGAGAAACCTTTACCATTAAAAACCACCCTAACTTATATTACTTAAATAATTCTAATCTTTCATATAATTTTTGTCAACATTATTATTTTAATATTTGCCAATAATATCGCCGATTCGATGGCGGAAAATCGTCAAGCACACCGTATTCGGGGTCATAAAATATTCCTTCAAAATAAATCGACCAGTGCCAACATTTAGGAGTTTCAAGACTCAATAGAGCAACTGACGGCAATTCTTCTTTCTTTGCAACCTCTACCCTATTTTCTTTATAAGCTATACCAAGTGTATCAAGCGCTGATTTCATATCCTTTAATGTAGTTTCTTTTTGCGTTTTTACAATTTCAAAAATTTTATCCACCGAAACGCCTGAAAGCATTGCAAGAACCGCCTGCCCGCAAGCCAAAGGATTAGGCTCATAAATATGTTTTACATTTTCAACTATCGGCATAATAACTCCGTAAAAAAATAAATTCCGCGCAAAATTTTGCACGGAATTATTATAATATTATCTGCCCTGTTTTTCAAGCCTATTTAACAAGACTGCCTCCGTCGGTTTTAATTAAAATATAAATCTGTTCTTCTGTTAAGTCCTGCACATTTATATAAACTAAAATTTCTTCATTTTCTTCACTCAAGCATAAAAACTCATAACACCGCACTTCGCCGCCCGAATCGGTTGGAATAAGCGTCATAGAAGTTTTTTCTATTTCAAGGTCACTGCTTATTTTCTCTGCCGCCTCATCTACGGTGTGTTCGGGCACTTTAAAAGCGCGGTCGGTATGATTTGTTAAATAACCCGAAGTTTCAAGAAGCATTATCTCGCCCGTATCCATAGCAACGCCGACCTTTATTAAATCGGTATAACAAACCGTCTGCCCGTCAAGATAAGCAAAGTTTATTACACAAACGCCGGCATCGGTGTAATAATATGTGTCAATCATACTTGTAATCTGCATTTGCTCTAAAAATTTTTTTGCCCTTGACAGTGCTTGCTCGTAAGAAAGCAGATTTTCGCCCACAGTTCTGTTTTTTCGCATATAAACCGCATATCCGCCGTAACGGCTTACTGCAACACTTACGCTGTCGTTACCGAAGCGGTAACATTCTATCTTACCGCCTTGCATATCTTCAAATTTGATTTCGAAATTATCACCCAAAACGCTTTGTGCTTTTAACAAAGCGTCTTCTTTTGAGCACTCATCGGCATTTATTATCATAAGCGGTTGACTTTCTAAAATGTGGTCTGAATAAGGTCCGTCATATATAAGCGTCGGGTAATCGGTCATATTCTCCTCAAGTTGAGTAAGTGAAGATGCGAGACTCTCCTCGCTTACCGCACCGTTTAATTTTTCCTCAACAGACTGCGCCCAACCGTCAGGCGTGTTAAAATCTATTCCTGCATCATTAACGGCAGAGGTTACGGTTTTTGCCGTATCATACAAAATTTTTAATTCACCGCGCTGTGCATCGGTAACGGTGTTTTCGCTTGTTATGTTTTTAGAAACACTTATTGCGTAATTACCGACCTGCGACAAAAATTTATAAACGGTAGAAAGTCCGCTTTCCCCTGTGGGCAGATTTGAAAGTGCCTCTTTTGCAAGTTCTGCTTCGCTGAATATTTCTACCGAAAGCGAACTTATCTTTTTTGCCGATGTTGCATAAACAATCTTTTCAAGAGCAGAAGTTATGTTGTTTAAACTGCTGTTTAGCTGTTCAAAAGAGTTTGAATATTGATTTTCTAACATAACAAGATATTTATTACTGTTGCTTTTTTCTTTAATCAAAAAGCACACCGCAGTAAGTATAGCAGCAGATAAAAATGAAATTATTTTGACAAGCGTTCGTTTTTTTACCAAATTATCACTTCCCTACCGTTTATTTTTATCTTTTAAACGGCTTTTAATCAGTTTTCTATTGATTTTTTTTACAAGTTATGTTAATATTATCCCTGTTAAAGACTGTGACGAAGACAGTAGCATATTTTAAATTATACCTATAGCGAGTCGACGGCGGTGTAAGGTCGGCGGTATATAAATGTGCGAATATCACTTCCGAGTTTCAGCGTGAACGGTTTTTACCTATTAGCGTTTGACGGTTTTCTCCGCCGTTATAGGGAGTGCGGATACACATAGTCCGTTCTGATAGGTGGTTAACACGCGATGTAATTTTTCATCCCTGTCCTATTCGGACGGGGATTTATTATTTGAAAGGATTGTTTTACCAATGTATGACAGCATCTCTCCAAATCTGAATTTTGTAGAGCAGGAAAAGAAAATCAAAGAATTTTGGGATGAAAACAAAATTTTTGAAAAAAGTATTGAAACAAAGGCAAAGGGCAAGCCCTATATTTTCTATGACGGTCCCCCTACCGCCAACGGTAAACCGCACATAGGCCATGTGCTTACACGCGTTATAAAGGATATGATTCCGCGTTACCGCACAATGAAAGGCTATATGGTGCCCAGAAAAGCAGGTTGGGACACACACGGTCTGCCGGTTGAACTTGAGGTTGAAAAACTTTTAGGTCTTGACGGCAAGGAGCAAATCGAAGAATACGGTCTTGACCCGTTTATTTCGCACTGTAAAGAAAGCGTTTGGAAATA
>JAXJVR010000037.1:0-6910 GCA_036308405.1 Acutalibacteraceae bacterium
CTTATAACGCGCGGACTCAGCGAAATGGCGAATTTGGGCGTGTGTCTCGGTGCGGATGAACGCACTTTTATGGGTTTAAGCGGTATAGGCGATTTGGTTGTAACCTGCACATCAAGGCACAGCCGCAATAACCGCTTCGGTAATAAAGTAGGGCACGGTATGCCTATTGCGCAAGCGCTTGAAGAGGTCGGCACGGTAGAGGGTTATTACGCAACTCTTATGGCTTATCAGCTCGGTCAAAAGTGCGGAGTCGAACTGCCGATAATAAACGCTTGCTATAAAGTGCTTTATGAAAATTACAGCGCAGAAACCGCTGTAAAAGAACTTATGCTTCGCCCGCGTGGTAAAGAAATTAAAAGATAATTTTAATAAAAGTAAAAGGCGATAACAATTTTCTGTTGAAAAATGTTATCGCTTTTTTAGCGGAAGTTTTTAAATCTGTTTATTTGAATTTTTACAAAAAAATGATGTATCGCTTGCGTGATATGATGTATTGCGGTTTCACCGCAAAATGATGTGATGTTTGCCAAATCAATTTGCGAAAAGGCAAACATCATTGAAAAAGCCTCGTTCGCTTGAACGAGGCTTTTTAATGGTGGACCCGAAGGGATTTGAACCCTCGACCTTTCGGATGCGAACCGAACGCTCTCCCAACTGAGCTACGGGCCCGAAAATTGCGTAAATAATTGTAACATAGGTAATATGAATTTGCAAGTGAAAAAGTAAAAATCTCGATTGTATGCACAACCGAGATTTTTGGAGCTGCTAACCAGATTCGAACTGGTGACCTCGTCCTTACCAAGGACGTGCTCTACCACCTGAGCCATAGCAGCATTTTTTCGCGACCACATTATTATATTATAATAAATTGATATTGTCAAGCAAATTTTTATTATTTTGTTGTTTTTATTTTTAATTGATGTTATACTTTAAAAAATAAATAAATTTAAAAGTGGTATTTTATGAAAAACAAAAATAAGCTTAAAATTTTATCGGTTGTATTGACCGTTGCAATTTTTTTATCAGGATGTAATGTTTGGTTTACAAATGATATATCAGGGCAAAATGCGCTGTTTATCGGCGTTACCGATACAAGAGTCGATACGGTTTATGATGTTCCCGAATTTAGCGATGAACCGTATGTTATTATCAACGGTAACAAACCTGATTTTACTGAAGAAGATTTGGTAACAGAGTCTTATGAATTATATTCCGAACTTGATTATTTAGGCAGATGCGGTGTTGCCATGGCATGTGTCGGCACAGATATTATGCCTACCGAAGAGCGCGGAGCAATAGGTATGATAAAACCTACCGGCTGGCATACGGTAAAATATGAAAATGTTAACGGAAAATATTTATATAACCGTTGCCATTTAATCGGTTATCAGTTAACGGGTGAAAACGATAATGAAAAAAATCTTATCACCGGAACAAGATATTTAAACATTGACGGTATGTTGCCGTTTGAAAATTTTATTGCCGACTATGTAAAGACAACCGAAAATCATGTTATATACCGCGTTACACCTATTTTTAAGGGTGAAAATCTATTGGCGTCGGGTGTGCAGATTGAGGCAAAGTCGGTTGAAGATGGGGGTGAGGGCGTTTGCTTTAATGTTTATGCCTATAATTCTCAACCCGATATTGTAATAGATTATGCCACCGGTAACAGTCACTTAAAGGGCGAAAGCACCGATGAGACTGTCAGCAACACAACACAGTATGTAATAAACAAAAGCAGTATGAAATTTCATACCCCCGATTGCAGTTCTGTTAAAAAGATGAAGCCTGAAAATAAAGAATACACCAAAAAAACTGCAGAAGAACTTGAAAAAGACGGATATTTGCCCTGTAAGGCGTGCATTGGTTGAATTTTGTAGATTTTTTGTTGACAAAGTATGAATTGTGTGTTAACATAATGAAAGTTTAATATCAGATAGAGGCGCAACGACCATCAGTAAAGTCATTTTTTGCTCGGATAGGCTTGGCTTGAAAGGGGAAGTTGCCGAAACGGTCTTACGGTATCCGCCGTAATTCGCGTTGGTGTATTGCAAAATATGTAATACACTGTCACATTTTTGTGGAGTGCTATCGTGTTTTATGTAATTTTTCACGGTAACTCTAACTCTATGTTACCGTGTTTTTTATTTTAGGAGGTTATTCTATGACAGCAAAAAAGATTATCCCTAAAGTGCTTATTGTTCTGTTTATAGTGGCATTCGGTGTTGTTTGCGCATTTACCGGCGATATTATGTCACCTGTAGGAACATTATGGTCACTTTTCCCGCCGGTTGTTGCAATCGGACTTGCCCTTATTACCAAAGAGGTTTATTCCTCACTGTTTATCGGTATAGTAGTGGGCGGTTTGCTTGCTACATCATTTAACCCGCTTAATGCAGTTGACAAAATCGTCAACGACGGTTTAATTGCTTCTGTAGCCGGCACAGCAGGTATATTTGTGTTCCTCGTAGTGCTTGGTATTATTGTGGCGTTGCTTAATAATGCGGGCGGTTCACAGGCTTTTGGTAACTGGGCTGCTAAACATGTTAAGACAAAGGTAGGCGCCGCACTTGCTACTTTTGCTTTCGGTGTGCTTATTTTTATTGATGACTACTTTAACTGTTTGACCGTAGGTGCAGTTATGCGCCCCGTAACCGATAAGGCTAAAATTTCGCGTGCTAAACTTTCATATCTTATTGATGCTACCGCAGCACCAATTTGTATGATTGCACCTATTTCTTCTTGGGCTGCAGCAGTTTCTGAATATGTGCCCGAAGGTCAAGACGGTCTTTCGCTTTTTATTTCGGCAATTCCATTTAATTTCTATTCACTTTTAACATTTGTCTTTATTATTGCATTAACGCTTATGAAATTTGATTACGGTCCAATGCGTTTGCATGAAAAGAACGCTTTAAACGGTGATTTGTTCACATTTGGCGGTGAAGTTAAAGACGAAGATGAAGTCGAATATGACGAAGAAGAGGTTCTTGACAAACCAAAGGCCCGCGTTATAGACCTTGTTTTGCCGATAATTGCCCTTATAGTTATTTGTGTTTATGCTCTTTACAAAATCGGTCAGGGCGGCGGTATGAGTTTTGCTGAAGCATTCGGTAATACTGACGCTACCGTAGCGCTTCCCTGGGGCGGATTGATTGCACTTGTAATAATTATGATATATTTTATCGCCCGTCGTCTTGTTACATTTAAACAGGCAATGGCTTGCATACCCAAAGGCTTTAATGCAATGGTTCCCGCTATTATTATTCTTACGCTCGCAACATCACTTAAGAGTATGACCGGTCTTTTGGATTCAAGCACATTTGTTGAAAATTCATTGGCAAATGCAGGTTCGTTGCATAATTTTTTACCCGCTATTATATTTGTTGTTGCCTGTGGTATCTCGTTTGCTACCGGTACTTCGTGGGGTACTTTCGGCATACTTATCCCTATTGTTCTTGCGATATTCCCGGTTGGAAGTCCGCTTGGTATAATCGGTATGTCGGCTTGTCTTGCAGGTTCGGTTTGCGGTGACCATTGCTCACCGATTTCAGATACAACCATTATGTCTTCGGCAGGCGCACAATGTAACCACATTAACCATGTTCAAACACAGTTGCCGTATTCACTTACCGTTGCAGGTATATCATTTGTAGCGTATATTGTTTCGGGATTTGTTCAAAACTGGTTTATAGTTTTGCCGTTATTTGCAGCGGTTACCGTTGCGACATTATTTGTTATTAAATTGGTTGTTAACAAAAAGTCCGCATAATTAGTTGTTGAAATTAAAAGTCGTTGCCTATATAATATAGGTAACGACTTTTTTGTAGGTGATATTTTGGCTCGTCAGCTTGAAAGAAAAGAACAAATTGAACGCAGTATTATTAAAAAATACCGCAAAACAATATGGAACGGCTTTATCGGCTCTGTGCAAGAGTATGAACTGATTAAAGAAAATGACAAAATCGCGGTTTGCATTTCGGGCGGTAAAGATTCAATGCTGCTTGCAAAATGTATGGAGTTATTAAGACGCCACAGCGAAGTTCCTTTTGAACTTAAATATATAGTTATGGACCCCGGTTATGCGCCTAAAAACCGAGAACTTATAGAAGAAAATATTAAAACATTGGGCATTGACGCCGAAATATTTACAAGTGATATTTTTGATGTTGCATATTCCGCAGGCGGTTCGCCGTGTTATCTGTGTGCGCGTATGAGACGCGGAGCGCTGTATGCCAAGGCAAAGTCTTTGGACTGTAACAAAATCGCTTTAGGACACCATTTTGACGATGTTATCGAAACATTGCTTATGAGTATGCTTTATTCATCAGAGATTAAAACAATGCTACCAAAACTTCACAGCACTAACTTTGAGGGTATGGAGCTTATTCGTCCGCTTTATAAGGTAAAAGAGCGCGATGTTATTTCCTGGGCAAACTATAACGATTTGCATTTTTTGCGCTGTGCGTGCAAATTTACGGCTGACAGCGCCGAAGATGAAAAACTTTCAAAGCGACAAGAAATGAAGCAACTTGTAAAAACTTTAAGACAAACAAATCCCGATGCCGACAATAACATTTTTCGCAGTCTGCACAATGTTAATATGGCTACAATACCGGGTTGGCGCGACAGCGACAGCGGCGAAAAACATAGCTTTATTGAAAATTATGAGAATTTAAAAGAAGAATAATAACCGTCAAGTTACCGTGTTGCAAAAAACTCCCCGAAATGCCTTATTCGAGGAGTTTTTTGCTGTTGTAAGTTAACCGGATAGGATGAATATCAATAATTATCGTCAGCAAAAATTATGCTTCTGTAAGCAATAAAATTAAATAATTTTAACTATTTCATATTTTCAAGCGGAAAGGTAACCTGCCAATATCCTTCGTTTAAATTTTTGCAAGTAACAAAATTTCCATACGCATCATAGTTTGAAATTTCTTTAGGAGATATATCATATATAATTTCTTGATAACTACCGATTGTTTCATCATCCCAAAAAGAAATATGAAAACTTTTGGCTTCATTTCCGTTTTTATCAATCATATTTATATATCCGTGATTATCGTAAGATAAAATATCTTCAAAATACAGTTGAATATGAAGTTTATTATCAACAAAGCCTATATTTGTTATTGTTACGCCGTCAACGGGAGAATAGATTCCGTCTTTTAGCGGCACTAAATACTTTATATCATAACGACTCTCATAATCTGAATTTTCTACGCTGCCGCCGCGAAACGATTTAGGTTGTTGTGTTTGTGTTGCTTCGGATATGTTTGATAAATTAAGTTCTGTCAGTTTTCCGTCAAACTTACTTTTGCTGCTTAAAAATTGTGTGAAATAAAATGTAATTTTATCACCGTCAATCTTTTTATCATTCCATTGACTTATTGTAATCAGAAAAGTTGCCGTTTTAGTTTCGTTGTCAAAAAAAGCCATGCTGCACGATGCCGATGAATCAAATGCACGGTTTATGCGATAACTATCAAATAAATCGGTAGTTTCGTCAATACGGTTTTGGTCGGTTAAATCTTGTAAAGAAATATATATCACAGCTTCATTTTCGTAAATTGCAGCAGACACAACCTCCATTTTTATTCCATTATCTATGCTGGTCAACCGCACCGGTTTTAAACTTTGTGCCAGCGATGGAGAAATTTTATACACGATTTGATACACCGGTTCAACGGTTGCCGACATCACGGGAAACGAAATCGTCAAGCATAATATAATTATTGCGGCTATAGCAAATGCTTTTTTATAATAAAATTTATATATTTTTGCGGACGGTGCTTTTGCATTTTCAATTTTATCATCGGATATCATACCTATGGCATCAACTAATTTATCATTTTTCATATAATTACACCTTCTTTTAATAATTTGTTTTTCAGTTTCTTTCGGGTTCTGTGTAACATAGATTTAACTTTGCTTTCACTGAAACCGAATTGTTTTGCAATGCATGAGATGCTGTCAAAATACCAATAACGGCACACAAAAACTTTTTGCTCTGTTATATGCAATTCGTCAAGAAACAAATCGACAATTTTTGCTATTTCCCGAGTTTCAAGTGTTTCGTATATATTTGTTTTTGACGGTATACATTCAGACAACTCTTCATAAGCAATAGCAATTTCTCCGCTGCCTCTTCTTTGTGTATTTCTTTGTCTCCATCTTTTAAGACTTATAAATCTTGTTATTTTTCCTAAAAATGTTGAGAGCATTTCCGGTCGGTGCGGCGGCATACTGTTCCACGCATTAAGATATGAATCATTTACAGATTCTTCGGCATCTTCAGAATTTGTAAGGATATTAAATGCGATTGTAAAGCAGTATTTTCCGTATTTTTTAGCTGTTTCCGTTAAAGCTTTTTCATCTCTGCACCAATATAGGTCCACAATTTTTTTATCTTCCACTGATTCACCGCCTAAAATTATTTTAAAGAGCCCTTTCACTATACTACCACCCAAATTATAGATTAGGTTGCAATATTTGTAAAGTTTTAAACTTGGTTTATGAGGCAAAAAATTAAAGTATATAAATAAAAGACCGAAAAAGGAGAAAAACCTTCATTTTCGGTCTTATTAGTCAATAGTCTACAGAAAAGATATTTTTGACATTTATGCATATAATTTTGAATTACTACATAAAAATAATGTATCGCTTGCGCGATATGATGTATTGCGTTTTCTCTGCAAAATGATGCGATGTTTGCCCCAAATTATTAACATAGCTACATCATTTTCGCAGAAAACATCATTGGCGTAGCCAACATCATTTGCCAAAGGCAAACATCAGTGAAAAAGCACTTGCTTACGCAAGTGCTTTTTCTGGCTGGGGTGGCAGGATTCGAACCTACGCATGCAGCAGTCAAAGTGCTGTGTCTTACCGCTTGACGACACCCCAA
>JAXJVR010000038.1:0-3437 GCA_036308405.1 Acutalibacteraceae bacterium
AACTTACCGCTTTCCGTTAAGGATTTAAAGACAAGTTCGTCAATCTTGCGATACAATTCGGGTGCTTTGTCTTTCATCCAATGAGTTAGTTCGTGAGAAAGTGTAGGTATAATAGCATCTGTTAAAGCATCTGCATCAATTCTGCCGGCATACACATCTATTTCAATAGTATTAGTATTTGGGTTATAACTGCCGTTTGCACCTTTTCTTACCCCCTCAACAATCTCACTTTGCACCAATTTAATGTTTACACCGGTTGCTTTTGAAAAGCCTTTCAAAAAGGTAATGGCTTGTTTCTGCGTAGGTGCAAGTGATTTCCATTCCACTTTGTCCTCTGCACCGGTGCTTTCATAATCAATAACAGAATCGTCAAACTCACCTTGTATGGTTAATGCTTTACCGTATTTTGCATTTAATTTATCAAGGCTTTGTTGTGCTTGTGTCTTTGCACGGCTTTCAGCAAAAACACTGTTTTTATTAAAATATTCTTGCTGACCTTTGGAGTCTTGGTCGAATAGTTTTATTCTTCCGTTTCGTTCTTGTATCTCTCGGATATTTCGCAAGCAATTGAGTAAAGCTTCGCTGGGTCTGTTTCTCGAGTTTCTGCTATATATTCCAACATTTCCATTGTTGCTGCTTCTTCCCACAGTATTCCCACTATATACAGTCCGCTTGCCCTTGAAATCTTCAAGGAAATCAAGTAATCTATCAACAGTTTTTGTGCTTGAGTAAATATTCCCATTTGTATTTTTCTCCTGCAATATATATTCACTAAAAAGTCGGTATTCAAACTCTGCTCTTGTCCCCTTGCAAGCATACAAAACAGTCGGGTCTGCTTCATCCGCTGTGCTGTAAAGGGCAAAAAATGGGTTCCCGCTTTTTTTATCATACAACCATTTATTCTCACTGTCTATATAATTATCAGAATTTTCAAGCTCGTATGCTGCTCTTTCCCTCACATAAGCAAGTTCTGATTTAGACATATCAGGATACCAATATCGGTCTGACCTCTTGACATTTTCAGCTGCCGTAAAGTATTCACGGTCTAAGTTATTTACTCCTCTTCCGATATTAGATATGCTTTGAGCATTATATCGTTTTTGGTTGGATTGTTCACCTCTCTCAACCAGTGTGTCATTATTTTGAAGTTTTGTTCCGTTTCTAAAAACATTATTATCGAATAAATTGTTGTTTCGTCCATTTCGTGATTTATTAACTCTCTTATTAACTCTCTCACTTTCTAATTCCTCCTGAATAATTATATTAAGATTTTTAGGAATGCTATCGGGTTTTATCTGTTGCTTTTTTATGACTGTAAAATAGTTTTTTCCATCGTTTCTTACCGTGTATTTATAAGCTACATTTATTTTATTATAATCTGCAACCCTAAAAAAATCAATATTAGGAACCTGTTCATCAGACATATTTGCATATCGATTAATGCGTTGTTGACCTATTTTTGCCTTTATTCCTTTAGATACATTTATTGGCTTTTTGGATAACAATCTATAATAATTCTCATCCGTCATTTCATTGTTATCTCTTTTCAAAAACCGCACATCATCATTGATTGAATACTTGACATCACTATATTTTTGTGCTAAACTCATCTTAGCAAGGTTGACTATGCGTGACACCTCGGCAGGTTGAATGCCTATGGTGGCAAGCATTTGCTCAGCCTTGTTTTTATTTGCAATAATCAGCTTACCGTTCTCTGCGGCAACAGTTATTATAGAAACAAAATCATCCAACGGATATACACTTTTAACCAGATTCACATTATCTTTTTCCATTGTTTGATTTGCTAAAACACCCACTATAACATACGATTTTTCTCCTTTAGTATCATTCATCAAATGTTCTGTTATAACAGATACTTTTTCACCGTTGTCAACAAGCATTGGTGCATCAGCCATATATTGCGGCATTTTTTCAAAAAACTCAAATGGCACCGCGTGAGAAGAATAGTGCTTGTTGTTTGCTTCTTTTCTTCTTGATTTTCTGTAATCGCTCTGATTCATCACAAACGGATAATTTGAAAAACCTACGGATTGTAAATGTTTGCTCGGCATCCCTATATATAACGAGTTGCTACCGTTCATTGTTTTCTTTTCAATTTGATAAAGTTGTTCAGAGTATTGCATAGATGAAATTTTCTTGATACTGTTTTTTATATCATTTTCTTTCGGCATTAAAGATTCTTTACTATCTTTCGACCAATAAACATCTTTCATCAAGTTTTCGAGATAGTCAAGTTCTCTCACAAGGTCACTTACAACTGTATCACCTGCCGCCCAACCGCGCAGTTTGTTTATCATATCCTTAAACCACTGTGCTATCTTTTCAAGTAGTTTTGGCTCCTTTTGCTTAAGTTCAAGCAGTGCCGATTCACTGTCCGCAATGCTCATAAGTTCATCATAGTCATTATTCGCTAACGCTTTTAATACACCGTCACCGTTTTCTTTGCCCTTAAATAATACATTTGCAAAGAAATCTGCAACAATAACTTGCTGTGCATTTTCATATGTAAATCTCTCTCGGTCAATTTCAGATATAGCATCACAGTTTTTATATTGGTTATATTTATATTCGGTATAAAAATTAAACACGCTTTCGCGTGTTTCGTTTTCTATTTCTATATTTGGATTTTCTTTTTTTAATTCGGTATGTATATACTTTTCAAATACAACGCTATTGTTAAAGCAGTAATTAAAGAATTTGTCATATAGCTTTTTGGTTTCAAAATGATGCATCATTTCGTGCTTAAACACTATCCCATACATTCTTACCACACTGATATCCGACTTAATAAGTATCTTATTTTGACTGCGGATATACATTCCGTCCGACTCTAATCCATCTGCAAATTCAATACTCAAATCGCTATCAAGTGCTTTTGCCAAATCCAGTATATGCATCTGCGCCTTGCTTAAATCTTTTCCGTTCATACCGCTTAAAAATTTAGTTTCTTCCGATATTTCTATCAAGTCTATATCCGGTTCGGTTAGGGTAAGATTGCCGTTGTCGTCAACAACCTTGCTGTTCTTAAAATACTCTTGCTGACCTTTGGATAATTGCGTTCCCTCGCTATCGCCGGAAATTGAATAATTGACATTTTCAGGAAGAGGTGATATACTGTCCTTGGAAAGTGTTGCATCAAGGGGCTTTGACCCCACAACGGCTATTTTTTTAGCTGAAGGTGCTATACTTTCTTCGAAAGACGAGCTGTTGGGCTTTGACCCACGCAAAATGGTTTTAATATTACCATTCGGCAGCGCGTCTTTTTTTATTTTGCCTACATTGTATACGGTTGCTACATTTCCATTATTGCCAACAGAAATGGTAATTTTATAATATTCACCGTTGTAATCTTCAAAATATGCCGTTCTGTAAGTGAAACCGTCTTTTGCAAAACGGTGATTTTTTTTGTCCGGAAC
>JAXJVR010000039.1:0-9856 GCA_036308405.1 Acutalibacteraceae bacterium
ACGATATTGAGGTTATAATTTCTAATGCCGAGCAAAAGCAGGCGGCAGTTGAAAAAGCTACACAGGACAGCATAGACCGTCAGCAAGCCTTGTTTGACAAGATGAAGGTTGAAATTGCCGCATTTAAGGCTGAAATTACCAACAAATATAAAGAGCACCTTGAACTTTTGTCTTCTCTGCCTGACAGCGTTCCTTCGGACCCGCAGGAACTTGCAAAAGCGGTTTCTATGAATTTTGAAACTGTTCCGGATATAAGAGAGTTTATAAAAAATAAAAACAGTCAACCCAAAGAAAGCGCTGTAAAGCCCGAACCTGTAAAAGCAGAGGCTGATACAAAGCGCAAAGAACAGACAGGTTTTGTTATAAATGCGGACCAATTTGATTTAGAGTCGGATGCAGAAGATAACGAAGAAGAATTTGACCAAGAGTAATTTTAGGAGTGACAATTTTTGCTATCATATATTTTAGCGGCGGTGACGGGCATTTTTGTTCTGCTTGCCGACCAGTTTACAAAAGTTTATGTTTCGGGTCATTTTGAAATGGCAAAATCTTATGAGTTTTTGCCCGGCTTTTTAGACATAACATATATTCATAATGACGGCGGCGCATGGGGTATGCTCGGCGGCTACACATGGCTTTTGCTGTCGGTTACAATAGTTGTAATGCTTGTGTGTCTGGCGCTGCTTCTTAAATACGGTGTTAAAGACAAGCTTATGTTCTGGGCAATAATACTTGTGCTTTCGGGCGGAGTCGGCAATATGATAGACCGCATATTCAGAGGCGGTAATGTCATAGACTTTTTACATTTTGAATTTTGGCCGACATTTCCCGTGTTTAATATTGCCGACTGCGCTGTTGTTGTGGGCGCGTGCCTTTTGATTTTCTATTTCTTAAAAGGACTTGTTGACGAGCAAAAGCAAAAGCGCATTTCTATACAGCAGGCGGCTTCAGAAAACGAACAATCACAAAAAAATGAAGAAGACTGAACTTATATTTGACGACGGCGAAAGCCGCCGTCTTGATGTGTATTTAGCAGAAAATGCAGATATTACGCGT
Source organism: Acutalibacteraceae bacterium (assembly GCA_036308405.1). Lineage (GTDB taxonomy): Bacteria > Bacillota > Clostridia > Oscillospirales > Acutalibacteraceae > UBA737. The sequence goes on from JAXJVR010000039.1 coordinate 1,057, forward strand.
TCTTATGCGGTAAATTTAATCGAGCAGGGCAATGTTACGGTAAACGGAAAAGCCGTTTCTAAAAACACTAAACTTAAAAACGGCGATAAAATCAGTTTAACCGTTCCGAGTCCTAAAGAGTATACGGCAGAACCCGAAAATATACCGCTTGACATAATTTATGAAGATGACTGCCTTTTGGTTGTTAACAAGCCTAAAAATATGGTGGTGCATCCTGCCGCAGGCAACTACAGCGGAACGCTTGTAAACGCTATACTTTATCATTGCGGTAACAGTCTGTCGGGCATAAACGGCGTTATGCGTCCCGGTATACTTCATCGAATAGATAAAAATACAAGCGGCTTGCTTGTTGTTGCAAAAAATGACAGTGCCCATAACTTTTTGGCAGAGCAAATAAAAGAACATTCTATGACGCGTGAATATGAAGCGATAGTTTACGGCATTTTAAAAAATGACAGCGGAACGGTTGATGCGCCTATTGCAAGGCACCCCGTAAAGCGTAAACAAATGGCAATCGTTTCAGGCGGCAGGAACGCCGTCACGCATTACACGGTTATAGAACGGCTTAACGGTTTTACGCATATAAGACTTCGATTAGAAACGGGCAGAACACATCAAATAAGGGTTCATATGGCTTCTATAGGTCATCCTGTTGCAGGGGATGAAGTCTACGGACCGCGCAAGGTTATAACCGAACTTTCGGGGCAATGCCTGCATGCGCGAAAATTAGGTTTTATTCACCCTGAAACACACGAATATATGGAATTTACAAGTGATTTGCCTGAATATTTTACAAAATTTTTAAACAAGTGCAGAGGTTAAAATGGGTTTATTTGAAAATTGTCTGCTTGCGTGCGATATAGACGGCACGCTGCTGATAAGCGATTATTTACCGCCTGAAAATGTTAAAGCGATAGAGTTTTTTATAAGCGAGGGCGGCGCTTTTTCACTTTCTACGGGCAGAACCGTAGGCGCGGTTTCAACCGTTACTTCGCGAATAAAAAATCTTTCACCTTCTATAGTTGCCAACGGCAGTATGATATATGATTTCAGCAAAGAAACGGCTTTGTATGAAGAGTTTGTTCCGAGCGAAGACCGATACATAGTAAAGTGTGTGCTTGAGGCGTGCCCTACCGTAGGTGTTGAAATTCACAGCGGAAAACAGGTGTTGGTTGTAAATTCTAATACCGAAACGGTAGACCACGAAAAATATGAAAATCTTGACGCATTGTCGCTTGATTATGAAAGCGCTTTGAGGTATAATTGGAACAAGGTGCTTTATCTGTTTGCAAATGACGATGAGGCAAAAACCGTAAAACAAACGATTTCGCGTTGTAAACACAACTCACAGTTTGTAGATACCACCGCCGTTATTGACGGCAGAAGGCGCTATTACTATGAGCATGTTCCGAAAGGCGTTTCAAAAGCAACAGCGCTTGTAAAACTTTGCAAAATTTTAAACATCAACAAGGGCAATTTGTTTGCGATAGGCGATTACTATAATGACCTTGAAATGATTAAAATTGCCGATGTTGGCGCGGCGCTTGCCGAGTCACCCGATGAAGTTAAGGCTGTTGCAAAAAAAGTTGTATGTGAAGCAAAGAACGGCGCAGTTGCCGAATTTATAGACTATCTTACCGAAAGGAAAATAAAAAATGGATGCAATTACTAAAAAACAATTAGAGCAAACCGCTTACAAAGTGCGCATCGGCATAATCGAGGGCGTTCACGCGGCAAAATCAGGTCATCCGGGCGGTTCACTCTCTATTGCGGAGATATTGACATATCTCTATTTTAAAGAGATGAATATCGACCCTGAAAATCCCAAGGACCCCAAGCGCGACAGATTTGTTCTTTCAAAAGGTCATGCGGCTCCTGCACTTTATTCAACACTTGCAAACCGCGGATACTTTTCTACCGACAAACTTCTTACCCTGCGTCATATCGGCTCAATTCTTCAGGGTCACCCCGATATGAAGCATATCCCCGGCGTTGATATGTCAACAGGCTCTTTGGGACAGGGTATATCAGCGGCTGTAGGTATGGCGCTTTCTTCAAAGCATTTCGGCGATAACTACAATGTTTACACCATACTCGGTGACGGTGAAATAGAAGAAGGTCAGGTTTGGGAGGCTGCTATGTTTGCGGCAAATAAAGGACTTTCAAATCTTACTGCGTTTATCGACCTTAATAACCTTCAAATTGACGGCACTATTGATGAGGTAAACAGCGCAAAGCCGGTTGACAAAAAGTTTGAGGCTTTCGGTTGGCATGTTATTACAATTAACGGTAATGATTTTGATGCCATAGAATCTGCTTTGGCAGAGGCAAAAACCGTAGATAAGCCGGTTGCAATAGTTGCAGAAACGGTAAAGGGCAAGGGCGTATCGTTTATGGAAAATGCTGTTAATTGGCACGGCTCTGCACCTAATGACGAACAGTATGAAATTGCTATGGCAGAGCTTAATGCGGCACTTGCTGCGTTAAATTAAGGAGGCGGCTAATAATGTCAGAAATTAAAACAGTTGCAACACGCGCATCTTTCGGTGAGGCTTTGGTAGAGCTCGGCGCAGAGCGCGATGATTTTATTGTAATGGACGCTGACCTTGCGGCAGCAACACAAACAGGCAAGTTTAAAAAAGCATATCCCGAACGTTTTTACGATTGCGGAATTGCAGAACAAAATATGATGAGCATTGCGGCAGGTATTGCCGCTACAGGCAAAAAGGTAGTTGTAAGCTCGTTTGCTATGTTTGCCGCAGGCAGAGCATTTGAACAGGTGCGCAACTCTATAGGTTATCCCCACCTTAATGTTATTATCGGCGCTACACACGCAGGTATATCGGTAGGTGAAGACGGCGCTACACACCAGTGTAACGAAGATATTGCGCTTATGCGCACAATACCCGGTATGACGGTTATAAACCCCGCTGACGATACCGAGGCAAAAATGGCTGTTCGCGCTGCGTTTGAATGTGACGGTCCGGTTTATATGCGTTTCGGCAGACTTGCGGTTCCGGTTATATTTGATGATAGCTATAAGTTTGAAATCGGCAAGGGCACAGAACTCCGCACAGGCAATGATGTTACAATTGTTGCTACCGGTCTTATGGTTAATGAGGCACTTCAGGCTCATGATATGCTTAAAGCCGAGGGTATTAACGCACGCGTTGTAAATATGGCTACAATCAAACCTATTGACCGCGATATTATAATCAAAGCCGCAAAAGAAACCGGCGCTATAGTTACGGCAGAAGAACATTCGGTAATCGGTGGTCTCGGCTCTGCAGTAAGCGAGGTTGTATGTGAAACCGTTCCCGTTCCGGTTGTAAAACTCGGTGTTAATGATACATTCGGTCATTCGGGTCCTGCTGTTAAATTGCTTGATGAATTCGGTCTTCGCGCAGTTAATATCGCAGAAAAAGCAAAGCAGGCTCTTGCTCTTAAAAAAGCATAATTTAAGGTATAATAAATATTTTATAAAAAATCCACGCGCATCAGCAATATTCTGTTGCGCGTGGATTTTTATATATTGACAAATAGGGTTAAATGTTGTAAAATATAAAATAGTTCACATTGTGAACTATTTTTGTGTTAAGGCGGTGATATTACGCAAGAGGATACAAAACTTGAAAATCAGCTTATATTATCGTGGGTAAAACTTTCGGGACTTGTAAAAAACAGCAGAATTACGGTAGGGCTTAAATATAATGAGGCTATTGTTATGCTGGCGCTTTATAACAGATATCTTGCCGACGGCGAGGGGCTTACATCTATTAAAGACATTATAAAAGAGACCGGAATGCTCAAATCGCTTGTAAACCGAACGTTAGGCGAACTTCAAAGCAAGGGACTTATTACATACCAAAAGGGCACTGCTGACCGCCGAACAAAGTTTGTAAAATGCGTTAAAGAAAATCTTGATGTGTTTTTGTCGGTTCATAACGGCTCGGTTAAAGTGGCTGAAAGAATAATAGATATTATAGGCGAAGACGATACAAAAGAATTTATAAAAATAGTTGAAAAATTATCGAATGCAGGATATAAAACATGTCCGCAAAGCGAATTAAAGGAGAAATAATTGTTATGATAAAGATACTTGTAGACTCGGCATCTGACTGCCGAAAAGAAGACGGTATTTATGATTTGTTTGTGCCGATTACCGTAAATATCGACGGCGTTGAATACGCCGACGGCATAGATTTGGATGCGGATAAATTTTACGAGCTGCAAAAAAATGCAAAAGAATTTCCGCGCACATCACAGCCTTCACCGCAACAGTTTGTCGAAATATTCGAAAAAATCAAGGCAGACGGTGATGAACTTATATATTTGTGCTTATCTTCACAGTTAAGCGGAACTTATCAGGGTGCGCTTATTGCTAAAGATATGGTCGATTATGACGGCATTTATGTTGTTGACACATTGGGCGCTACACATTTAATAGGTATTTTAGCACGCTACGCCCGCGATTTGATAAATCAGAGTGTTTCGGCAGAAGAAATAGCTCAAAAATGCGAAAACCTTAAATCAAAAATCAAGGTTTTTGCCGGTGTTGACACACTTGAATATTTATACAAGGGCGGCAGACTCAGCCGCGCGTCTGCGACAGTCGGTGAAATTGCCGGCATTAAGCCGATTATCACCGTAAGCGAAGGCAAGGTCGAGTCGATAGGTAAGTGTCTCGGAAAAATAAGGGCTATGAATTATATTTTAGACAAGGTTAAGTCACACAAAATAAACCCCGCTTTTCCGATATATTCGCTTTATACAAGCGGAACCGAAAATTGCGAAGCGCTTGAATCCAAACTTCGCGAAAACGGATATGATATAGCCGACAGATTGCAGGTAGGTTCTACCATAGGAACGCATGTCGGACCCGGTGTTTACGCCGTGCTTTTTGTAGAAGAATAAAAAACAGCAAACCGCCTTATTTTAGGCGGTTTGTGTTTTTATGTAAATATAAATCAATAAAGTTTATTGTTTATTTTAAACTTATAAGCGTAACGCTCTTTTTCAAGCTCGGTAGCAGGGTTAACCGTTGCAAGAGTGCCTAAAGAGCTTTCGTTAAAGCCGTTATCGCATATAACAACCTTATATGTTATTCTTTCACGCCGGTTGCTGTTATAATCGGTGTCGCAGAACTCGTCTTTTTCGGTTGTTGTAAGCAGTTTATAATTGCTATCGTTTTTAACGGCTCTGTAAACGGCGCATTTTTTACCGCAAGAGTTCCAGTTAAGTTTCACACCGTTATCCGTCCACTCGGCAGTAAGGTTTTTAACAGTTTGACGTTTGGTTACAGCGGCAAAGTTTTCAATAATATAACTTTCATTCTTTGCCGTATCAAATTTAATATATTCACCGTTTCTTTCAAAAGCAATCTTTTCGCCCTTTGAATTTTTAACCGTTGTTTTGTCGGTTATGCCGTCATAACGCAAAATAAATTGCTCGCCGCAACCCGATTTAACTCGGCAAAAACTGACAATACCGTTTTTGTATTCACAGTCAATGGTAAAGTTACCGCGTGCTACAAGACCGCTGAAAGATATATTTTTCCAAGCGTCAGGTATTGCAGGCAAAAGTGACACATAACCCTCATGGCTTTGAAGCACCATTTCGGTCATACCTGCCGTAGCGCCGAAGTTGCCGTCAATCTGAAAAGGCGGATGCACATCCCAAAGGTTAGGATGTGTGCGTTCGCGCAAAAGATTGTTAAGTAACAAATATGCGTGATTACCGTCGCCTACGCGTGACCATGCATTAAGCCTGTGCGCCAAAGCCCAACCGGTAGATTGGTCTCCGCGCATTTCAAGCGTTAATTTTGCGGCGTCAAGCCAAGCAGGTGTGCTGTGCGTAACTATACTGCCCGGTGTAAGCGCTACAAGTTGAGACAAATGTCGGTGGTGGGCTTCGCCGATTTCACCGTAAAAATGTTCTTCATCGTATTCTTTTATTTGACCGCTGTATCCGATTTGAATAGGTCCTAATGCGTCAAGAATCTCTTTTTCTTTTGCAGTGGTTTCATCACTTTCACCGAGCGCTTCGGCACATTTAAGGTCATCAACGGCATTTTCATATATAAACTGTTGGTCAAAAGCGCAACCCACGGTGTGATAATACTGCTGATTTTCATGGTTTGTAACCCACGAACCCGAAAGTATCTGTTCGGGTGAAGCCGAAAAACTGCACAAATATCTTCCGTCATAATTTCTTACGCACTTTGTTAAAAATTTTGACATACCGTGAATAGCGGGGTATGAGTATTTGCGAAGTATATCTTCGTCACGGGTAAAATCATAATAATCCCAAAACATTTTCGTGGTCAAACCGCCGGTTCCGGGACCCGAGTGGGTATTTGGGTTTACGCCCTCTACCTGATACATCCACGCGCCTGTGCCTATAATCCAGCCGCATTCGCCCTCGCCGTCTTTATAGTTTTCTGGGTTTTTTGCCTTAACCCAATTTGACGCGTTTATGCAGGCTTGTTTTTGATAATTTTGCCAATAACCTGCATAGGCTTTAAATGTTTCGGCAAGATTTGTGTTAAAAGCGGGCCAATAATTCATTTGCACATTTATATTGTGCCAAAAACCGCAGGTCCACGGTGATTTATCGTGCGCGGTCCATACACCCTGCAAAGAAGCGGGCGGTGTGCCTTCGCGCGATGATGAAACAAGTAAGTGCCTGCCGTAAGCATAATAAAGTTCTTCAAGATACGGCTCATAATTGCCGTTTTGATAAGATTTAAGCAAATCTTCGGTGCTCTCGCCGTTATCTGTTCCGCCCAAATCAAATGACACTCTGCCTATCAGTTCACAGTAATCGGCGGTATGATTTTTATAAAGCTTATCCCACCCGAGTTTTACAGCTTTGTCAAGACATTCGGTAACGGTATCGTGTGGGTCTGCGCCGAGCGCTTTATGAAAGCCGTCTAAAAATACTTCGGGGCAAAGCTTGTAAGAGGTGTCAAGCGTATATAAAAGCACCGTTTCGGTAGCATTTTTAACCGTTATGCTGTCAGCGTTTGATATGACCTCGCCGTCGGTAATTGCGGCAAGCCGCGCTTCAAAAATAAGTTCGCGTGACGGTAATGTTCCGCGCATAACCAATACGCCGTTTTCTACCGTTACATTGCCGGTTCTTCCGCCCTGTTCTACGGGGCGTTCGTTAAGAAACGGTATTTCAAGGCGAACATCAAAATCATTTGTTGCTTTATCGCTTTTTATTTTGTAAGCAAAAACTTTGTCGGGGTAGCTTGTAAATGCTTCACGCACAACGGATATGCCGTTTGTATTATACTTTGCATATACTACACCTGTGTCAAGTTTAAGTCCGCGTTCATAATCGGTTACATTTTGATGTTTAAAATCAATAAATACTTCGCCGAAATCAGAAACTCCGCCGTTTTCATAGTTGTTTGCAAATGTGTTGGTTGTAAACTGTATTCTTTCGGTATCTGTTCCGCCGAAAACGCTTGCACCGAAATAACCGTTGCCGATAGGCAGGGAGTATCTTTCCCAACCGTCAAGCGAGTTTTCAGCCGGTTTAAAATAACGCATTGTCAAATTTTTAGCCATATAAAACTATCACCGCCTTGAGTTTGATTTTAGCATATAAAAAAATTAAAAGCAATATAATTTGTATATTGCTTTATAAAAAATATTCAAACTCTAAAAAGAACTTGAATATTTGGAGCTGAAGATGGGACTTGAACCCACGACCTACTGATTACGAATCAGTTGCGCTACCAACTGCGCTACTCCAGCAAAATTAAGTTGCTAAGTAATTATATCAATTAAAACTATTTAAGTCAAGAGAATTAAATTTAAAATTTAAGCGTGTATGCCAATTTTCAGTTTTAATAAGATAAAAACATTAAAAACGACATTGCCGACTGTTTAAAGTCGGCAATGCTTTTTTGATTCAGTCGCAGATTTTTACGGTTATTTTTTTGCCCATTTTTTCTTTCGGCAAATAATATACCGGAATATTCATCATATCGTCAAAACTTTCGCTGTAATCGTCAGCGCCGATGATTTCTGCGGTGCGTTTACCGTTATTTTTGTTTTCGTAAATAAGGGCAATTTCAGAGTCTTTTACATTGACGGTAATTTCACCTGATTTTGCAGGGAAATACTCGGCTGTTTGTATACGAACACCGTCAAGGTCGGGGTAGATACCGAAACCGTAACGAACCGTCTCTTTAGCAAGCACAGCGCCCGAACCGGTGTGCCAGTCGCCCATAGATTCGCCATCCATGCCGTATTCGGCGTTTTCGCAGTAAGAGTTAGGCATTACAAAGGTAGACATAGTGCAATTATCATGAGTAATAACCGCGGTTTTCAAGATTTCTTCCCAAGCGCGTTTGCTTTCGCCCATTTCAAACAAAGCCATTGTGCCGAAAAGACTGCAATGAGCATACGCGCAGGAATTTTCGTAAGTGCCGGGAACAATAGCGGCTATGCGTCCGACACCTTTGCAGTCGGCGGGGAACGGAACATCAAATGTTTTAAGACCGTATTTTGACGAAACTGCGTTTATACAGTTCATAATCGACTCTTTAAGCGATGGGTCGCGTTTTAAGAATTTTGTGATTGCCCAGAAAGAATTTGATGTAAGGCTGTATCTTGAAGCACCGTCGGGGTCGCACCAAGAGCCTACTTTGTAGCTGATTTTATCGCCCCAGCCGTGAACTATTTTGCGTTCGCCTTTTTCGTTTGTAACTATTGCATTCTGTTCAAGACCCGTTTCAATAGCTTTTGCGGCATCGGCATAAGTTTTGCAAAGGTCATCATAACCA
>JAXJVR010000040.1:0-9633 GCA_036308405.1 Acutalibacteraceae bacterium
ATATTCAGGAGGAAAATGCAATGGCAAAACGAACAGATATTAAAAAAGTATTGATTATAGGTTCAGGTCCTATAGTAATCGGTCAGGCGGCAGAGTTTGACTATGCCGGAACACAAGCATGTTTAGCGCTTAAAGAAGAGGGTTATGAGGTTATTCTTTGTAACTCAAACCCCGCTACAATAATGACCGACACATCTATTGCGGACAAAGTATATATGGAACCGCTTACTCTTGAATATATTGCAAAGATTTTGCGTTATGAGCGTCCTGACGCTATTGTTCCGGGCATCGGCGGTCAAACCGGACTTAACCTTGCTATGCAACTTGAAAAAAAGGGTATTCTTAAAGAATGCGGTGTTGAACTTTTGGGCACTTCAAGCGAAAGTATTGAACGCGCCGAAGACCGCGAACTTTTTAAAGAAATGTGTGAATCTATCGGTGAGCCGGTTATTCCGTCCGAGATTACATACAGCATTGACGAGGCAAAACAAGCAGCTCAAAAAATCGGCTATCCGGTTGTGCTTCGCCCTGCCTTTACTTTGGGCGGAACAGGCGGCGGTTTTGCAAATAACGAAGAAGAACTTGTAGAAATCGGTTTAAATGCATTTAAACTTTCACCGGTTCATCAGGTTCTTATTGAAAAAAGCGTTAAGGGTTATAAAGAAATCGAATTTGAAGTTATGCGTGATTCAAATGACCACGCAATAACAATATGCGGTATGGAAAATATCGACCCTGTCGGTGTTCATACCGGTGACTCGGCTGTTGTTGCGCCTATACTTTCACTTAATGACCACGATTTAAAAATGCTTAATGACAGCGCAATAAAAATTATCCGTGAGCTTAAAATAGAGGGCGGATGTAATGTTCAGTTTGCGCTTAATCCGTATTCAAGCGAGTATTATCTTATAGAAGTTAACCCTCGCGTATCGCGTTCTTCGGCGTTGGCTTCAAAGGCAAGCGGATACCCCATTGCGCGCGTTACCGCAAAAATTGCGCTCGGTATGGCTCTTGAAGATATACCGGTAGCAGGCGGAACAGCCGCTATCGAGCCGAGCCTTGATTATATAGTAGCAAAATTCCCTCGTTTTCCGTTTGATAAATTTGCCGACGCGCCTAACACACTCGGCACACAGATGAAGGCAACGGGTGAGGTTATGGGCATAGGCTCAACCCTTGAAGAATGTTTGCTTAAATCGGTGCGCTCGCTCGAAATCGGAGTTTGTCATTTCCATATTGCAAAATTTGATAGTATGTCAGACGATGATATCTTGTCATATATCAGCAATTTTCAGGATGATAATATTTATGCCGTATTTGAGATGTTGCGCCGCGGTTGTTCGGTTCAAAAACTTCACGAAGTTACAAAAATAACACCTTTGTTTATCGAATCGTTTAAACGCATCGTTGATATGGAAAAGACCGTCAAAGATAACATAGGCGATGTTCAGACTCTTAAAAATGCAAAAATAATGGGATTTTCAGATGAATATATTTCAAAAGTTTGGAATATGCCCGAAACCGAAATTTATAAAATGCGTAAGCAAAACGGTATCACTCCTATATTTAAAATGGTTGATACACTGCATACCGGCAAATATATAGCATATCTTTATTCTTCATACACAGGCAAGAATGAATCACGCCTTACCGACAAGCGAAAGATTGTTGTTTTGGGCGCAGGTCCTATCCGTATAGGTCAGGGTGTTGAGTTTGACTACTCAACAGTTCACGCCGTTCAAACAATCAAGCGTGAGGGTTTTGAGGCTATAATAATAAACAACAACCCCGAAACCGTTTCTACCGACTATACAACTGCGGATAAACTTTATTTTGAACCGCTTACCCCCGAAGATGTTATGGCAATTATTGATTTTGAACAACCCGAAGGTGTAATTGCATCTTTAGGCGGACAGACAGCCATAAATTTAGCACAGCCTTTGATGGATAGGGGAGTTAAAATCATAGGCACCGACTGCGAAGCTATTGAACGCGCAGAAAATCGTGACAGTTTCGAAAAGATTTTGCAGGAACTTAATATTCCGCAACCTAAGGGTAAGGCTGTTACCAAAATTGAAGACGGTGTTGCGGCTGCTGCCGAAATCGGTTATCCGGTGCTTGTGCGTCCGAGCTTTGTGCTTGGCGGCAGAGCAATGCAGATTGTTGCCAACGAAGAACAGTTACGCCACTACCTTAAAACAGCGGTAGAAATTGACGCTGATAAGCCTGTTTTGGTTGATAAATATATTCAGGGCAAAGAGGTTGAGGTTGACGCAATTTGCGACGGTGTCGATGTGTTTGTTCCCGGTATTATGGAACTTGTTGAACGCACAGGTATTCACTCGGGCGACTCGATAAGTGTATATCCGACATTCAGCGTTTCTGACAAGGTTCGCGGAACAATTTTACAATACACCAAAAAATTAGGACTCGGCATAGGCATAATCGGTCTTTTTAACATACAGTTTATTGTTGATGAAAACGATGATGTTTATATAATTGAAGTTAACCCACGTTCATCAAGAACGGTGCCGTTCCTTTCAAAAGCAACCGGCTATTCGCTTGCCGATATTGCAACCGAAATTATTCTCGGAAAATCGCTTAAAGAGCAGGGAATATTCTGCCTTTATCCGCAAGAAAAGAGCCGTTATTATGTAAAAGTTCCGGTATTCTCATTTAACAAAATCAAGGGACTTGACGCATACCTTTCTCCCGAAATGAAATCTACAGGCGAAGCAATCGGTTATGATGACAAATTAAACCGCGCGCTTTACAAAGCACTTCAGGCTTCGGGCACTCATCTTCAAAATTACGGCACGGTATTTGCTACCATTGCCGAAAAAGACAAGGCAGAGGCTTTACCGCTCATTCGCCGTTTTTATAACCTTGGTTTTAATATTCAGGCTACAGCAGGCACAGCCAAGTTCTTAAAAGAAAACGGAATTCGCACACACATTTTGAAAAAGATAAGCGACGACCCGAATGAAATACCCGATGCTATAAGACAGGGGCACATCGCTTATGTTATAAATACCAAGGATATCGGCGCCTCGGTTCAGGCAAGCGACGGTCAGCAAATTCGCCGTCTTGCAACCGAAAATAATGTAACTATGTTTACTTCGCTTGATACCGTTCGTGTTCTTCTTGATGTTCTTGAAGAAACGACCCTTACAATATCTACAATAGACGCATAGAGGTTTATGATGAAACAAGGTATTTTTGAAATATCATCAAATAAAAAATTAACAGAAAATGTTTATGAAATGATTCTTACGGGTGATACATCCGACATCACCGCTTGCGGACAGTTTATCAACATAAAACTTGACGGTCTCTATCTTCGCAGACCAATATCGGTCTGCGATAAGAGCGATGACACCGTTACCATAGTTTATAAGGTTGTCGGTGTCGGCACAGAGCAGATGTCAAAAATGACTAAAGGCGAAAAACTTGATGTTTTAACCGGACTCGGTAACGGTTACGATTTAACTCTTTCGGGTGACAAACCGTTGCTTTTAGGCGGCGGTGTAGGAGTGCCTCCTCTTTATATGCTTGCAAAAAAATTAAAAGAGCAGGGTAAAGCAGTTGAGGTTGTATTGGGCTTTAATACCGAAAGTGAAATCTTTTATGAGCAACAGTTTAAAGATTTAGGTTGTAATGTTACTGTTACCACAGCCGATGGCAGTTACGGTGTAAAAGGTTTTGTTACCGATGCTTATCCTGCCGACTATTCATATTTTTACACCTGCGGTCCGGAACCTATGCTTAAAGCAATATATAAAACCGCAAAAACAGAAGGTCAAATGAGTTTTGAAGAGCGTATGGGTTGCGGTTTCGGCGCTTGTATGGGTTGCAGTTGCAAAACAATAACCGGTTATAAGCGTATATGCAAAGACGGACCTGTTATGAAAAAGGAGGAAATTTTATGGGAAGATTAAGCGTAAATCTTTGCGGTATTGAGTTAGATAATCCCGTAATTCCCGCCTCCGGAACATTCGGTTTCGGTTATGAATTTGCAGAGCTTTATGATATAAACTGCCTTGGAACATTTTCTTTTAAAGGCACAACCAAAGACGCCCGTTTCGGCAACCCGACTCCGCGCATTGCAGAGTGCACCGCAGGTATGATAAATGCGGTAGGACTTCAAAATCCGGGTGTTGAAAAGGTAATATCTCAAGAATTACCAAAACTTAAAAAATGCTTTAATAAAAAGGTTATGGCAAACATAAGCGGATTTTCGGTTGATGATTACGCTTATACCTGCGAGTTGCTTGACAAACAAGAACAGGTTGGTTGGCTTGAGGTTAATGTAAGCTGTCCTAATGTTCACGGCGGCGGTATGAGTTTCGGCACAAGTCCCGAGGCCGCGGCAGAAGTTGTTACCGCTGTAAAAAAAGTTACAAAAAAGCCGGTCATAGTAAAACTTTCACCTAATGTTACCGACATTGTTTCCATTGCAAAGGCGTGTGAAAACGCCGGCGCAGACGGCATCAGCCTTATAAATACAATGCTCGGTATGCGTATTGATTTAAAAACCCGCAAACCCGTAATTGCCAATAAAATGGGAGGTTTTTCGGGACCTGCGATTTTTCCTGTTGCTGTCAGAATGGTTTATCAGGTTTCGCAAGCGGTCAATATACCGGTTATCGGTATGGGCGGTGTTTCAAGCGCAGAGGATGTAATCGAGATGATGCTTGCAGGCGCTACCGCTGTTGAAGTGGGCGCTGCAAATCTTGTCAATCCTTATGCGTGCCGTGATATAATAAATAATTTGCCGTCCGTTATGAACAAATACGGCATAGATAATCTTTCGGATATTATAGGAGGAGTAAAATAATGGGTAAAGATGTAATTATTGCATGCGATTTTTCAAGTGCTGAGCAGACGTTTGCTTTTCTTGACAAGTTTACGGGCCGTAAACCTTTTGTTAAAATCGGTATGGAACTTTTTTATGCCGAAGGTCCGTCTATTGTAAAAGAAATTAAAAAGCGCGGTCACAAAATATTTTTAGATTTAAAGTTACACGATATTCCGAACACGGTAAAAAAGGCAATGTCTGTGCTTTCAAATCTTGATGTTGATATATGCAATCTTCACGCAGGCGGCACAGTTGCTATGATGGAGGCGGCTATTGAAGGTCTTACCCGCGCTGACGGAACAAGACCGTTGCTTATTGCCGTAACGCAGTTGACTTCTACCAATCAAGAAAGTATGGAAACCGACCTGCTTATTAAAGAGCCAATCGACAAAGTAGTAATGCACTATGCCGCAAATGCTAAAAAAGCAGGTCTTGACGGTGTTGTTTGCTCACCGCTTGAAGCAGGTAAGGTTCACGAAGTTTGCGGTGCAGACTTTTTGACGGTTACACCGGGTGTTCGTTTTGCTGACGGTGATGTCGGTGACCAAAAACGCGTTATGACACCTAAACAGGCTAAAGAAATCGGCTCTGACTATATCGTTGTCGGCAGACCCATTACAGCATCGGCAGACCCTGTTGCCGCTTATGAACGCTGTGTTGCGGAATTTGTTGATTAAGTCTTACAAGCCAAATATGCTTTAAGGAGAATTATGATGGAAAGTTATAAAAGAGAATTTATACAATTTTTAGAGCAAGCCGGAGTTTTAAAATTCGGCGATTTTACCGCCAAAAGCGGAAGAAAAATACCGTATTTTATAAATGCAGGTGACATTAAAACCGGCGACCAGATTTCTAAACTCGGTGAGTTTTATGCTAAAGCATATCTTGAAAAAGTCGGTAACAAAAAAACCGTTCTTTACGGACCTGCTTACAAGGGTATCCCGATTGCCGTGTCGGTTGCCTGCGCGCTTTCGAAAAACGGACTTGATGTGCCGTTCTTCTTTAACCGTAAGGAAGAAAAAGACCACGGTGAAGGCGGCGTTTTTGTAGGCTATAAGCCCCAAGAAAATGAAGAAATTGTTATAGTAGAAGATGTTATCACCGCAGGAACCGCCATCCGCGAAAGCATGGCAATACTTTCAAACCTTAAAAACACAAAAGTTGTAGCAACATTTGTTATGGTAGACCGTAAAGAAAAGGGACAAACCGAAAAATCTGCCATGAAAGAGGTTGAGGACGAATTTGGTTTCCCTGTGTATTCGGTTGTTGATGTATACGATATTATTGAATATCTTGAAGAAAAACCCGAAAACAAAGAAAATGTTGACAGAATAAAAAAATATCTTGAAATTAACGGAGCTAAAGACTGATTTTGTCTTTAAGGAGTTAAAAAATGAAGAGTGTTATTGACATTTTAGATTTAACTGTTGAAGAACTTGACGAACTTATCAACACTGCGCTTGACATAATTGCTAATCCGCAAAAATATGCACATGTGTGCGACGGTAAAAAACTTGCAACCTTGTTTTTTGAACCGTCTACACGGACAAGACTCAGTTTTGAAGCAGCTATGTATGAACTCGGCGGTAATGTTTTAGGCTTTTCCGCGGCAAACAACTCATCTGCCGCAAAGGGCGAAAGCGTTGCCGATACAGCAAAAACGGTAAGTTGTTATGCCGACATTATTGCAATGCGCCACCCAAAAGAAGGCGCTGCATTTGTTGCGGCAAAAAATGCAACCGTGCCGGTAATAAATGCCGGTGACGGCGGTCATTGCCACCCCACACAAACGCTTGCCGACCTACTTACAATTCGCCGTGAAAAAGGTGGATTTGATAACCTTACGGTAGGACTTTGCGGCGATTTAAAATTCGGCAGAACGGTTCATTCATTGATAAATGCTTTAAGCCGTTATAACAACATAAAGTTTATTCTTATTTCACCCGAAGAGTTGAAATTACCAAGCTATGTTAAAAAAGATGTTTTGGTTAAAAACAATATTGCTTATGAACAAACTACCGATTTAGAATCGGCAATGCCTAATCTTGATATTTTGTATATGACCCGTGTTCAAAGAGAACGCTTTTTTAACGAAGAAGATTATCTTCGTCTTAAAGACAGTTATATTTTAACTCCGGACAAATTGAAAAACGCAAAATCCGATTTATCTATTCTTCACCCTCTGCCGCGTGTTAATGAGATAAGCGTCGCTATTGATAACGACCCACGTGCTTGCTATTTTAAGCAGGTGCTTAACGGTAAGTATATGCGAATGGCGCTTATTTTGAAATTGCTTAAGGAGGCAGGAACAATATGAAAATAGATTCAATTCAAAACGGTGTTGTAATCGACCACATAACCGCCGGTTACGGTATGCGCCTTTACGAACTTTTAAATCTTGCTTCACTTGATGTTTCGGTGGCAATAATTAAAAATGTTGCAAGCAAAAAAATGGGCAAAAAAGATATTATAAAAATAGATGCCGACATAGAGTTAAATCTTGATGTTATAGGCTTTGTTGACCCGGAAGCTACCGTTAACATAATTAAAAACGGTATGTTACTTGAAAAGAAGAGCATTGATATGCCCGAAACGCTTACAAATGTCATAAAGTGCAAAAATCCGAGGTGCATCACTTCTTGCGAACAGGAACTTGATAATATATTCAAGTTAACCGACAAAAAAAATAAGGTCTATCGTTGCATTTACTGTGAAACAAAGGCTCAAATTTAAAGTCATTTTATTTTAATTGACTAAATGATGCAAAATTTGTCAAATTTTCTTGACAGTAAATTTACAAAATGTTATACTTGAAAAGGACTGATTGTCCCTTCTTTGTGACTGACGGAATATTTGTGGAGCACCACCAAGGAGCAAAGACTGTTATATTTGAAGCCGACCGTCTGGGCACACTTGAACTGTTACAGTCCGAGTGCGCCCAGTTTGTTTTGCTTAAAATGATTTTGATTAAAAATTATTTAGATAATTTTTCGGAAAGGAATTGTTTTTATGAAAAAAGTAGGAATAATTATGGGCAGTGACAGTGATTTACCTATAATAAAAAAAGCCACAGATATGCTTAAAACGCTTGAAATACCTTATGAAGTGCATATCTATTCGGCACATCGCACACCCGTAGAAGCGCGTGATTTTGCGCTTAATGCCCGCCAAAACGGTTTTGGTGTTTTAATTGCCGCCGCAGGTATGGCGGCTCATCTTGCGGGTGCAGTTGCGGCAAATACTACCTTGCCCGTAATCGGAATTCCATGTAAATCATCGGTTTTTGACGGTATGGACGCGCTTCTTTCTACGGTGCAAATGCCGACCGGCATACCGGTTGCTACCGTTGCGGTTAACGGCGGCGCAAATGCTGCTTTGCTTGCCGCGCAAATTCTTGCGGTTGAGGATAAATCTTTAGCCGAAAAACTTGATTTAAAACGCAAAAAAGATGCTGACGCTGTTTTAGAAAAAGACAGCAAAGTAACAGAAATGTTATAAATTTTATATTTATGGAAAGTAGGTAACTATGGGCGGTTTTTTTGGAATTACCTCAAAAAAAGATTGTATGATGGACGCGTTCTTCGGCGTTGATTATCACTCACATTTAGGCACACGTCGGGGCGGACTCGCTGCGTATGACAGCGAAATCGGTCTGCAACGAAAAATACATAACATCGAAAATTCACCTTTTAGGACAAAGTTTGAAAAAATTTTTGATGAGATGAAGGGCACTTCGGCAATAGGTTGTATAAGCGATACAGACCCACAACCTATGCTTATTCGTTCTAAATTCGGAACATACGCCATTTGCACAATAGGCATAATCAACAATGCCGATGAGCTTATTGATAAATGTTTGGAAAATAACGGCGGTTATTTTGATGCTATGACCGGCGGTAAGGTTAACACAACCGAATTGGTTGCGGCACTTGTTAATCAAAAAGAAAGTTTTGCAGAAGGTATCAAATTTGCACAAGAGCAAATTGACGGCACAATGTCCGCTTTGATTTTAACAAGCAAAGGTTCTATAGTCGCAGCCCGTGATAAACTGGGCAGAATACCTGTGCTTATCGGTAAAAACGAAGACGGTTACGCCGTTACATTTGAATCATTTGCTTATCAAAAACTCGGCTACACCGATGAAAAAGAATTAGGACCCGGTGAGATTGTAAAAATAACCCCCGACGGTATCGAGCAACTTGCACCGCCGCAAAAAAAGAAACGCATTTGTTCTTTTCTTTGGAGCTATTACGGTTATCCGACATCCACTTACGAAGGTGTTAATGTTGAGGCAATGCGTTGTCGCAACGGCGAAATAATGGCAGAAGCAGACCGCAAAAACGGTGTCGCGCAAGATGTTGATTATGTAGGCGGTGTGCCCGATTCGGGTTTGCCTCATGCAATAGGCTATTCCAACGAAAGCGGTAAAAAATTTGCCCGCGCTTTCATTAAATACACACCTACCTGGTCACGCAGTTTTACACCTGCCAAACAGTCTGAACGCAACAAGGTTGCCCGTATGAAGCAGATACCTGTTCACGATTTTATTGTCGGTAAAAATCTGCTTTTTGTAGATGATTCAATAGTTCGCGGAACGCAACTTAAAGAAACGGTAGATTTTCTTTATGAAAACGGCGCTAAATCTGTTCATATGCGCTCGGCATGTCCGCCTATTATGTATGGATGTAAATATCTTAATTTCTCGCGTTCTACGAGTGATATGGAGCTTATCGCTCGCCGTGTCATAGTAGAGCTTGAGGGCGAAGAAGGATTTA